>CAYGRF010000142.1:3745-6016 GCA_964352275.1 uncultured Caulobacterales bacterium
GCTTTGCCAAAGACCTCGGATTTACAGATATTACCTGCATCCCGATGTCGGCCCTGACCGGGGATAACGTCACCACACGCTCCGCGCGCACGCCCTGGTATAAGGGGCCGTGCCTGCTGGATTATCTGGAAACTGTAAATACGGATATCGATACAAAAGACGCCCCGTTTCGTCTGCCCGTTCAATGGGTGAACCGGCCCAATCTGGATTTTCGCGGTTTCTCAGGCACAATCGCCTCAGGACAGATTAAACCCGGCGACGATATTATTGTTATACCGTCCGGGAAGCGCTCGACCGTCAAATCCATTGTCACTTATGATGGCACTCTGGACATTGCAGGCGAAGATATGGCGGCGACGCTGACACTTACTGACGAGATCGATATTTCGCGCGGGGACATGATTTGCCGCGCTGATAATCCGGCCCCGCAAGCCGACCAGTTCCGGGCCCATATGTTTTGGATGAGCGATGCGGATCTTTATCCGGGCCGGGAATATCTTCTTAAGGCCGGAAATAACACTGTACCCGCCAGCGTCACGACGCTGAAACACCGGGTCAATGTCAATGATTTTTCCGAAGAAGCGGCGACCACATTATCGCTCAACGAAATTGGCGCTTGCAGCCTGTCATTGTCCGCGCCTATCCCCTTTGATCCCTATGCGGAAAACCGCCAAACAGGCAGCTTCATCCTGATTGACAAGCAAACCAACGCCACCGTCGGTGCCGGGATGCTCGATTACGCTCTCCGGCGTGCGCGTAATGTGGTTTGGCAGGATTTGGACGTTAATAAAAATGCACGCGCCGCGCAGAAAAACCAGCAGCCTGTATTGCTGTGGTTTACCGGACTTTCGGGTTCCGGAAAGTCCACAATCGCTAATCTTGTCGAAAAGCGCCTTTTGGATCTGGGCCGCCACACCTATACGCTGGACGGTGATAATGTACGCCACGGCCTCAACCGGGATCTTGGGTTTACCAAGGCTGACCGGATTGAAAACATCCGCCGCATCGGCGAGATGGCCAAGCTGATGGTCGATGCGGGATTAATCACGCTGACATCTTTTATCTCGCCGTTTCGCGCGGAGCGGCGCATGGCGCGAGATCTTATGGGCGAGAATGAATTTGTCGAGATTTTCGTCAATACACCGCTGGATGTTTGCGAATCTCGGGATGTGAAGGGGCTCTATGCCAAAGCCCGGCGCGGGGAAATTAAAAACTTTACTGGCATTGATTCCGAATATCAGGAGCCGGAAAACCCTGAAATTCACGTCAATACTGTGGATATGAGCGCGGACTCCGCTGCCGAAATGATCGTTATATATTTACGCGATCACGGGTTTTTATCAGTGTATGAGCCTTCATGATGGATTACGATGTCTTCAACGGCGATGCTGACGGCATATTATCCTTGGTACAGTTTCGCCGCGCCGCTCCCAAACCTTGCGCGGCTCTCATTACAGGCCGAAAACGTGACATTCAGTTGCTTAGCCGCGTCGATGCAAAAAAGGGCGACAATGTCACCGTGCTCGATATATCCATGCGCAGTAATATGCCGGACTTGCAGCGGATATTAGAAGCGGGCGCAAATGTGCTCTATATGGATCATCACAATGCGGGCAATATTCCGGATCATCCAGGCCTCGAAGCGCTGATTGATACATCACCGGAAATGTGCACAGCGCTATTGGTTGATGCCCGCCTTAAAGGGGCCTACCGTGCATGGGCCGTTACCGCTGCCTTTGGTGATAATTTCCCAAAACTGGCGCGCGAGAAGGCAAGCGGGTTTGATTTGCCGCTAGACCGACTCGAACGGTTGGGGGTTTTGATCAATTATAATGGCTACGGAGCCAGTCTTGAGGATCTACATTTTCACCCAGGCGATTTATACCGGCAGCTCGCCCCGTTTGATACGCCGATGGATTTCCTGTCAGGCGGTCTTGAGACCTTTGAAAAGCTGGATGCCGGATATCAAGACGACATGCAATTTGTGGCTGGCGGCAATATCTTAAGCGAGACAGAATACGGCCAAATCATACAGCTCCTGGATGATGTCCGCGCGCGCCGGGCGTCCGGGGTTTACAGCAATCAATGCGCGCAGAACTTTCCAAACCGTGCCCATGCGGTTTTAACGCATATGAACGGCGGCGGTTTTGTCGTCAGCGTCCGCGCGCCGCTCTCGCGCAGAACGGGGGCTGATACGCTATGTCTGCAATTTGAAACCGGGGGAGGGCGGGCTGCTGCTGCCGGGATCAATCATCTGCCGGAAACCGATCT
>CAYGRF010000143.1:0-5865 GCA_964352275.1 uncultured Caulobacterales bacterium
GATTGCTTAGGGGCAAAGTTTAAGGCTTGCCCTTGGCGCCATCCTTCGAGTCCCTGCGCTCCGCGCAGCCTCAGGATGATGATTGTATTCGGTTGGACTGGCACCACATAAATCCTCATCCTGAGGAGCCGCGAAGCGGCGTCTCGAAGGACGGCAACACGCACCGTTTCTCGCTATTAAAGCCCCGCCATCAAATCCGTGAGCTGTGCGTTGACAATCGCAAATTTTGCAACGGTCCACGATCCGGCGCGCGACATGGCTGTCACCGTATCCTCATAGGCTTTAATTTGCGGAAGCTCATCGCGTACCCAGTCTTGGATAATCGGCCGAACCGGATCACCCGAAGATCCGCCTTTGGCTTTGTGATAGGCAGCAATGCTTTGCGCGAACTTGGCTTGTGACTTGAAGAAATCTTCCTGTAAGTGCCGCATCGCTAGCCGCTCCCAATGGGAGTCTGAATCCGCGCTTAACAGGGCGGAGCGAATACGGTCAATTTTGAAACGTCCGCCAACATCATAGAACAGCGCCGCCGCATTTTGCGCGGGCCAACCTGTGGCGTTTGACAGGCTGACGACATCAAAGCCGGATGCCCGGGCCCGCAAAAGCGCGACATCGGTAGCAAGAGATTGCGGAATACCGGATTTGAAATAGGATTTAATGCGTTTCTCGGCGCGCCGCTGATCATAGGGAGAGAGCAGCTCAAGCCAGGCCGAATCGACAAGGTCACTTAATTGATCGCGCAGAGCGATGCGCTCTGACAATGAGCCGGTTTCGCCCGAACGCACAAGCCAAGCAACCACGCGCTGCATGACATTGGCGATCTCATTATGTAGCTGTAGCTGCGCTTCGGCTTTCACTTTATTATCGAGCGCGGCAATGTTTTTGCGAAGATCTGCGATTTTAAGCGTCTCATAGCCGACAATAAAGGCGCGGGTGATGTCATTGATAGAGCCTTGAGTTTGCTCTTTCATTCGCCGCATGAAAACAGGCCCGCATACATCAATGATACGGTTAATCAGCCGGGATGTGATAATTTCGCGCCGCAGCCTGTGGCTTTGCATCGCGCCGTCAAATTTATGCAGGGCTTGCGGGAAATAATCCATCAAAATGTCCATCATCAATGGATCATCAGCGACATCCGTCTTAATAACATCATCAAACAGCGTGTTTTTGGCATAGGCTAGCAGCACGGAAATTTCCGGGCGGGTGAGCCCTTTTTTCTGCGCGGCTAGTGCCTGCATGGACTCAGTACCGGGCAGGTTCTCCACGCTCCGGCTCAGTGCGCCGCGCCGCTCCAAGCTTATCATCAGGCGCTCATACGCATCATGATCGGGCAAGGCGCGCATTTCCGCCAGAGACAGAGCTCCGGTTTGGTCATAATTATGCTGCAATACCAGCGCCGCAACATCGTCGGTCATGCTGGCGAGCAAAGCATCGCGGTCTTCGCGTTTGAGCGATTTTTTCTCTATCGCGCCGCCGAGCAAGATTTTGATGTTCACTTCATTATCCGAAGAATCCACCCCGGCTGAGTTATCAATCGCGTCCGTGTTCAGGCGCCCGCCTTTTTGCGCATATTCAATTCGCCCGGCCTGAGTTGCGCCGAGGTTTGCGCCTTCGCCGATTACTTTGGCTTTGATGTCTTCGCCGTTAACACGGATCGGGTCATTGGCCTTGTCGCCGGCATCCGCATGGGATTGTGCCTGAGATTTGATATAGGTGCCGATACCGCCAAACCATAGCAGTTCTGTGGGTGATTTTAGCAGCGCATGCATCAACTCATTGGGCGTGACAGTGTCGCTAGAGAGCCCTGTTAAAGCTTTCATCTCATCGCTAAGAGGAATGGCTTTGTCTTGGCGGGAGAAGACCCCGCCGCCTTTGGAAATCAGGGATTGATCATAATCCTGCCAAGTCGAGCGCGGCAATGCGAACATGCGCTTTCGCTCTTTGAACGATTTTGCCGGGTCCGGGTTCGGGTCGATGAAAATATCGAGATGGTTAAAGGCTGCCACCAATTTGGTGTGTTTGGACAGCAGCATACCATTGCCGAAAACATCGCCGGACATATCGCCCACACCGATGGCGGTGAAGTCTTCGGATTGAATGTCCTTGCCCATTTCGCGGAAATGCCGCTTGACCGCTTCCCAGCCCCCGCGCGCTGTGATGCCCATGACTTTGTGGTCATAGCCGACAGAGCCGCCGGATGCGAACGCATCGCTAAGCCAAAAGCCGTAATCATTGGCAATGCCGTTAGCAATATCGGAAAATGTCGCTGTGCCTTTGTCAGCGGCGACAACGAGATATGGATCCGGACCGTCCCAACAGATAACGTCCTTGGGCGCGACTGTGCTTTCGCCAACATAATTATCGGTCAGATCCAAAATGCCGGAGATAAAGGTTTTGTAGGCCGCGATGGCTTCGTCCTGCACCTCGGCGCGCGTGCCGCCTTTAGGCAGTTGTTTCGGGTAAAACCCGCCTTTGGATCCCCCCGGAACAATCACAGCATTTTTGACTTGCTGCGCTTTGACGAGGCCGAGCACTTCGGTGCGGAAATCATCACGGCGGTCAGACCAGCGCAGACCTCCGCGCGCCACGGGACCAAAGCGCAAATGTACGCCTTCGATCTTTGGCGAGCTGACATAAATTTCGCGGTAGGGCTTAGGGGCGGGCAGATTATCGAGCGTGTCGCTCTTAATTTTCAGGGAAATATAAGGCTTAAAGTGCCCCTCAATTTTTTGGTAAAAATTGGTGCGCAGTCCCGCGGAAATAACATCCGCCATGCGGCGAATGACCCGGTCATGGTCAAGAGATGTGACGGCGTTAAGGCCCTTGGCAATATCGCTTTCAATGGTCTCAACGGCCGTTTGGCGCTTAGCGATTGTCTTATATAAATCCGGTGAAAACTTGGCGTTTTTGAGTGCAAGGAGCTGCCCCGTGAGCTCTGGGTAAAGTTCTAAGGCTTCGATCTGGGTGGCTTCCGATGGGTCGAGCCCGCTTTGCCGCCGATAGCGGGCGATCAGGCGCAAAAACGCTATATCCCGCCAATTGGCGTTTTGCGGCAGGATAAGCCGGTTAAACGCGTCGTCTTCATTGTTGCCATTCCATGTGGCCAAAAACGCCGTTTCAAAGGTTTCTGTGAGCTTTTCCGTATCTTTGGGAATAAATGACAGGCGCACCTCATAATCATGAACCCAAATGACCGAGCCGTCTTTGCGGCGTAGATCGTAACCCGTTTCTTCAACAATATGTCCATTGAAGTTGCTGAATACCGGCATAATATCCGAGGGCTCAAGCTGCTTGCCGCGTTGGTAAATTTTGGCTTTGAAAACGCCGTCTGAGACTTTGCTTAAATCATAAACCCTGACGGCAAGGGGTGCGCTTTCTGAGAGGGTCTCACACACCTGAATGTCAATGAAGGCCTGTTCACAACTATACGCATCTTGATAAGCGACAGAAAATGCGCGTTTATAATGTGAAATGGCTTTAATCGCGCTATCATCGTCGGCGTCTTCCGCGAGCAACCTGACGCCGTCGAACCAAGGCTGAGCAATCCGGGCAATGTCGTCTTCGAGTGCCTGCAAGTCAGGGTGAAGGCCTTCGTCAGGGTTCATGCCGATAATGAAATGTACGCGGGCCATTGGCGCGTCGCTATATTGCGGATAAAATGCGGACAGCCGCCCGCCAAAAGCGTCTTTGAGCCGTGCGCCAATCCGTTCCCTAACCCGGCTATTATAATGTTCCTGTTGCACGTAAACGAGGACGGAAACAAAGCGCTCATACCGGTCTCTGCGCACGAAAATACGCGTTCGCGGCCTGTCAAAGGCCTGCGCTACGCCTGTTGCAATCCGCAGCAAGTCATCATGATCGATTTGAAACAGCTCATCGCGGGGATATGTAGATAGCACATAATCTAGCCGTTTGGCATTATGCGAGCCGGGCGCCCATCCGGAGAGTTTGGCAATCCGGGCGACCTTTTCGCGGATCAGCGGAACAAAATGCGGCGAGCGGTTATAGGCTTCGGACGTAAACAGGCCGACATAGCGCGTCTCGCCTATCACCTTGCCGGATTTACCGAAATGTTTGACAGAAATATAATCCATTCTCACCCTGCGGTGAACCTTGGTAAACATGTTGGATTTGGCCACGGTCACGGGCGGGCCATGATTGGCAAACCGGTCAGCGTTCGAGGCCATAATAGACGGCTCACTGCTTTGCCGCAGGACTGTCACGTGCGGATTACGCAGCAAGCCCAAGGCCGCGTCCTCTCTGATGACGGATTCGACAATATCTGCCGCGCTGCGTTTAAAATCATATCGGCGCGCACCAAATAAAACAAAGTTTCCGCCGGCTAGCCAATCGAGAAAGGCCACAGCCTCATCGAGATCGTCTTTCGGGGTCTTGCCGTGAGAATGTTTAAGTTCTTCGGCGCACAGCCTGACATTTTGAACAAGCGGTAGAAAATCAGAATTTATCGTTGTGACTTCAGCGAGTGTTGCGCGAATTTCCGTCTCGATACGCTCTTGCGCGCGGCGGGTTTGCGGTGGCACCATAAGCAAAATCATCGATTCCGTAACGTCTTCGCCGGCTTCGCACCATTTGCCGTCATCATCGCGCCAACCCTCGACAATCGGGTGAAACAGCCCGCTGACCGTGATTCCGAAGGACGATACTGCCGCGACCAAGCTGTCGACTAAAAACGACATGTCGTCTGTAATGATTTGTATGGCCGTATCCAGTTTGGCCGCGCCGGTTGGCGTTGGGGAGGTTTTTACAGAGACAATCGACTCGCCCGGTTTGCGGCGATTGCCCTGCATCCAAAAGTCTCGGGCGAGAATAATCAAATCATCGAGGCTATAATCGAGAAATTCGTTTTCGAGTGTGTCGGCGTAAAAGCTTTTTAAAAAGCTCTCCGCGCCGCGCTCAAAGCCTTGATCCGCAAGGTTGGTAAAATCTTCTTCTTTGCTCGCGACTTTAAGGAACGCGTCTTCGGAAAATTGCAAGGTCGTCATATTTTTCCCCTCATGAGCGAGTCTCTATAGCGGTGTTTTATGCTCGCGTTAAGCCATGAAACATTATTGTTGCGCGTAAACTACCATAAGTGTCTGAACAAACTGTCAGTAGAATGACAAGCTATAAATTACGTGATAAGAAGGCAAAAATTGCTAATGTAATTGCCTACTAAGGACATACTATGACACGTTCCGCCGCCCCCCTCGCGCCGTTTCACTTGGCTGCGCCGATCACAGACAAAGAGGCGGTGCGCCGTTTTTATATCGATGTTTTAGGGTGCCGCGCAGGCCGGGAAGCTGATACGTGGATTGATCTGGATTTCTTTGGTCACCAGCTTTCTTTCCACGTCAAACCAGAGGCTGCGGCTACGCAGGAACTGACAAATAAGGTTGACGGCAAAGATGTACCTGTCCGGCATTTCGGCGCGATATTGCACTGGGAGGATTGGCAGGCGCTTTCAAAACGACTGATTGATGCGGGCACAGAGTTTATTATCGAGCCTTATATTCGGTTCAAAGGCGAAGCGGGCGAGCAGGCAACCATGTTCTTCCTTGACCCCTCCGGTCATGCGCTTGAGTTTAAAAGTTTCAAAGATCCGTCGCAAATATTTGCCGCGTAAATTATGCGGGGGTTGACCCCGTCGGAAATTGGGCGCGTCCCGGCCCCGATTGCGTCTACGATTGAATTGCGGCGTGTGGAAATCCACAACAGGACATGGACGCCCCTGACCCCGCGCCGGATCACTGTGGCGCGAGGCTATAGGATTTACTGGCCCGGCGCGCCGATAGAGGCCCGCCGCCCGGCAGAGACCGCGCACCTCATGCATGAACTCACCCATGTCTGGCAGTATAATTATCT
>CAYGRF010000144.1:0-5805 GCA_964352275.1 uncultured Caulobacterales bacterium
CGAATATAGACGGCTTTCACCACGTAGCCTATCGTTGCCGCGACGCCAAAGAAACTGTTGAGTTTTACAATGGTGTTTTGGGCATGGATTTCCAGCTTGCCATTGCAGAAGATCACGTGCCTTCAACTGGCGCTTATGATCCCTACATGCATATTTTCCTGGACGCTGGAAATAATAATGTTCTCGCCTTTTTTGAACTGCCGGAGCAGCCGGATATGGATCGTGACCGCAACACCCCCGTTTGGGTTCAGCATATCGCTATGCGATTAGGCAGTCTTGAGGCTCTCATGGATATGAAAGCGCATCTTGAAACCCGCGGTATTGATGTTTTGGGGCCGACACATCACGGCATTTTCAAATCCATCTACTTTTTTGACCCCAATGGTCACCGCTTGGAATTTGCGGCCAATATCGGGACGCCTGAGCAAATGCAGCAACTCCATGACGTTGCTCCAGCCATGCTTGCCGAATGGTCAGAGACAAAAAAAGCGCCGCGTCATGCAGCGTGGCTTCATGAAAAAATCGCGGATGAGAGCTGATCGCAGCCTTTTTTCGCGCTCACATTAAAACTCTAAGGACATATTATGAAACTCGCATCTCTTAAACATGGCCGCGACGGCCACCTTATCATCGTATCACGCGACCTGACGAAAGCCGTTGACGCTGGCGACATCGCCGCGACCCTCCAGGAAGCACTGGACAATTGGGCCGAGTGCGAGCCCAAACTCAAAGAGCGCTATGATGCTCTTAACAAAGGCAAAGGCGATAGTTTCACGTTCAGCCAAGAGGCCTGCGCCTCCCCCCTGCCGCGCGCCTATCAATGGGCTGATGGCTCTGCCTATATCAACCATGTTGAATTGGTACGCAAAGCCCGCGGCGCGGAAGTGCCTGAAAGCTTTTACTCCGACCCGCTCATGTACCAAGGCGGATCCGACACATTTATTGGCCCGCGCGAGGCGATTGTGGCCGAAGACGAGGCCTTTGGCATCGATATGGAAGCCGAAATCACAGTGATTACGGATGATGTCCCGATGGCCGTAACGCCTAAAGAGGCTGAAAAGCACATTAAGCTTGTTATGCTTGTCAATGACGTATCCCTGCGCGGCTTGATACCGAATGAGCTCCGCAAAGGCTTCGGCTTTTTCCATGGTAAGGCCTCATCCGCGTTTTCGCCCGTCGCAGTAACGCCGGATGAGCTAGGCAAGGCATGGAAAAATAACACGATCCACCTTCCATTGCTTGTCGAATATAATGACAAACCCTTTGGCAAAGCCAATGCGGGCGTGGATATGACATTTGATATGTCGCAGCTTGTTGCCCATGCTGCCCGTACGCGCAAACTCTGCGCGGGCACAATCATTGGCTCCGGGACGGTCTCCAACCAAATGGACGGCGGGCCGGGCAAAAAAATCGACGACGGCGGCGATGGCTATAGCTGCATCGCTGAAATCCGCATGATCGAAAAAATCCAAGACGACAAAATCAAGACAGAGTTCATGAAATTCGGCGATAAAATCGCCATTGAAATGAACGATAAAAAGGGCCAGTCTATCTTTGGACGGATCGAAAACACGGTTGTGAAATACGAAAAATAGCCTTTAGGGACATTCTGTATGAGCCGTGTCACAGCCAAAGAGATGACCGCCTTCTTCAAAGCCAATTTCGACGGTCGAGACGATGATATTCCGGCGTTTGAATATGTCCAAGACGGACATGTAATTATGCGGATGGAGGTCGGCTCCCGCCATATCCGCCCCGGCGGTTATATTTCCGGGCCAACGCAAATGGCGCTGGCGGATCATGCCGCCTATGCCGTTATTTTCACGCGGACAGGTATTGTGCCGATGGCGGTTACATCTAACCTAAATATTGATTTTCTGCGGCCTTGTATAGGCGGCGCGCTGATTGCTGATGCCAAACTCATAAAATTGGGCAAACATCTCGCCGTGGTCAGCGTTGAGATGCGATCAGATAAATCCGAGAAAATATCAAGCCGGGCAACGGTGACTTACGTCGTTCCGGCTTAAAAACTATCCTTCGTAAATCGGAAACCGGTTTGTTAGCGCGATAACGCGTTCTTTGACTGACTCTTCGATCTCGGGATTGCCTTTTGGATTTTCCGCAAGCGCGTCCAAAACCTCGGCCATTAACTGCCCGATTTCGCGAAATTCTGCGGGGCCAAAGCCGCGCGTCGTGCCCGCAGGTGAGCCAACCCGAATGCCGGATGTGATGGTGAACTTCTCTTTATCAAACGGAATGCCGTTTTTGTTGCAGGTTATATAAGCGCGCCCCAGAGCTTTCTCGGCTGCGTTGCCTTTGACGCCTTTGGGCGAGAGATCAATCAACGCCAGATGCGTATCGGTTCCGCCGGTGACAACAGCATATCCGGCCTCGACCAAGGCGCTGGCCATAGCGCGGCAATTATCAATCACGCGCTGGGAATAAGCTTTAAATTCGGGCCGTAGCGCATCGCCAAAGGCTGCCGCCTTGCCGGCAATCACATGCATAAGAGGCCCGCCTTGAAGGCCGGGGAAAATCGCAGAGTTAAATTTTTTCGCAAGCGCTGCATCATTGGTCAGGATCATGCCGCCGCGGGGCCCGCGCAGAGTTTTATGGGTTGTCGTCGTTGCCACATGCGCATGCGGGAACGGGCTTGGGTGCGTTCCGCCCGCGACAAGCCCGGCAAAATGCGCCATATCGACGTGGAGATAGGCCCCAACCATATCAGCAATAGCGCGAAAACGCGCAAAATCGATTTGGCGCGAATAGGCCGAACCGCCGCAAATAATCATTTTCGGCTTATGCTCTTTGGCAAGGCGCTCGACCTGATCATAGTCAATCAGGTTCGTATCCTCCGTCACCCCGTAAGCGACAGCGTTAAACCATTTCCCAGACATGTTGGGCGGCGCGCCGTGAGTCAGATGACCACCGGACGCGAGGTCCATACCCAAAATTGTATCACCCGGCTGCAATAGCGCGAGGAATACGCCTTGGTTAGCTTGCGATCCGGAATTGGGCTGCACATTCGCGAACCCGCACCCAAAAAGCTCACAGGCGCGATCTATGGCCAATTGCTCGGCCACATCAACATATTGGCACCCGCCATAATAGCGCTTTCCGGGATAGCCTTCGGCATATTTATTGGTGAGCACAGAGCCTTGCGCTTCTAGGACGGCTTTGGAGACGATATTTTCAGACGCAATCAGTTCAATTTCGTGCTGTTGGCGATGCAGTTCATCCTGCATAGACGCCCAAAGATCCGGGTCGCGGTCTTTTAAGCTCTGCGTAAAATAGTTGGATAGATGGGCTGTGCCCTGTTCGGCTGCGGCGCTCATAAAGCTCTCCCTAAATTCGGAGCCTTTCCATACAGAGAAGCCTTGCTACCTGCAACGCCAAATGCGTCCACCGGGTTTGGAAAATCAGAGTGAAGGCTAACGGAGGTTTTCATCTAAACCCCCTTCCCCGGATCGAAGACCCCGGCTCTTGAGAACCCTCTCGGTGCCATCCGTCCGGCGCCTGCCCTGTTGCCTTCGCAGATTTTCCACTCCGGGACCGCGTTTTTACGGCCGGATGTGTCGAGGAAGGACAGGCCGTCCTCTGCATTGAATGTCGTAATATCCGCCAATCCGCCGTCTTTATATTTTTGAATGCGTACGCCTTTGCCCCGACTAAGGACAGAGATTTGTTCGACGTCAAAAACGAGGATTTTGCGGTTATCCCCGATGGCCGCGATTTTGTCGCCAGTTACCGCAACGCAGCGCAGAGCCTCATTGTCGCCTTTGACATTGAGAACCTGTTTCCCGCCTCGGGTTGAGGCGGTGATATCAGATTCGGCCACGCGGAAGCCGTAGCCTTCGGTGCTGGCGACCAAAAGTTCCCGCTCCGGGTCGTGTACAAACAAGCCGACAGGCACATGGTCATCCTGCAAATCAATCATCAACCGGATCGGCTCGCCGTTGCCGCGCCCGCCCGGAAGCTTATCCGCCGATAGGGTGTAAAACTTCCCGTTCGAGCCAAAAAGAATAATATTATCAGTGGTTTCCGCCGGAATGATGAAAGCGGGTTTATCGCCGTCTTTGAATTTTATGGTCGAGACATCATCCACCCGGCCCTTCATAGCGCGGATCCAGCCCTTTTCCGACAGAACAACCGTAATCGGTTCTTTCGTAATGAAGGCCGTCGCCAGATCGATCTCGATTTCCGGCTCATCGCCGAACTTTGTGCGGCGCGCACCGATCTCTGTTTTCGGCCCGTATATGGATTTAATATCTTTGATCTGCCCGGCAATGGCCGCCCACTGCAAATCATCGGATCCCAGCAGCGCTTCGATCTCGGCCTTTTCCGCCGCGAGCATGTCATATTCAGACTTGATCTCTATCTCTTGGAGCTTGTTGAGCGCGCGCAGCCGCATATTCAGGATCGCGTCTGCTTGCCGCTCGGTCAGGCTAAACCGCGCAATAAGCTCCTGTTTGGGTTTATCGGCGAACCGAACGATTTTAATGACCTCGTCAATATTGAGGAAGGCAATCATATAGCCGTCGAGGACTTCGAGCCTGTCAACGATTTTGCCAAGGCGTTGGCGCGAACGCCGCTGCAAAACATCGCGCAAATGATCAAGCCAAGCCTGAATAACCTCGCGCAAATTCATCACACGCGGCGTGCGGGTGGCGTCCAGAACATTCATATTGAGCGAGACGCGCGATTCGAGCGCCGAGAGTTTAAACAGGCTTTCCATGAGCATATTGGGGTCAATATTTTTGCTCTTGGGCTCCAAAACAATGCGGATGTCTTCGGCAGATTCGTCTCGCACATCATCCAGCCACGGCACTTTTTTGGTCTCAATCAGCTCCGCGAGCTTTTCTATGAGGCGGGATTTTTGCACCTGATAGGGAATTTCAGTGACAATGATTTGGTATTGGCCCCGGCCAATATCCTCGGTCTCCCATTTCGCGCGGACTTTAAAGCCGCCGCGTCCTGTGGCGTAGGCCTCCAGGATGGACTCATGCGGTTCAATGATGGTGCCGCCTGTCGGAAAGTCCGGCCCCTTGACATATTGCATCAGCGTTTCAATGCGCGCACCCGGCGTTTTAATCAGGTGCAGTGCCGCGTCGCACACCTCGGCGGCGTTATGGGGCGGGATGGATGTCGCCATGCCGACGGCAATCCCGGTTGAGCCATTGGCGAGCAGGTTCGGAAAGCCTGCGGGCAGAACCTGCGGCTCTTGGTCTTCTTCATTATAGGTCGGGATAAAATCAACCGCGTCTTCGTCAATCCCCGCGAGTAGAGCCACGCCTGCCGCCGTCATTTTCGCCTCAGTATAGCGCATGGCGGCGGCGCTATCGCCGTCAATATTGCCAAAGTTCCCCTGCCCGTCGACGAGCGGATAGCGCGCAGAAAAGCTCTGCGAGAGTTTAACAAGCGCGTCATAAATCGAGGCGTCCCCGTGCGGGTGATATTGCCCCATCACGTCGCCAACAATGCGCGCGCATTTCTTATGAGCGTTTTCCGGGTTCAGCTTGAGTTGCCGCATAGCATAGAGAATACGGCGGTGGACGGGCTTAAGACCGTCGCGCACATCCGGGAGCGCGCGCTGCGTAATTGTGGAGAGCGCATAGGCGAGATAGCGCGAGGACAGGGCCTCGTCGATATGCTCTTCGATGACGCCCGTCTCTTCGGGCGGCGTTCCGTCTGTAAAGGTCAATTCAGTCATGGGTCATGCCTATATGATTCGCACAGCGATAGCACCTGCATAGGCTGACTGTGAGCGGGTTTCTATCGCCTTTGCGCGTCTTAATCCGGATGGGT
>CAYGRF010000145.1:0-5673 GCA_964352275.1 uncultured Caulobacterales bacterium
TTCCCGTTGGTCGTTCACGGCGCGATGTTGATTGAGCCCACAGAATCCGAATCCAAAGGCGAGCTTGACCGCTTTATTGCCTCAATGCGGAGTCTCGCTGAACGCGCGCAAGCCGGAGAAGCCGAAAGCTTTAAAGCTGCACCGATTTATGCGCCAATGCGCCGCCTCGACGAAACCCAAGCGGCAAGAAAACCTGTTCTGCGATGGACAGAGGCATCAGCAGCGGAATAGGCTAGGCCAAGCGCGCGAAGCTCTGCTTTGCCATCCTTCGAGTCCCCGGGCTACGCCCGGCCTCAGAATGGGGCATAGGGCGGTTTTGCATACTATATAAACACGATTTTCCTCATCCTGAGGAGCCGCTAAGCGGCGTCTCGAAGGATGGCGGCAAACAAGATTGCGTAAAACTCCGCTAGTTCCCGGCCCAAACATCGAGCAGGTATCGATTATCTTTCGCCATGCCCTCCATCCAGGCTTGTGCCTCAGCGAAACTGACATCTTTTTCTCCGGCATACATATTCGCGAGCGCGCGCTTGACATCCGGCTCCATAGCCGCGCCGTCACCGCAGACATAGATCACCGCGCCGTCTTCAATGAGCTTCCAAACCTTGGGTTCCTGTTGGCGCAATAAGTCCTGCACATAAACGCGTTCTGATGTGAGGCGTGAGAACGCAGTGTGGAGTTCAATAATGCCATCGTTTTCAGCCTGTTTGAGTTCATCCTCATAGAGGAAATCCTTTTCAGGATGACGGCAACCAAAGAATAGCATCGCTTCTCCAATATCAGCGCCAGCATCCTTTTGCGCGCGGCGTTTATGGATAAAGCCCCTGAACGGCGCAACACCTGTTCCCGGGCCGATCATTATAATTGGTACGCTTGGGTCTTCGGGCAAACGGAACGGCGTGCTCGGTTCCTTCACGATAGCCTGTACCTCGTCGCCGACTTTTGCATTGCACAGAAATGTCGAACACACGCCTTTGTAAACACCGCGCCCGGAACGGGCCGGGCCTTCGACCAATCCGACTGTGATTGAGCACATAGCCGGATCTTGGCTCGGTGATGATGAGATCGAGTAATAACGCGGCGAAAGCCACGGTATCATCTCCATATAGACTTCGAACGGAAGGATGCAGGCAGGGAATTCTTCGAGCAGATCGAGAACAGATTTACGTTTCAGGAAAACTTCTGTCCGGTATAAGTCTTCGCCGTCTTTCGCCGGAGCCGCCAAAGCTTCCAACTTCGGTTTACTGTGCGGACATTCAATGTAGCGCGCCATTTGCGCCACGTCGTTGCGGCTCGCCACAGCCTGCAACTCGCCAAAGACTTCTGCGAGACGCCGGAGTGAAAATGTACTTCCGCTAGGGAATGGACTGCGCATATCGCTATGGGAGAAAATACGGATGTGGGTATCTTGATCAAACCCGAACCGCATGAGCGCGCGCTGAACAAGAGATGGATGATTGACAGGAACGACGCACAGATGATCACCCGGTTGATAGGTCACGCCGTCCGGTAATTCGACTTCAATATGCCGGGTTGCGCGCATTGTTTGTTCATCCTTTGGATGGGTCTGAAGCTCGCGAATAGCCGCAATTTTCATTGGCTGCGTACCTGCTTGCTGCGCGACAGGGTTGGCAGTGACGCTCTCAGCAATTTCGACGCGGTAAAGCGGCACAGTGTCGACGGGTGCAGAGAAATCGATATCGAGTGCCATGGCCTTACCCAGAACCGGCCACAGATCTTCCGCCCATTCATGGAATTGGCCGTCCAGATCTTCGCGGGCATCGGATTCGCCGCGCTCTTTGATACGCGCGCCGCCAGCCGCTTCCATGGCCGCATCCATGCGGCGCGGCACAGATTGATAGGTCGCAGCCCAGTCGCGTGAGCCGCAGCCAAAGACCGTATAAGGCACGCCTTGGGCGGCGTCCGCCCCGGCTCCTTCAATCCAGCTTAAAAACTTGGTAGCATTATTGGGCGCCGCGCCATTATAAGATGAGGTGACAATGATCACCGCGCCGTCACTGGGCAATCCTCCAGCATAATTATCCAGCGGAGCCAGCGCAGTATCAAAACCGTTGGCTTCGCCGAGCTGAGCAAGATTGCGCGCAAACCCTTCAGAGGTGCCAAGGTTAGAGCCGTAAGCCACATACAGCTTGGTGCCGTGTTTTTCGCGCTGAGCCTGTTCCGGCATTTCAGCCTGTGAGGCCGCTGAGGCAACCTGGCCTGTCCCTCGAAACGCCTCGGCCCGCTTGCGGACTTTGATCTTGAACCCGTCCGGTTTGAGCGAAAGTGTTTCTTTGATTTTAAGCTGGTAGTCCGTGTGGTTAAACAATTGAAACCGCTGCAAGATCATGCCTAGCACAAGAATAGCCTCTTGCATGGCAAATTGGCGGCCAATACAGGCTCGTTGCCCGTTGCCAAACGGCTTGTAAGAATCCGGCGGCCGCTTGGCCTCCGCATCTCCCATAAAATTATCCGGGTTAAAGTCTTCAGGATTATCTCCCCACACCGTTTTATCACGATGCAGACTGGGTGCCATGACCGTCACGAAGGCGCCTTTTTTAATCTTATATTTGCCCCCAATGACCTCATCTTTATAGGGCGTGAGGCTAAAAGCGGGCGCAGTGGGCCACAGCCTGAGCGCTTCGTATAAAACAGCACGGACATATTCGAGTTGCCCGATTTGCGCTAATGTCGGCGGCAGAGAAATGTCGTGGCCAAGGACACGGTCAACTTCGCCTCGGGCGCGTTTCATCACGTCCGGGTTTTTGAGCAGGTAATAGAGCGTAAAGGACAGGAGTCCTGATGTGGTTTCATGCCCCGCGATTAAGAACGTATTGATCTGGTAGCGAATATTTTCATCGGGCAAACCCTCGCCCGTAACCGGGTCTACACCCGCGAGCATAAAATTCAGAAGGTCTTGCTGCTCACCGCCGGTTTGTCGGCGCTCCCGGATGATATCATCCACCAGCGTATTCATATAAGAAATATCTTTTTCGAGCTGCGTGAGGCGCGCGCGCATCATCACATCCTCAAACGGTAGACCTTTTTGCAACATTGCCACTTCGAGTGTTCGCGTCAGCGCGTCAATAAAGGGATGAAAGCCTTCGCGGTAAAAGGAATTAAAACGGTAATCAAACCCGCATAGCCCTATCGTGTCGAGCGTGAGCCCAATCATATCATGCGGAACATCAACCTCATCATCATTATTGAGCCGCTCCCATTTGCTCATTAGCTGCTCGGCAATATCAACCATCATGGGCAGATAACCATGCATTGATTTTTGCGAGAATGTCGGCATCAGGATATTATGCGCCTTGCCCCAATTGGGCGCAGCCGTGTCGCCCGTAAACAAACCGTCACCACCAATAGAGCGCAACCGCCGCAGCGGCCCGCGCACAGTTTTATCAAACCGTTTTTCGTCGCACAGCTCATGCACAAGCTCGGCCCCGGAGACTAAAATCATGGACTTGCCCATCATATCCATCCAGAATATCGGGCCCTGCTCCTCGCATAGCTCCATCAGGCTTTGCAGCGGCGTTTCCGCATTCACCGTGAGCATATTGCCGATTACCGGCAATCCGTCCGGCTTCGGTATGGGGTGGAGGCGATTTTTTCCGGCCATATGAGCAATCCCTTTTTCCTTAAGGGTTACCACCGCCAATATTTCCACGCAATGAGATTAGCGAATTAAGGCGCGCTGGCGTCCAGACTGAATGCATGAATGACCTTCATCTCGGTCTCCAATATCTCCAAGACGGCCCTGTGCCGCGCGAGACGGCTTAATCCGGCAAAACTTTCCGCCTTGATCACAACATGAAAATGGCTCTCCGCACTACCATGTTCCGCGGCATGTTGCTGCGCGCCGGCATGGCCTGCATGTTTATAGCTTTCATCCATGACCTCTAGGTGCGACGGATTAAACGCCTCTGTCAGTTTTTCCTTGATTGCTGTGCCAATTATGCCCATCTTGCGCAGTCCCTTTTTCATCATGTTTCAAACCCTATATAAGACCTATGACAGATAATTACAGCTATAAGCCCAAAGGTATCGACATTCGTGTCAATAAAGGCAACAAAAAGAAAGATCCCGACCAGGAGGAATGCGAATGGGCTGGGTGTGTGTCTATGGGGGGCTGCAAGGCTCCCAAAAGCCCGGACCGACTGCGCGAATATTATAATTTCTGCATGACACATGCGCGCGAATATAATAAAAATTGGAATTTCTTCTCCGGCATGACCGATGAAGACATTCACGAATGGCAGGCGGGCGCGCGCCACGGCCACCGTCCAACCTGGGACGTTCGCAAAAATACAGGCGAGCGCGCTAAGGCTCGCAAGAAGACCCGCGCCGGGCAAACCAGCGCAACCTCCGAAGGCTACGGCATTTTCGGCGATGGCGATAATGATATTGTAGAAACGCCGCGCCGCCGCCTAACGAAAATGCAGCTCAAAGCGCTCAACGATATGGGCCTCGATGAAACCTCCAACAAAGCCGATGTGCGCCGCCGTTACACACAGCTTGTCAAACAGTTGCACCCCGATGCTAATAAAGGTGACCGCACGACGGAAGAAAGCTTCCAGCGCGTGGTCAAAGCCTATAAAATTCTCAAAACAACGGAATTGGGATAGTGTTTAAGAAAAGCCCCTCAAATTGGAAACCTCTCCTGTGGGTGACAACACCGTGGGGATAGGCCGCATATGCGAAGCACATTGCGGGTGAGGGGAAATAACTTTAAACGTCCCGACATGTATAAAATTCTCAGATCATATCCCCTCACCCCGCAGCCTCTTACGAGGCGCGGACCTCTCCCCAAGGAGAGGCTAAGTCACAAAAATGCCTTCCGGAGTACACTATGAACGACAATCCCTTCCCAATCCTAGAGCCGGATACAACGGTATCTGCGCGCGAAACCTTCGGCGTAGATTTTGATATGGAAATTCCGGCATTCAGCCAGCGGTCCGAATATGTGCCGCCGATGGATGAGGCCTACATCTTTGACGACCAAACCACGCAGGCGATCTGCGCAGGGTTTGCCTATAATCGCCGCGTTATGGTGCAGGGCTATCACGGCACCGGGAAATCCACCCATATCGAACAGGTCGCCGCGCGGCTGAACTGGCCAATGGTGCGGATCAATCTCGACAGCCATGTCTCCCGGATTGATCTCGTCGGTAAAGACGCCATTGTCCTCAAAGACGGCAAGCAAATCACAGAGTTTCGCGAGGGTCTCCTCCCGTGGGCATTGCAAAATCCAGTGGCTTTGACGTTTGATGAATATGATGCGGGCCGCCCGGACGTGATGTTCGTGATCCAGCGTATTTTGGAGGCCGAGGGCCGCCTGACATTGCTGGACCAAAACAAAGTCATCACGCCGCATAAGGCCTTCCGCCTATTCTCGACCACCAATACGGTGGGCCTGGGCGATACGACGGGACTGTATCACGGCACGCAGCAAATCAACCAAGGCCAGATGGACCGCTGGTCGATTGTTACGCAGCTCAACTATCTCCCTCATGATGATGAGGCAGCAATTGTGCTAGCCAAATCCCCGACATATGACACGCCCGAAGGCCGGGATATTCTCGCCTCTATGGTGCGCGTCGCCGATATGACCCGTAACAGCTTTATCGCTGGCGACATTTCCACCGTCATGAGCCCGCGTACCGTCATGAA
>CAYGRF010000146.1:0-5626 GCA_964352275.1 uncultured Caulobacterales bacterium
AAAACACAAATTTGTAGCTTAAGTCACTGTCCAAATATTGGGGAGCACCTTAGTCTGAAAGCGTTGCATCTAAATAACCAATCTCAGCCATCAACAACTTTAATGAAAAAATATGGAGAAGTTCTCCGGGCGGAACCTCTTTTTTAGACCTGAGCTGTAGCGTCATTTCTTCAACGGCGCTCTTAACACTTTCATCATCTATAACATCAAAATTCATGACAGTTTGCCACGGCTGCGCTTTTCCGGGGTCGATAAACAACTGACGCGAATTTAAAGATTTTCTAATATTATCCTTTGAATATTTACCATCGAACAGCATTTCGATAAGAAATTCAGGATCAATATAGTCTTCAAATATTATATTAGAATGCCGCTCTCCAACGGTTATAATGTTGTGCGTTGGTGCATTTGTATCATCACGATGGCAAACATGATGATCGGTATAAATTTGCGTTTTTTCCAGAATGTCGCGACGAGATAGTGACCCCGCCCTAACGGCTATGTCAAAGGCGCAAAAGTACTGCAGAAAGCGTTGAATAGATTGTCTGTTTGAAAGGTGCCTTTCTTCGAAAGAGCTGTATAGTCTAGCAATATCAAAGATTACGTGCCTCAGCACCCTCAGTGACTTCACTTCAGATGATATAAAAGTATTTACAATATCATCCACATAATCAGATAGAAAACTCTTAACTTCAGAACTTTCAAGTTGAGTTAGAAACGCATCAAAAGCATCCTTTGTCTCTGGCATAATCTTGATACTTTGGCCAATTAACTTCTCTTTTTGTGTATTGATTTCATTTTCAATTTTTTCATCATGAGCAACAATTAAAACTTTACAGCCTTCATGCTCAACATAATGATTTATCGCGCCTAGAACCTCTTTAAGATTCAGAGTGCTTCGCTCCAAATCATCAAAGACTATGACTTTTTTATCTCCAATTTTATCCCTGACGGCATTGTTGATCCATTGCAGGGGTAAGCCCGCAATTCGGTGCAAGCCACCAATTTCTTTGAATAGATCGCTGCCTCCACCGAATATTTTTTTGGCACGGAAGGCAGTCGGGTCGGCCTGAGCAAGAACTGAAAGATGTATTTCCTCTTTAGAGGAAATACCAAAAAGGCTTACATAAATACTATTATCTTCGTTCAAAACCCTTCTAACTTGAAAGGTTTTCCCGGTACCCCATTCCCCTGTAACCATAACAGCAAAATTAGGCGACTTTAGTGCTTGGTAGTATAAAAGATATTCAGCTAAATGACTCATATACACTATTTAATAGTGCAACTGACAATTACAATGGCATGAATTGAATCACCGGTTCCGCTTCATGCCCGCTATCACCGCGAGCACAGCGTAGGCCGCATCAAGCACATTGGTGCCGGGGCCGAAGATTTCTTCGACGCCTGATGCGCGCAGGAAACTATAATCCTGTTCGGGGATAACGCCGCCTGCAAAGATTTTAATGTGGCCCGCATCTCTGGCTTTCAGAGCGCCGACAAGCTCCGGCACGAGGGTTTTGTGGCCCGCTGCAAGCGACGAGACCCCGACCGCGTCCACGCCGAGCTTAACGGCCAAATCCGCCGTCTCTTCAGGGGTTGAGAACAGATCCGTCATATCGACGGTGAAGCCCAAATCGGCAAAGGCCGTTGCGATAACTTTCGCGCCGCGGTCATGACCGTCCTGCCCCATTTTCGCAATCAAGACATGCGGGGCTTGACCTTTTTCGGCGGCGTAATCCGCAACCTTTTCATGCACAGAGATATAGGCCGGATCGTCCTTATAGGCGCTGGCATAAACGCCTTTGATGACGCGGTTGACGGGTTTATGGCGGCCAAAAACGGCTTCCATCGCGTCTGAAATCTCGCCCAAAGTCGCTCGCGCGCGCGCCGCTTCTACGGCTGCTGCGAGGAGGTTCCCATCTCCGCTTTTGGCGATATTGGTCATAGCTTGCAGCGCCGATTGACAGGCGGCCTCATTACGGGAGGCTTTCATTTTTTTGATACGCGTGATTTGTCCAGCGCGGACTTTGGCATTGTCGATTTCGAGAATATCTATCGGCGCTTCGTCATCAAGGCGGTATTTATTCACGCCAACGATCACGTCTTCGCCCTTATCGACGCGGGCTTGGCGGCGCGCGGCCGCTTCCTCGATTTTCATCTTCGGGATGCCTTTTTCAATGGCCTTGGTCATGCCGCCCTCGGCTTCGATCTCCTCGATCATCGCCCACGCTTTGTCGGCCAAATCTTTGGTCAAAGCCTCGACATAATAAGAGCCACCAAGCGGGTCGATAACGTCCGTCACGCCCGTCTCGTGCTGCAAGATAAGCTGCGTATTCCGCGCGATGCGCGCCGACATTTCCGTGGGCAGCGCAATCGCCTCATCAAAACTGTTGGTATGGAGCGATTGCGTGCCGCCTAGTACGGCCGCCATAGCTTCGAACGCTGTGCGGACAACATTGTTATAGGGGTCTTGCTCGGTCAGCGACACACCGGAGGTTTGACAGTGGGTGCGCAGCATTTTCGACTTGGTTTGCTTCGCGCCAAAATCCGTCATAATCCGCGCCCATAATTGCCGCGCCGCGCGCAATTTCGCCGCCTCCATGAACACACTCATACCGATACAGAAAAAGAAGGACAGCCGCCCCGCGAACGCGTCCACGTCCAAGCCCTTGGCCATCGCCGCGCGGACATAGTCCATCCCGTCGGCTAGCGTAAAGGCCAGCTCCTGCGCGAGCGTAGCGCCCGCTTCCTGCATGTGATAGCCGGAGATTGAGATAGAATTATATTTGGGCATCTCGGCGGAGGTAAATTCAATAATATCGCCAATGAGCCGCATGGAGGGCTCGGGCGGATAAATATAGGTGTTGCGCACCATAAATTCTTTGAGAATATCGTTCTGGATTGTGCCGGACAGTTTCGCGCGGTCAACGCCCTGCTCTTCGCCCGCAACAACGAACATCGCAAGGATCGGAATAACCGCCCCGTTCATGGTCATAGAGACAGACATTTGATCGAGCGGAATACCGTCAAACAGGATTTTCATATCCTCGACAGAGTCAATCGCCACCCCGGCTTTGCCGACATCGCCGGTCACGCGCGGATGATCGGAATCATAGCCCCTGTGCGTGGCCAAATCAAAAGCCACAGATAACCCCTTTTGTCCGGCTTCAAGATTTTTACGGTAAAACGCGTTGGACTCTTCGGCGGTAGAGAAGCCCGCATATTGCCGGATCGTCCAAGGACGGTTGGCATACATGGTCGCGCGAACGCCCCGCGTAAACGGCGCAAATCCCGGAAGCTCGTCCATATCCGGCGCGTCATCCGCCGTATAGACTGGCTTTAGCGCGATCTCTTCGGGCGTATCCGTGGTCAGGCTCTCAACACTGCCTCCGCGCAGTTCTTTCTCTGCGAGAGCATACCAGTCTTTGATGGTGGGTTTTGTCATAGTCTCAATCTCTGTTTTATTCGAAAGCTGTTGCATGGTCTTGGCGTCCCAAAATCCTGAGAATCAAAACATGTTCGTCCGTTACTGTGTAATATATAGCATGGGATTTATGCACGCTTCGTCGGCATTGGGGATTGATATTTTTCACTGCGACATAAATTAAAGGGTCTAGCGCAATGTGATTAAAATGCGATAATAATTCCAAGTGATATTTATCGGCTTCTGCTTCGCCAAAAGCTTGAAAGCCCCACAGATAAATTTGGAAAAAGTCCTCCTCGGCTTGTGACGATAACTTATATGGCAGATTCACGCGCGGCCTTCGACTTGAATTTTGCGAGTAAGTCTTTTGGGTCAGTCGTACTCACGCCGCTACGCTCGCCAATTTCCAAGGCCTTGCGGATGGCCGCGATTTCCTCCGGCGTTTCGCTATGCTCGCGCATGGCCCGCTCGCGGATCAGCTCACGAATAATCTCGCTCTCGTTGCCAAAATGCCCGGTGGCCAGTTGCGCCTTAAGCCATTCATCATTGCGCTGCGTTAGGGTAAAGCTCTTGCGTACCATGGTCATATCAATCTCCGCCTCAATCGTATGATTAAATCATATAGTGCAATTTGCGTATAATTGAAATCGATAAAGCCTCAAATGAGCGAAAACGCCCCTAGTCCTTTGCCATACCTTTTAACAACCGCCACGCGATTACCCCCGTAACCGCTTCAAAAACGATAAAGATAAAGAACTTCGGCGCTGGCAATCCGTCAAAATAAATCCCTACGATACGCGCAAAAATATAGCCGCCCATATAGGTCAGCAGGAAAATCAGTGCGGGCCGCTGTAAGGACTCACGGCGAACGGCCATAGCGCAGAGCGTAGCAATGCCGAGACTGACCCCGCCGTAAATCCCGCGCATTTCATATATGCCGTCACCGCCGGACATAACCGCGCCGATCCCCTCCAGCATAGCCGCTGGATTAACCAAGCACACCGCGCCAAACACGGCAAAAACAAGCGCGTTGAAAGCGAGGAAAAGCCGGGTAAAACTCATGTTTCAAATTCCATAATAACTTCATCCACCGCGAGATTTTCACCCGGCGCGGCGTTAATTTTGGCGATGATGCCCTTTTTCTCGGCGCGTAGAGTGTTCTCCATTTTCATGGCTTCGACAACCGCCAAAGCCTGCCCGTCCTGAACCTCTTGGCCTTCCTCGACCAAGATCGAGACGATCACACCGGGCATCGGGCACAGCAGGAGATTACTGGTATCCGGCGCTTCTTTAATCGGCATATGCGTGGCAAGCTCTGCGGCGCGGGTATTGCGCACAGCGACTTTAAACTCACACCCGCGGTGGCGAACATGAAACCCTTCGGCGCAGCGCCTGATTTTGAAAGTAAACGGCTTATTATCAACGAAGGCCCGTACCAAGGGCTGCCCCGGTTTCCAGCTTGTCGAGACATCCATTTCCAGCGCTGCCTTGTCGCTCTCATCATCCATGACAATAGTGCGCACGCCCTTGTCGCCGTGAATGGCCGCGCGGTAGTGAGCGTCACCGATTTGCACCGCCCATTCGTCGGGCACATGGCGTTCGTGATTAGGTAGCGCGCCGGAAATTTCGGTGTCCCGGTGTTGGGATATATCATGCATCAACGCGCAGACGGCTGCGATTTTACGGGTATGGCCGGAATTAACCGGTGCACCCATAAAGCCGTCCGGATATTCCTCGGCAATAAATGCCGTCGTAATATCACCGCGCTCGAACCGGTCATGATCATAGACCGCTTGCAGGAACGGGATATTATGCCCAATGCCTTCAAGCTCAAAATTATCCAGCGCATTGCGCATGGTTTTGAGCGCGTGCCCCCGGTCCAGCCCCCAAGTGCACAGCTTGGCGATCATCGGATCATAATACATGGAAATTTCGCCGCCCTCATAAACGCCGGTATCATTGCGGATACAGTGCGTCGCCCAGTGCCCTTCGGCGGGCGGGCGGTAGCGCACGAGGCGTCCAATCGAGGGCAGGAAATTCCGGTACGGATCTTCCGCATAAATCCGGCTCTCCAGCGCCCACCCGGTCAGAGTCACATCGGCTTGCGTCATAGACAGTTTTTCGCCTTGGGCCGAGCGGATCATCTGCTCGACCAGATCGACACCGGTAATCAGTTCCGTGACCGGATGCTCGACTTGGAGG
>CAYGRF010000147.1:0-2142 GCA_964352275.1 uncultured Caulobacterales bacterium
ATTACCGGCCGGGTGACGAATTGGACATTGTCAAACTCCACGACACGTATGATTATTCGTGTGGGCGTGGCGTATGGAACCAATACGGATTTTGCCCGCGAAGTTATTTTTGGCGCAATTAAAGACAACCCCAAAATTCTAGAGGTGCCCAAAGCCCAGGTTTTCTTCCTCGGCTTTGGTGACAGCTCTCTAGATTTTGAAATTCGGGTCTTCCTACGCAGTTTTGAAGACCGCTTTCCGGTTAGCCACGCGATCCATACAGCCGTCAATAAAGCCTTAGAAGAGGCCGGTATTACAATTCCGTTCCCACAGCGCGATCTTCATATTATCACGCCGCCAAAGCCGCCCGCTACGGAGCGTTAAGCTGTATCTTTGGTTAGGACTTTATCCATATCGCCGTCGGCGTTCGCTAAAACGCGTGGGTCCATAATATGCCGAAATAGCGGCGGAAAATAACCGATAATGTTCATGGTCATATAACCAAAGGGGAGTTGCGGCGCGTCCGGAAAGGGCCGCAGATGCTGATAATGACGCGATGGATTGGCGTGGTGATCAGAATGCCGGGCCAGATTGTAAGTCGTCAGATTGGTCACCAGTTGATTGCAGTTCCAAGAGTGATGTGGTTGGCAGGGTAAATATTTCCCGTCCGGACGTTTGTCACGTAGCATGCCGTAATGGGCGAAATAGTTTTGCGAGCTTAGCGCGGTCACGGAAACCCACCATGTAATAAGCATGTATGGCAGAGCGCCTAGGCCGAGCCATAACAGCATAGCGGCCCATAAAGAAACGCCCATGACTGTCGACATCACCACTTCGTTTTTGAGAGAAAAGCGCGAATATCCTTTACGCGCGGCGCGTTTGGACTCGAGCGCCCATGAGCGCGTCCAAGCACCGGGAATTTCCCGCGTTAGGAATGCCCAATAACTCTCGCCAAACCTTGCTGTGGCGTGGTCTCTTGGCGTGGCAACGTCGCTATGGTGTCCCTGATTATGTTCGACGCGGAAATGCCCCAAAAGGCTCGGCGCGAGCATCAATAAAGCCATCCATTTAGACACTTTATCAGTTTTATGGCCGACTTCATGGCCTGAGTTGATAGCAAAGGCCAGCCCCCAGCCATGGGCAATGCCGAGCGCGAGATAAGCATCCCATGGCAAGCTTTGCGTGGCGGCGTACCACGCTCCGGCAATCCATGTGATATAGATAACGGGCAAGAGCGCATGGACCATGAATTTATAGAAGGGCGATAGCGCCGCTTCGTCTTCCATCAGGCCTAAAATATCATTTTTGTCATCGCCGACAACATAATCGAGCAAAGGCATGATGATGTAAAACAGCACAATCGGTGCCCAGATCATGTGCGGGTTTCCGGTTAACGCCGCTAGCCCTATGCCCCACAAAGGCGTGAGAGGAAAGGTCAGTGATATAAGCCAAAGGTGACGCCTCGCCGAGGGTTTGGATTGGGGTGTTTCGATAAAAGCCATGCCGCTCTCCATTATTGATAAAGTTATCAATAGGAAAAATTTCGACTTTGTCAATATTGAATAGATTAGGCGGGTCAGTCATAGTCTGCCCGTGACTCGCGAAACGAAAACATTACGACAGCGGCTCAGCCCCGAGGAGCGCACAGAGCAATTGCTCGTCTGCGCGGTGACAGCCTATGCACGCTCCGGTGTTGAACGCGCGGGGCACGGCGACGTGGCTAAGCTTGCGGGAGTGTCAACAGCAACCGTGTTCAATTATTTTCCAACGCGTGAGGCGCTGACCGACGCAGTGTTTGATAGAATCCGCAAACAGGTCATGGGCATGTTTGGGGCGCTCCCGGAAACGGCGAGCACAGCATCGGAGCAGATCAAAATCATGGCACAGGCCTATGACATGCTTTTGGTGAGCCAGCCGGATATGATCAAAGTTTTTCTCAATTGGTCGGTGGCTTTCGGGCCGGACGTTCGGCCGCAATTTTTAGCATTGCAAGATGAGATCCTGACAGAGATAACGCGCCACCTGCCGGGTGGTCATCAAGACCGCTCGGATGCGCGCGTCATTATGGCCGCTGGCGATATGCTTGCGATCATGAAATTGGATAATACGGATGCTGACACGATACAGAGATTTATTGACCGGGTCGCCACTGCGCTGGAGTAA
>CAYGRF010000147.1:2242-5621 GCA_964352275.1 uncultured Caulobacterales bacterium
TGCGCTGGAGTAACAGGCTGTCGTATAATGCGCATTTCGTCATTAGTATTTGCATTGCGGCTAGCCTTGTAACGACCGCTTCTGCGCAAACTCCCAATGATGTACCTGTGAGCGTTGCAGCAACTCCTATTGATGATATTGTCACGGTTTATGATACGGTTCGGCGCAGCCGCGATCTGGCCTTAAGCGTTGATGTACTCTCGCAAAACGCGCTGGATATGACCGCGTTGGTGCACCCATCAGAAGCCCTGAACCGCGTAGCGGGGGTGAATATTCATCGGGGCAGCGGGCAGGAGCATTTAACGGCAATCCGTTCGCCGGTGCTGACCGGCGGCGCGGGTGCAGGCAGCTTCCTCTATCTTGAAGACGGCGTGCCGCTGCGCGCAGCAGGCTTTGCTAATGTTAACGGGCTACTCGAATCCGGGACTGAATTTGCCAGTGCGGTTGACGTGATCAAAGGGCCTGGGCCAGCAACATATGGCTCCAACGCTGTGCACGGGCTGATCAATGTCAGCTCGCCGAGCACATATGAGGCAAAGAGCCGATTTTCTATGATAGGCAGCGATAACGGCTATGCGTCGATGACGGCGACGCACATTGAGCACATTGATGCCTATACGCTTGCCGGGTCAGTGTCACTGGCGGGAGATAACGGATTTCGCGCTGATAGCGGGTTTGATCAGCAAAAACTGCAGCTCAAAGTCCAAGGCGCAATTGGGACTGCGTGGGACGTAAATTGGCTTTCATCGTTTCAAAACCTCAATCAGGAAACGGCAGGGTTCATTCAAGGCGTGGACGCCTATAAGGATGATGCGTTGCGGTTGACCAACTCTAACCCGGAAGCATTCAGGGACGCAAAAAGTTACCGCACGCAAGCTCGGTTTGAGCGGGCAGTTGGCGGCAACACACTCGCCCTGACGCCTTATGCCCGCCGCTCGGAATTGCGGTTTTTGCGCCATTTTGTACCGGGACAAGCGCTTGAAAAAAACGCGCATAGTTCCGCCGGGTTTCAATCGGCTTTGTATAGTGATAGGTTTAATGTGGGTTTTGACGCGGAATATACGCACGGCGATGTTTATGAATTTCAGGCCAGCCCAAGCCAGTTTTCCTTCATTCAAGGCCTGCATTATGACTACCGCGTAGATGCGGTTACGGCGGCAGGCTATGCGGAAAAGTCTTTCAGCCTATCCGGGCAGATGGATTTGGAGCTTGGCGCGCGCGCGGAATATACCCATTATGCCTATGACAACCGTGCCAGCACTGGGACGTTCGGGCGGTTTATTCGCGCCGCTGACCGAACGGATGATTTCTTTACCCTGACCCCCAAGGCCAGCCTAACCTATGCAGCGTCTGATGATGTGAACATTTACGCCCGCGCGGCTCGCGGCTCGCGCGCCCCTCAGGTCACAGACCTGTATTCAGCACAGCAAAATCAGGTTCCGGGAAAAGCCGATGTCGAAACGCTCAATAGCCTAGAGGCTGGCGTGAAATATGATGAGAATGGTGCTGTTTTGGAGCTGGCGGTTTTTACCATGTGGAAGGACAACTTTTTCTTTCGCAATGCAAACGGGTTTAATGTGGTTAACGGCAAAACCCGCCACACCGGAGCAGAGGTTAGTTTTAGTGCCGCGCTCACGCAAAGGCTTTCGGTTTCCGGCGACGGGACACTGGCGAAACATACATATGACTTTAATGAAAGTGTCGGCTCTGCCGCTAATGATATTACCCGCGGCAATCGCGTCGATACGGCGCCGGATACGCTGGCGCATATAAGGCTGCGATATGATGTAAGCGATGCCCTGATGACAGAAATCGAATGGCGTCACGTGGGGTCATATTTCACCAATCCGGGCAATACGGCGGAGTATCCCGGTCATGATATTTTTGTCTTGCGCGGGCAGGTTGCGGTGTCTGACTGTCTGACGCTGTTTGGCCGTGTGGATAATATTCTCAATACGCAATATGCTGACCGCGCTGATTTTGCCTTTGGCAATGAGCGCTATTTCCCAGGCCGTCCCCGGACGGTGTTTTTCGGGATACGAGGAACCTATTAGAACCTATTAGTACCTATGGCATGTTTCATCTCGACATCGCGTGCGTGAGCGCTTAATCGGTGCCCATGCATATTCCAGATATAAAACTCGCCCAAGTCGTTGACCGTTTCGAGCAAATTGAAGCGCGGATGGGAGCAACGACCGACGGAGAGGAGATTGTACAGCTTGGTAAAGATTACGCTGCGCTCAAGCCGATTGTTGACGGTGTTCGCCGTTTGCAAAATATTCGCGCAGAGATGAAAGACCTCTCCGGCATGCTGGACGATCCTGAAATGGCGCCCATGGCCAAAGAAGAAATTCAAGCGCTAAAAAATAGCTTGCCGGAGGTAGAGCACGAAGTTTCTATCCTGCTTCTGCCAAAAGACAAAGATGATAATGCGTCGATTGTTTTAGAAATACGCGCCGGAACTGGCGGTGATGAAGCCGGGATTTTCGCAGGCGACTTGTTTAAAATGTATGCCCGGTACGCACAGATCCAAGGCTGGTCGGTTGATATTGAAACGGAGTCCGAGGCCGATATGGGCGGTTATAAGGAAATCATCGCCTCCGTGTCAGGGGCTGGAGTTTACGGGAAAATGAAGTTTGAAAGCGGCGTTCACCGCGTCCAGCGCGTGCCCGTGACGGAAACGCAGGGCCGTATACACACGTCCGCCGCGACGGTGGCGGTTTTGCCTGAGCCGGAAGATGTCGATATTGGGTTTTCCATGAATGATGTGCGCGTAGACACGATGCGCGCCTCTGGCGCAGGCGGGCAGCACGTTAACAAAACCGACTCAGCGGTGCGCATGACCCATATTCCAACCGGCGTTGTGGTTGTGTGTGATGCCAAATCCCAACACATGAACCGCGCAAATGCCGAACGGCTGTTGAAAATGAAGCTGTATGATTTGGAAAAACAGCGCATTGACGCCGAGCGCGCGGATGAGCGTAAAGACCAGGTTGGGTCCGGTGACCGCTCGGGCCGTATCCGGTCTTATAATTACCCCGAAAACCGCGTCACCGATCACCGGATTGATCTTAAACTCTACACACTTGATAAAATCATCGCAGGCGATGACCTTGGGACTGTCGTTGATGCGTTGATTGCCGAGGATCAAGCTTCGAAGCTCGCTGCTATGGAAGCTGAGGGTTAGGTTTTTGGAGCTGTTCCGGCTTAACGGGAAATGCACTAGTCAAATACGGATGCTATCGATTTGGGAGCAAGGCCCTCTTTGATATGCCGGAGTTCGTAATAGAGCGCCGCTGTGCTGGCGGCAATTATGGCTGTATCAAACATTAGAAAGAGCGCAGAGGTAAAAGCGTGTATGAATTGGGTTCTTCCTTTA
>CAYGRF010000148.1:0-5608 GCA_964352275.1 uncultured Caulobacterales bacterium
TTTCGGCATGGCGTCTGTGCGGTTTATTTGCGGTACGCAGGCCCAGCACAGAGACTTGGAAAAAGCCATCGCGGATTGGCTGGGGTTTGAAGATACGATTTTATACGCGGCCTGTTTTGATGCCAATGGCGGAGTTTTTGAACCACTACTAGGGGCGGAGGACGCGATTATATCCGACTCGCTCAACCATGCTTCAATCATTGACGGTATTCGGCTGTGCAAAGCCAAGCGCTACCGCTACGCCAATTCAGATATGGCGGATTTGGAAGAGAAACTCAAAGCCGCCAAAAATGACGGCGCGCGTAATATCATGATTGCCACAGACGGCGTTTTCTCAATGGATGGCTATATTGCCAAGCTGGACGAAATTTGTGATTTGGCCGAACAATACGGCGCGCTGACCATGGTTGATGATTGTCACGCGAGCGGATTTTTAGGGGCAGGCGGGCGCGGCTCGGCGGCTTACAGGGGCGTTGAAGGCCGCATAGATATTCTGACCGGGACGCTTGGTAAAGCGCTAGGCGGTGCTATGGGCGGGTTTACCTGTGCGCGCCAGCCAGTGATTGATATGCTGCGCCAGCGCTCGCGGCCATATTTGTTTTCTAATTCTCTCGCACCGTCCCTTGTTGGAGCCAGCCTCAAAGCCATTGACATGGCGAAAAACGGCGATGACCTTCGCGCGCGGTTAATGGCCAATACGGAGCGGTTCCGTAGCGGCATGAGCGCCGCTGGTTTCGATATTTTGCCCGGTGAACACCCAATTATTCCGGTTATGCTGGGGGATGCCAAGCTCGCGCAGGATATGGCGACCAAGCTCTTGGATGAGGGGATTTATGTGATCGGATTTTTCTTCCCTGTCGTGCCGAAAGGCAAAGCCCGCATCCGCACGCAAATGAGCGCGGCGCACACATTTGACCATATCGATAAAGCCGTGGCTGCTTTTACCAAAGTCGGCAAAGACCTCGGCATTATATCATGACCCAGACCATGAAAGCTTTGGTCAAGGCCAAGGGCGAAAAAGGGCTCTGGATGCAGGACGTGCCTGTGCCGAAGATCGATGCCGGTGAAGTCCTGATTAAGATCGAGCGCACGGCGATATGCGGCACCGATATGCATATTTACAAATGGGATGAGTGGGCGCAGAAAAACGTGCCCGTGCCATTGGTTGTCGGCCATGAATATGGCGGGCGCGTTGCGGCCATAGGCTCCGGCGTCCGCCGCGTCAAAGTTGGCGACAAAGTCACGGGCGAGGGCCATGTGGTCGGAAACCGATCCCGTAATGCCCGCGCAGGACGGTTTCATTTGGACCCTGATACAAAAGGTATAGGCGTCAATCTGCCCGGCGCATTTGCGGAATATTTGGCGCTTCCCGAATTTAACGTCATCCCTTTGGGCGAGGACTTCCCGCTTGATATTGCGGCGATTATGGACCCGCTTGGCAATGCAGTCCACACGGCACTGGCCTTTGACTTGGTTGGCGAGGATGTCCTTATCACTGGCGCTGGCCCGATCGGCATTATGGCGGCAGCCGTCGCGGAGAAATCCGGCGCGCGTCGGGTCGTGCTCACCGATATCAATGACTGGCGTCTGGATTTTGCCCATAAGGTCACAAGCCGTACCCGCACGGTCAATACGATGAACGAAAACCTGCGGGATGTTATGTCCGAAATCGGCATGACGGAAGGGTTTGATGTCGGGCTTGAAATGAGCGGCGCGCAGCCGGCGTTCAATCAAATGCTGGACACAATGCTGATGGGCGGCAACATCGCCATGCTCGGCATTCCGGCCAAGCCTTTCCCTGTTGATTTTGGCAAAATTGTCGGCAAAGCGCTGACCTTGCGCGGGATTTATGGCCGCCAAATGTATGAAACATGGTACAAAATGCTCGCCTTGCTTGACAGCGGGCTGGATATGAGCCCCATGATCACCCACCGGTTCGCCGCGCGTGATTTTCAGGACGCGTTTGATTTGATGGAGACCGGAAAAAGCGGAAAAGTTATCCTCGATTGGGGCCAAGCGGGATGAGTGAAAAGGCTGATCACGTCCCTTTGACGGGCTATGATCGCTTCCCGGAAGATGTCATGCAAGCCCGCGCCGAGGATTTACGCGCGGTGCTCTCGCGCCGCCGCACCATCCGGGGTTTTTCCGGTGAGCCTGTGCCTCGAAGCCTTATTGAGACGTGCATCCGCGCGGCGGGCACCGCGCCGAGCGGTGCCAATCACCAGCCTTGGCATTTTGTCGCGATTTCTGACCCGGACACGAAACGCCAAATCCGGCTTGCCGCCGAAGAAGAGGAGCGCGAATTTTATGGCGGTAAAGCGTCCGAAGAATGGCTCGATGCACTCAAACCCCTCGGCACAGACGATCACAAACCGTTCCTTGAAACTGCGCCGTGGCTTATAGCGGTCTTCGCGCAGCGCCGGGGCGGGGTCACCGCAGGTGAAGCGCGCAAGAACTATTACGTCACCGAATCTGTCGGATTGGCCACCGGCATGCTGATCACGGCGCTGCATACTGCGGGCCTCGGCACGCTCACCCATACACCTGCGCCAATGGGGTTCTTAACTGAGATTTGCGGGCGGCCCAAATCCGAAAAACCCTTTGTGCTAATGGTCGTAGGCTACCCAGCGGACGGCGCAACCGTGCCCAAACACGCTCTCATCAAGAAAAGCCTCGAAGATATTTCGACATTTGTGGAGTGACTTGATTGTACGTCGTGTATGTTATAGAATAACAATATGATGATGTTCGTAAGATATGGGATAGCATTGAGCTTAGCGCTTTTTCTCGTCATTACATTCACATTATTTAGCGTCCAATTATTGACAAGCGTCAGTAGCGACCCTTTTGTTGAAAATAGAACTGTCTTGCAAATTGAAAATAATGATGTCGTTAATACCGCAGACGAAACCCGATCAAGAAAATTCGAACGAACGACGCCGGTACCAAGAGTTTACAACGGGTTCGAACATTTCAAACACCAAGGTGTATGTGTTTATCCTTACTATGATCTACCGATTGTGACAGTCAGTGAGGTCTCCTGCGGAGACTTCTGCTCGGATGACGTTTCGCCTATTGGTTATGTTTCGCATTTTCACCGTGATCATGAATTACCCGAAATAATATATCGTTCAGTACCCGTAATGCCGGACAAAGCTACGAAGTCTGGTCGATGCCAGTTTTCAGTAATTGTCGGTGAAGATGGGCACCCTATAAAGCTTAGCAGCCTTAAATGCTCAGACAAAATCTTTGAAAAATCCACTATACAAGCCTCTATGAAATGGATTTTTCGTCAAAAAGTAGAAAATGGTAAACGCGTAAAATATGAATCGCAAACTCAAAGGTTGATTTATAGGCTCGTTGATGAAGGCGGGATTGTTATACCGGAATAGGGCTTACGCCCCGTGCCTTTGTAGCCACAGCCAGCCGCGTAGGCCGCTCATGGCGACGAGCCCGATTGTGATGCTGAGAAAGATCGACATGGTTAGGCCGCTCTGGGCGTAAGCATATGTCGTGACCGCAATCCATAACCCCACGGAAACCGGCAAAAACCCAAAGCGGCCTTTGCGGATCAAAAGCCCGGCGGCGACAAAAAACACCATTGCGAGGAGATAAGCTCCGCCAACAATCGGCCGAGTATTGGCGAAATGGAATAAGGTCGGGACAATAAAGGATAGCCCCATCAAAAACACAGGCAAGCCAGCCATTTTCGCGGCGTAGCGCGCGCTGTTATCGTCTTTCACCGGGATCCAAAATCCCCATTTTGTCTCTGTGCGTTCCATTGTTCTCGTCATAATGATGAAGGTAGCGGGATGTGTCCTTATGGCATTTAACCGCAGGGTGCAAACACCAATCAGAAGGTTTCCCTGAGCCTTACGCACTTGCCTATCCTTATGATGCGGCGCATAGCAGTCTTTAGTATAAACGAGTCCTGCAATGCCCAATTCCCAAACAGAGCGCGAAGATATACTCGCCAATGCCAAGCTGCCCATGCCGCTATGGGAGCTTGTGACATTTGTTGCTGGGCTGATGGCCCTCAATGCGTTTGCGGTCGATATTATGCTGCCCGCGCTGGATGATATAGCCGCGACTTACAGCCTGGCGCGCGCGAATGATCAGCAGCTTGTGATTTTCGCTTATATCCTTGGGTTCGGAGCGCCGCAGCTCTTTTTCGGGCCGATTGCGGACGCTTATGGGCGGCGCAATTTACTGCGGGTATGCCTTGTGGGCTATTTTGTCTTCTCGCTGGCATGTATCGCCACAGCGACGTTTGAATTGCTGTTACTCGTGCGGTTTGTACAGGGCGTCTTCGCCTCTGGGATCCGCGTCATTGCCACGTCAATTGTGCGCGACCTCGTCGCCGGGCGGGCGATGGCGCGTATTATGTCGCTGATCATGACGGTGTTTATGATTGTTCCGATAATTGCACCAGCCGTAGGGCAGGGCGTGATCATGATAGCCTCGTGGCAATGGACGTTCGGCGTTTTGGCGATTGCCGCTGCGGCAATGCTGGTATGGGGGCATGTCCGCCTACCGGAAACTTTGCCCGATGATAGGCGGCAACCGCTAAACTTTCGCGGCGTGTCCGGAGCTTTTGTCAGTGTTGTCACAACGCGCGAATCTTTGGGTTATATGGCGGCGAGCGGCGTGATTTTCGGCGCGCTGTTTGCGTTTATCGGCGCGTCCGAGCAAATATTCTCTGACGTGTTTGATCAAGGCGAGCTATTCCCGCTCTGGTTTGCCGTGATTGCGGGCGTGTTAGCCATCGGCAGTATGCTCAATGCGCGCCTCGTCGAGCGATACGGGATGCGCCGCATCAGCCACGGGGTCTTGATCGCCTTTATTGCTTTGTCGATTTTAAACGTCATGGCGATGAGCTTTATTGGCGAAAAACTCTATCTGTTTGTCCCGCTCTTTGCGCTCACATTTGGGTGTTTTGGCATGATGGGCGCGAACTTCTCCGCCATAGCGCTCGAACCTCTCGGCAAAGTCGCCGGAACAGCCAGCGCCGTCTACGGCTTTGCCACCAGCACAGTCGCTAGCTTTTTCGGATGGATGGTCGCCAGCCGCTTCGATGGCTCCGTCATCCCGATTTTAGTAGGGTTCGTAGGGCTCGGCGTGCTCTCCCTGTTTTTTGTACTGCTGACAGAGCGCGGACGATTATTCGAGATCGGTCATAGGGGCGGCGGGGAGGAATAAGGCTTAATTTCCGATTCGGAATACATAGGAATTGCACGGAGTAAAAATTTCCATCATCCCTGCGAAAGCAGGGGTGAGCGAAGGGAAATATCCAGTTCCAATACTATTGCCGTTCAATTTTGATGGGTTTCTATATTTTTTGTCATGACCGCCCTTGTGGCGGTCATCTACCACTCAGAACACGAAATTACTTGCGAGAATCGAGCGCAGCGTAACGGGTAGATTACCGGTATAAATCCGGCAATGACGGTTAGTACAAACACTATAATCCTCGATTATATCAGCGGTTTGGCCCGCTATAGCGGCGTTTGAAGAAAAATAATTCCCGGTATGGGTTTCGGGGGTATATTGATTGCATGACTGATAACGCAATAAACCACCACCCTGATCCCCATATTGACGCCGTTCC
>CAYGRF010000149.1:0-5569 GCA_964352275.1 uncultured Caulobacterales bacterium
TAGAGTTCGGGGTGACCGTTCCTATCCATCTACAGGATAGAAATCCCGGTATTGTATCTTATGCCGGGCCGAAATGTGACCTTATCCAAAGCGATATACAATCTTTGGAGCTCGTCGCCATTCATGGGTTTTCGCGGCTTCTTGACATTTATGACGCCCAGAAATCTGTGCCGCAAATTCGGCTTACGCCCAGAGAAGTCGATGTTCTCCACCATGTTGCTTGCGGGAAACAAGACATGGAAATCGCCCGGCTTTTAAATTTGGGCCACCATTCCGTCAAAGATCACCTGGCCAATGCCCGCAAAAAACTCGGCGCAGCCAACCGCGCGCACTGCGTTGTTATCGCCATTCGCGACGGCCATATAATACTCTAACGCGAAAAATATTTTAAGGTAATACAAAACCCCCTCAAACGAGGGGGTTAAAAAATGCTCTTGAAAATGCAACTTTGGACTGCGAAATGGAGAGCAGTCTGTGGTTGACGTTGTAACATCTGCAAATCGGTATTTATACCATAATGCCCTCGAAGACATGTATGCGCTGCGGTACCATGTGGCCGTTAATGAACTTGGCTGGACGATCCCGGAGGCATCCGATCAGCGCGACAAAGATGCCTATGATTTCGATGATACGGTCTATTTTCTGAAATTTGACGATGACCGGAAGCTAATCGCAACAGCGCGCCTGAACCCGACAACCCGTTCCCATTTGATGACGGACATATTTCCGCATCTCTGTCATTTCACGGGCGTCCCGCAAGCCGATGACATTTATGAATATTCCCGCTTTTTAGTCCGCAAACAGGGGGTTTCGCGGCGAGTTAATCTTGAAGCGCAAGCCCATATCAGCTTGGCCGTTGTTGAATACTGCTTGGCTGCCAATATTCGCCAAGTTAGCTGGGTCAGCTATAAACGCTCCTATCCGCTGGCGCTGCGGATGTGGAAAACTCGCCCCCTTGGCCTCCCGCAAAATTTTGAAGCGGATGATTGTGACTATATCGCGGCGCTTTCTGATATGAGCTTTGAGAGTCTGCGGCGAACCCGCGACATGGCCCGCATCCAATATCCCGTCTGTAACATGACCGTTCCCATCGAAATTGCGCCGCAACTCACACGTCTTTCATCACCGCCCCTTTCTTTGCTTGGATGACCCTATGACTGATACTGTAAGATATCTGAATAAAGCTGACCGGATTAACGCTCTCTATCAACAGCATGACAATAGCCAGATTGATAATGTCGTGACACTGAATCCGCCACTTTGCCCTCGGGTGATCGGGATGATGGATGATGTTCAAGCCCTTTTACAAGACCCTCAAACGCGCCCTATAGCTGAAAGCGTGCTGCGGGACGCTCTTAAAATTATTGCTCAGAATGTTATTGGCAAGCCGAAATAAACTACATTCAAATTGACCGTCTCCGCGCCGTCGCATTAGTAATAGCGAAAGGAGACATGATATGACGAAAACGGCCATTCTCGCCATTGACCAAGGCACTACAAGTTCGCGCGTATTGGCGTTTTCGCCTGATGGTAAGATCCTTGCCTCGGCCCAAGAAGAGTTCCCGCAAATCTATCCCGAAGACGGGTGGGTCGAACATGACCCCGAAGCGATATGGGACACGGTTCTCAAAACGCTCCGGACTGTCTATGCCTCAGTTAAAGCGCAAAACTATACTATCGCCGGAATCGGGATTACCAATCAACGCGAAACCACTCTCATATGGGACCGCGAAAGCGGCAAGCCATTATACAATGCCATTGTCTGGCAAGACCGCAGAACGGCGGCGCGGTGCAATGATTTAAAAGCCGCATACGGCGAGTCCAAACTTGCTGCCAAGACTGGGCTGTTATTCGATCCGTATTTTAGCGCCAGTAAAGCGGCTTGGATTCTCGATCATGTGGACGGCGCGCGTGAAAAGGCCGCACAAGGCGACCTCGCCTTTGGCACCATCGACAGCTTCCTGATTTACCGACTGACTGGCGGGCGCTCCCACGCTACTGATGCGACCAATGCCAGCCGGACAAACCTGTTTAATATCCACACCCAATCCTGGGACGCGGACTTGTTAGAACTCTTCGGTGTCCCGGCGTCCCTGCTCCCTAAGGTCAAAGATAGCGCGGCGGATTTCGGCCAGACGGATATATCCATACTCGGCGAGGCCGTCCCGATTTTGGGCGTTGCCGGAGACCAACAGGCCGCCAGCATCGGGCAGTGCTGCTTTACCCCCGGCATGATCAAGAGCACTTACGGCACAGGCTGTTTCGCCCTGATGAATACGGGAAGCACCTGCGCGGTCTCGAAAAACAGACTTTTGTCGACTGTGGCCTACCGGTTTGGCGGCAAGACCACCTATGCCCTCGAAGGCTCGATCTTTATGGCCGGCGCGTCCGTGCAATGGCTGCGCGACGAACTTGGCCTGATCGAGTCCGCGAGCGAGACCGAGGCCCTTGTGCGAAACGCGCCCCGCAAAGACGGTATCTATCTTGTTCCCGCCTTTACAGGCCTCGGCGCGCCCTATTGGGACCCGGACGCCAGAGGCGCGATTTTCGGCCTTACGCGCGGCGCAAATACGGCAGATATTGTCCGGGCGACCCTTGAGAGCGTATGCTACCAAACCCATGATCTATTGGCCGCCATGAGCGAGGACGGCGCGCGGCCAGAGACCTTGCGAGTTGACGGCGGCATGGTCGCCAATGACTGGCTGGTTCAGACTCTATCCGACATCATCAATGTGCCCATAGACCGGCCCAAAATCATGGAAACAACGGCGCTCGGCGCGGCCTATCTGGCGGGCCTTCAAGCCGGGGTTTATTCGGGGCTTGATGATTTGACCGCGCAATGGAGTCTCGATGCCCATTTCGCGCCCAGCATGGATGCGCACGCACGCGAGCGCCAAATCACCGGCTGGCAAAAAGCGGTCAGCAAAGTCCTGACGACGTAATACTTAAAACCGGCGGCTAACCGTGAACCGGGCGTTGAGAGGCTCGCCTGTTGAAATATTATTATTGCTGTGAGCATCCGGAAAATAGCTCTCATCCAGCAGGTTCTCTATGTTGACCTGAACGCGCAGATCATCCGAGACGTCATAAAAGGCCGCCGCGTCAAACCGGATATAGCTCGGGACTTCGGCGGCATTATCCTCGCGTACGAAATAGCTATCCTGATAGGTTGCGCCGAACCCTAGGCTGAAGCGGTTATCCACCTGATACGTGTTCCAGATGGAAAACATATGCTTTGGCGTCTGGCTGGGCCTATTGCCGTCAAGAGCCCCAGCGACCACCTGGCCTGCGGCAAAACTAATATCGCTGACCTCCCCGTCCATAAAACTATAGCCCATATTAACCGCCCATTTTTCCGTAACATTGCCCGTAAGCTGCGCCTCAAACCCGGTTGTTTTGGCTCCGTCTACGGTAATTTGGTTGGCCGCATCAGCGGGGTCAACGCTCGTGAAGCTTTCGCGGTCAAGATCAAACACAGCCATTGTGAAACTCAGATCCGGGCGGATATCCCATTTGAAACCGGCCTCAAGATTTTCTGTAAATTGCGGGCGCGTGCTGGCTGTGTTTAGATCCAGCGTCAGGAACTGATCCCCGGAACGCGGCACAAAGGTTTGACTGAAACTGCCGTAGAAAGAGACGTTCCCGGCGGGCTTATAAATCACCCCAAAGCGCGGCGTAATTTCATCGTCTTTGCGGGCAAATTGCGCGCCCGCCATAATGTCATTCACGTCAATATCAAAACTATCAAAACGTGCGCCCACCACGACCTTGAAGGCATCAGTCAGGTCGATTTGGTTTTGCGCAAAAACAGACATAACCGTAACGTCTGATTGCCGGTCGCGGACAAGATCCACATAGCCATAAGCCGGAATGCTAAGTGGGTCTGTGAACGGAATGAACAACTGATCATCATTATTGGCAGCAAATAGATTATCGAGACGCGCATTCGCCGTATCTTGAACGGCATATTCAGCGCCGAGCAAAACCGTATGCCCGATGCTGCCCGTCATAAATTCGCCAACCAGATTGCCCTGCATTTGAAAGTTTTTCCGCTGCGTCGGGTCCCGGTAACCATCCAGCTCAACGGACGGGAACGTGCCTCCGGTAACATCAACAGAATCGCTGGCGTAAAGGTTCTGATATAATTTATCATAATCCGCATATTGGACACTGACATTGCCGCGAAGCGTATCGCTAAATTTATGGTCAGCACGCACGCGCAATATATGCGCAATCAGTGTGGCTTTGTTCTCGGCGGCTGAGCCGAAAAATGTCCTATCGAAACCTTCCAGCGGTACGTTCGGCCCGCCCGCAACATTTTGCGACGGCACGCCCCGATCAACCACGCGGTCATCATCAATATATTCATAGGACAGATCAATCCGAGTTTGCGGGCTTACATCAAACCCTAAAACCGGATTTATCCCGCCGCGCGTTCCGTCATAAAAATCTCGGTGATTATTCAATCCCTCAATAAATCCGTTAAGCCGAAAGCCTGCGTTTTCACTGAGCGTAAAATTGGTATCAAACGCCGCGTAATAGGCCCCAAACGTATCAATGCTTGCTGTCAGGTCAGTAAAATCATTACCCGCATCAGCTTTCTTACTGACCCGGTTGATAATCCCGCCAACGCCGCCGCGGCCAAACAGGAGCGCGTTCGCGCCGCGCAGAATTTCCACTTGCTGGACATTATAGAGCGGGCGGTAATATTGGACATCGTCGCGCGCGCCGTCTTGGAAGAAGTCCGCCGTGGTTTGATTGCCGCGAATATTGATAGCATCGCGGTGCCCCTCGCCTTGGCTAATGCTCAGGCCCGGCGCGTAGCGCGTAATATCGCCGATGCTCGTAAAGGCCTGCCGCTGGATTTGAATATTATCAATAATGGTCAGGCTTTGCGGCACATTGATAATCGGCGTCGGCGTTTTGACCGCATTAAGCTCATCTATGGACAGGTAGCGCCCGGTTGAAATCACCTCGTCAAAGATGTCCTCTGCCAATGCGGCTCTAGGGAAAAACGCCCCCGCCAAAGCGGCCGAGCTAATCAGTGCGTTGCGTAACATAGTCTTTTCCTAAATTGGAGCTTCTGCCCCTTGTCCCTTTAATCTTCACGTCAGAACGCACCCGCATATCAATGAGGAAAGCCCCTAGTTGCGAATAGTTCTTAGTAACATATGCGTCTTACGCCTGTACAAATATCAATGCAAGTGCGAATTATTCTTAATTGCGAGAAACTTGACGGAGGTCAAAAACATTGACCGCCTACCCAAAATACACAAAGCTTTCCGATAAAAGCCCGTCAAACCGGATGGGTGACGGAATGGTCCGCGTTTGCGTCCTTGGCAGATACGGCGCGCAGTAGCGGCGCGGATTGGGGTGTTGGAGCATTGGCCGCGACCATCGCGGTTAGCATATCGGCTTCTATGCCGAGCAGGTAATCATAGGCCCGCATAATCCGTCCCATCAAGGATGCCCAAAGATCATGCGGCGCAATAGAGGTGCGGGTGAACTCCGCTTGAGTGTTGGACCGATCATCGCCGCAGCGTAACTCATCAGGCGTGAGGCCAATGGG
>CAYGRF010000150.1:0-5426 GCA_964352275.1 uncultured Caulobacterales bacterium
CCTCATTTTGTTCAGCAGCTTGGCCTTGAGTTGGATAGGCTGGGTATCCTTGTTGAGGGTAGCCGCTCTGAGCCTGACTTTTACCTTGAGGGTAATATTGTGGTTGCTGCTGCTGTTGTGGAGGCGCGAAGCGGCGGCGAAGCTGTACAGGTTCTTCGGATCGCTGCGGGCCGACATTGCGCGCAATCTGGCTTAAGATGTCAGTCTGAAGTTGGTTCGTGACGGGTGCGTCAGCGGGCACGACGACGCGGCGGTTTTGTCCTGTTGACTGCGCTGCCGCAGCGCGCGCGGCATCAGCAGCCGACTGCGGGCCGCCTGGCTGGCTGCCTGTAAAGGTAAAGTTGGAGCGATGCTGAACTTGCGGCGTGTTCGGGGCGGGCGGGGTAAAGGACGTTCCGGCTTGAGAGCTTTGTGCTGGCGCTTGAGGCTTGAATGATTGCGGGGCGTAAGCCTGCGGCTGATAGGTTTGCTGTTGTGTTTGCGCCGCGCTGCTCGGCGTAGGTCTAAAGGGTTGACCTTGCGCGTTACCATAAGTTCGGGGTTCATAGGTTCCGTATGGCAAGCGCTGCGTTGTGCGCGGCGCTATATTTTGCGGCGATTGCTGCGCTGCAAAACCTTGAGACCTGTGCTGCGGTTGTTGGTAGGCTGATTGCGTTCGTCCGTAGCCTTCGTAAGTCTGTGCATGTGAGGATGGGGCTGCTCTGCTTTGCGGTGCTGCCTGTTGGCGAACAGGTGCTTGAGGTTGGGCTTGTGCCTGCTGCGGAGCTTTGCCTTGTAACTGCATAATCATGTCAAGGGTTTGCTGGATGCTGACGCTTGCGCCGGGCTGACCTGCGGCGCGGCGGAGCCATGTCTCGGCAGTCGCCGCATCTCCCGCTAATGCGTAGCTTAGCCCAAGGTTTGACATGATGTTAGGATCATTTGGAGTGATTTGCAGGGCGCGAGCATAATGCTGCTTGGCTGAATCGTATTGTTCTAGCTGATCGAGCGCTGCGCCTTTTAGTGACCAAAGACGGGCATAACCCGGCGCAACACCAAGCCCGCCGTCCAACGCTTCAATCGCCTCTTCGCCGCGTTCAGACGCGATAAGCGCAGCGGCATATTCTGCCGTCAAATACGGGTCTTTGGGATGCATTGCGCGGCTGGTTTGCGCGATCTCTACGGCCTTTCCGGGATTACCCATCTTTCTAACCGCAGAAGAAAGGCGGATAGCCGCCTCGAGGTCTGAGGGGTTGAGTTGATATTCGCGTGACCAAAACGCCGCTTGGGCAAAATTGTCCTGAGTAGAAATATTATTGCGGGCTTCACGGGTGGCGGGCTGATATTTTGACGGAGTCAGGTCCGTCTTAACCTCTTGTTCAGCCGGTGATAAATTCGTGCCCATCACGCAGCCCGACATAAAAATGGCGGCTGTGCTGAGTAAGGCCAAGCGGTAAATATTTTTAGGTTCCATGTGGGAGTCTCCCTGACAGAGGCATAATGGCCTAGCGCAGATACAAATGTTGCGCCCGGCTCGTATTTCGTTAACAGAAGTAAACGCAGCCGGTTAACGAGACGTTACGATTTCAGAAAGGCCACTCAATGACTTCCATCTTTGCAGCGAATATGAGCGACGAATCTTTGAAAAGCGCAATACTGGTTCATGTATGCAGACCCAAAGGCTGGGAGGGCCTACGCGCGCAATTATTACCTGCCGCGCAGACATTTGCTGATGCCAGCGGCTTTAAGGCGGAGGCCGGGCAACGCGTTCAGGTGCCGGGCGCTGACGGCAGAATTGCTTTGGTATTGTTTGGAGCGGGGGCACCCGAAAAAGACATGGAGGGGCCGATCCGTATGGGGGGATTGTCCGAAAGCCTACCTGCCGGTCATTACCAAGTCGCCTCGTTACCAAGCGATTGGAGCGAAGATTTAGCGGCGATTGGTTGGGGAATGGGCGTCTATCGGTTCGAGCGGTATCTGAAGGACAAAAAGACATTCCCTGTTTTATGCCTCGGCGGCAGTCTTGATGTCGCCGAGATCGAATCTCTGGTTTCTGCTCTTCACTTGGGACGGGATTTGATCAATACGCCCGCAGGCGATATGGGTCCGGAAGCTCTTGATGGTGAAGCCCGTAAACTTGCAGGTAAGCACTCTGCGAAAATTCACGTTATTAAAGGCCAAGATCTGTTGGTAGAAAATTACCCGATGATCCACGCAGTCGGGCGCGCAGCACACGAAGATCCCCGGCTTGTCGAAATCCAGTGGGGCAACCCTAAACATCCGGTTCTGGCTTTGGTGGGTAAAGGCATTACATTTGATACAGGCGGGCTGAATATTAAGAGCGCTGCTGGGGCGCGCATTATGAAAAAAGATATGGGCGGCGCAGCGCATGCTCTGGCGCTTGCTGATATGATTATGAGCAATAACCTGCCCATAAGGCTTCATGTATGGCTTGCAATTGCTGAGAATGCGATTTCGGCAGGGGCTTACAGGCCGGGTGATGTGTTGACATCCCGCGCGGGCTTAACCGTCGAGATTGATAATACAGACGCGGAAGGGAGGCTTGTTTTGGGGGATGCGCTAACGCGTGCGGCCGAAGATGATCCTGCACTGATCATTGATTTTGCAACGCTTACTGGCGCGGCGCGGGTTGCGCTTGGCCCGACATTGCCGCCGTTTTTTAATAACCGCCCTGATACGAATGCAGGCATAGAAACCTGCGCTCGCGAGCAATGTGACCCGCTATGGCCAATGCCTTTATGGGAGCCATATATGAGCCTTCTAAGCTCTCCGATTGCCGATATGAAAAACTCTGGCAGCAGTTTCGCGGGCTGCATGACCGCTGCCTTGTTTTTAGAGCGGTTTGTCAAAGATAAACCGTGGATGCATTTTGATGTTTATGGCTGGAACCCAACAGCCTTGGCTGGACACCCTGTTGGCGGCGAAATATTTGTCACGCGCGCGCTATACCACTGGCTCAAAGCGGGCGGGCTTCAGCTCTGAGTTTAAAATGCGATCTGCGTAAATGGCGGACGTAAGGCATGAGGTAGCTGCTCATCAGCCAGTGAACGACGGCGGATACAATAATCGTTATCGGCAGGCTCATCGCGATTATGCCCCACGAGCCTAATTCCGGGTAGGCGAGAACAAGCAGTTGCGATACGGGCCAGTTTACGAGGTAAATATTAAGCGCTAAGTTTGGCCAATTGTCTAATACGGCCAGTTTTGGCGTTTTTGAATGTATAAAGATAATCGCTAGATACGCCCAAAACGCGCTCGTCAGCATTTCAATGGCCGGAGTCCAAGGCAGAAAATAGTACCAAATGGCGGAAGCCAGACCTAAACAGAGCAGCATAAGGGTTTTGCCTTTTCCCGTTTTAGGTATCGCGCCGCGATAAGCATAAATGGCCATGCCGGCTAAGAACGGGTACGATAAGCGTAACGCCAATACTGGGCTTTCAAGCCATACATATCCCTGTTTGGCGCGAATATATTCTGCGGCAAAATAAGCACTAGCCACCAAAACGGCGAGGAACAGTACGGTTTTATTGGATTTAAAGACCCCAAGCCGTGTGCCGATTGCAGCGCAAATATGCGCGATTAGGCCCCACCGAAGAGTCCAAATGCCGCCTTGAATGAGGCACATATAATAAGCTTCATCTAAAAGACCTGGCAGGGTTCGTCCCGGATCCAGGCAGGAGACGGTTGCAAAGAAATACAAAGTCAGTTTTCGGAAAATCTCCCCCGGATTACCGGACATCGCCCCTAAAGCCGGATAGATAATAAAGGCTGCAACAAAGGTGAACAGTAAGAGCGATGGCATAAGGCGCGTAAAACGGCTCCGTAAATAGGCAAATGCAGATCCATGCCGTCTAATGCTACGCAGAGCGAGGTAGCCGGATACAAAGAATAAGAGCTGAATGCCAAACCAGCTCGGATCATGCCCCATATGCCACAAAACCTCTTTGTTGCCGGGGCCAATAGGCATGGTAGACGCATAGCCAAGCGCAATCATCAGCGCAATGATGACGCGGACAGCGTTCAGCCGGGGTATTATCTCTGATGGGCCTGTATGGGGCATATGTTAGTCTCAAAGTGTTTTTCAGGTGAATTTAAGTCAGAGGCGTTAAAAAAATGCTCGGAAAATCATGAATCTTTTGAATCGGTTAGCGTCAGTTCTCTTGCCGAGTGAGTTTTGTGGCTTGACCCACGAATCTTAGTTATGCGATTCTCGTGCCAAGCGATTTGATTTGGGCGGAGAATGATTGATAATGGGGTTGAAACGCAAACCAGAGCCCTTTAATCGGCGCGATGCGCTCAAGCTTTGGCACCGCGTGTCTCTATGTCATGTTATTGAGGCTGGCCCGGATTTAACAGCCCGGCAATTCGTTATTCTTACAACCGTGTATCTTGAGGCTGGCCCGCATACGGTGCGGTCCTTGGCGGTCCGGCTTAACGTCACGAAAGCCGTTGTCGTGCGAGCGCTCGATACGCTCTCGCGCTACCGGTTCATCGCGCGTACTCCCGACCCCAGAGATCGCCGCTCTGTTCTTATTCGCCAAACGGGATCCGGCGGAGCTTATCTGAGCCAATTTGCGGATCAAATCCGCCAAGAAATGATGCCGTCCGAGCCGCAGCGCATTGCCGTGGCCTAAAGACTGCATTATGCACTCCCGCTATGCTTGGTCATTATACTGTAAATATTCCCACCGCGCCTTTGCGGAGGAAAGGATCGCCGGGAAGCCCGCTTGAAACGCAGCTTTTGCGCGGCGACATATTCACAGTCCTTTCCATGTCCCGGGGGTGGGCCAACGGGCAGGCGCAAAGCCCTATTCCCGGATCGCGTTTTGCCGGGTATCAAGGATATGTACCACTAAAAGCTTTAATTGAGGGCGCGCAAATACCAACTCATGTTGTAACGGCGCTGAGCGCGCCTGTGTTCTCAAAGCCGGACATAAAGTCGGCTATCCATGCTTTATGGCCGCTCAATGCGAGATTTACGGGAACGGCTTCCGGCGCGTTCTTAAAGGCTCGCGATGGGTATGTGCATGTCCGGCATACACGCGAGCTCAATCAGGCGCCCGTAGAGGATGATTTTGTGACAATTGCGGAGCAGCATATGGGGCTACCCTATATATGGGGCGGCGTTAGCACGTCGGGTCTTGATTGCTCAGGCCTTGTACAAAGCGCGCTGCGCGCGGTAGGCCGAGACGCGCCGCGCGATTCCTGTGATCAAACAGAGCTTGGCGAGCCTATCCAACAGGGCGAGCCGCTAAAGCGCGGCGACCTTGTGTTCTGGAAGGGGCATGTGGGCATCATGCAAGATGCCGAGCGATTACTTCACGCCAATGCTTTTCATATGTCCGTGCAAAGTGAACTGCTTAGCGAGGCTGAAGACCGCATAAAGCAATCCTCAGGCCTTATGATTGCAAAGCGCCGATTAGAGC
>CAYGRF010000151.1:0-5412 GCA_964352275.1 uncultured Caulobacterales bacterium
GGAGCGCGTCGTTCCCATGACCCAAGCCGCGCTGAGTGCTACAAAGGCGTGGACGCGCATCCGCCGCTCGACCTTGCCAAAGGGGCAGCAAGCAGCAGTAAGGGCTGAACCTTATTTATTTCCATCGCGTTCGAAATCCGGGCATTTAACCCGTGAGCGTTTTGCGCAGATGCTCAAAGACTTAGCGATCGAGGCGGGCGTCCCGCCGTCAAAAGTCTCGCCGCATGTGCTCCGGCATGCCTTTGCAACGCACCTTCTATCGCGCGGCGCGGATCTTCGTAGTGTTCAGACGCTTTTGGGGCATGCGGATATTTCAACCACGCAAATCTATACGCATGTCTTGGATGAGCGGATGAAGGCACTGGTTTTTGATATGCATCCGCTGGCGAAAACAGATGGAATGTAAACCGTTCTCAGTAATTTAAGGCTTTACCGCCTCGGGTTTAATCACAACCACATGGAGCGTTTCCGGGACAAACATCTCTTTGGCCGCGGCCTCAAGATCACCCACCGTCATATCCTCAAATGCTTTATCGCGGGAGCGCCGCCGATCCAGAGTTTCGGGCTCGGTTTGAGCGCGCGTGACAAGCCTTAGCCAAGCTCCGTTTTCTTTTTCTGTGCGCTCAAAACTCTCCAGAACGGGTTTGCGCACGCGTTTCAGCTCATCGTCCGTAATTCCGCCGCTACGAAGATCTGCGGCAATTTGTTTGGCGGCTGTCTCAAAAGCTTCGAAATATTGGGGGTCCGATATCATAGACGCAGATATATAACCGTAGGTTCCTTGCAACTGGCTATAATTCAAGCTGGCGCTGGGAGAATATGTGAGCCCCATATCCTCGCGAATAATATCTGTCATTCGGTTTTGAAACACGCGCCGCACCATGCCGTATGCGCGCGAGCGGTCAAGTGACCACGTTTCCTGCGTTGGCCACGCCATAAAAATAGCGCCCTGATTGTCTGCCCCTGTATGGGTCAGCTCTACTCGGGCACTCTTTGGAAAATTTATGTCGAAAGCGCCGGTATAAGGATCGAAAAGTGTGCGCCGTGTTGGCAAAGCGCCGTAAGTTTTGGCAACGGCCTCAATCATCGCGGCTTTATCAAAGTCGCCAACAATACCAATTTCAATGGCGCCGCTTTGCATAATCGGGCCTAATATGCCCCGGACATCGTCAAGTTTGGCATCTTCATAGGCTGATTGCTCCAGATAACCGAAGCGGGGATCGCCGTTAGCCCATATGCGGCCAAGGTCACGCCCCGCAACGCCGCCCGGTGTCGAGTCAATCGTGTGGAATGTCGCCTGTATGCTCTCATTAAATTTTTCTTTCCATTCAGGGCGGTATCCGGGGGCCGTTAACAGCGCCGTCCAAGCTTGCAATTGCGCCTCGACATCATCAGGGTTTGTCGAGCCTAAAAATGATAAGCGGTCGGTGCCGACGCCCATTGAGACACCAACATTTTTGCCGGCAAATATTTCGGATAATTCGCTAACCTTATGGGCTTCATAGCCGCCTAGTGAAAATGATCCTGCCAGAGCGATCAAGGCTGGGTTGTCTTTTGGGAAGGCATTCCAGCCCTCTCCGACGGTGACGTGGATGCGGATCCATTTGTCTTCAAAATCGGTTTTTTTCAGGTTGAGCCGGACATTGTTATGAAAAACAATTTGATCGATCCCGAAATCCTCAATGCGGTTTTCCGATTGAATTGTCCCCGGCGTTCCGAAATCTTGATAGGCGAAGGTCAGTTTTTGACGGTTTTCAGGTTGCGCCGCTGGACGGGCGCGGGCATTGTCATAGGCCGCAAGAATGTCTTCTTTCGAGATAGTGTCTACGTCAGGGCCTTGGAGCCAGAAAACCGGCGTGAAATTATCCCACATATTTTTGAAGGCTGCATTTAAATCGTCTATTGTTGCCGAGGCGGCATTAGCCTCGAAAAAGCTGAGCGATTGCTGCGGTGTGATGCGGACGCGGTGTGAAGCAAAGCTGCCCATAATACCGGATGCGAGAGATCCAGAGCGGCGTTTGGCAGCGTAATTGACAGAATCGGTCAGGCTTCGCCGGGAGTTTGCGAGAAGCTCATCATACTCCGCCTGCTGAAATCCATAGGTGAGGGCAGCGCGAATTTCACCGTCCAGAATATCAATCATGGCTTTCCAGTCATCGCCTTTGGCTGACGCGCTGGCGGAGATTTGATCGCCGGTTTTGCCAATGGAGTATGATACGCTCGCGCCCCGAACCTGCGCGCCGCTGGCGAGAAGTTTTTTGCGTATGCGCTGATTAACAATCGCATTGGCATAGCCTTGGATGAAACTTGTGCGTCTGGCGTCTTTTGTATCGCCCATATAGGTGCTCGGCCTTGCATTTTGCATGACAAGCTGGGTCGTGAGTTCGTCGTCATCATAGACCCGTGCGTCCATGTCTCTGTGGGGTGCAATCCCATTATCGGGCTCAACCGGGGGCGAGGTTGCGTTATACCAATCACTAAATACATCTTTGATTTTTTGCTCAAGCGCGGCGGCATCAAAATCGCCAGTGATAACCAGCATGGTACGTTCCGGACGGTAATATTGATCATAAAACGCACGTAACTGCGCGGCTGAAATCGTATCAAGCGTTTCGGGAAGACCGATGACGGGGCGCTGCGTTGACAGCATATCCGGGTAGAAAAAGCCGCGGTAGGCACGGCTGGCCTTACGTCCCGGCGTATTGCCGCGCGCTTCTTCGGCTTTTACGACCCCGCGTTCGCGGTCCACGGCGTCTTCTGCGATGAGGAGTTTGTCCGCGGTTTCCCGCATTAAAAACAGCGCGTAATCCATGGTTTCATTGCCGGTATCCGGCAGGTTAAGCGTATACTCGGTCCGAGAGAATGTTGTGGAGGCATTGGTATCGGCTCCGAATGAAAGGCCAAGCCGCTCTAAGGATTTGACCATCTCGCCCTCGGGGACGTTTTCAGATCCGTTAAAAGCCATATGTTCCAGATAGTGAGCCAGACCGAGTGTGTCTTCGCTCTCGTGACGGCTGCCCGCAGCCACGCGAAACCGTAAAGAGGCTTCGCCTTCAGGGCGTGAATTGATCTGCAGCGCATACCGCATACCGTTGCCTAAGCGTCCGTAAATCACATCCGGATCCGGTGGAATATCGCTTATATCGTGTGGCCATATATCGACCAGAGGATCAAAGAGCCGGGGGGCGTTGTCCGCATCCTGGTTTGTGCAAGCTGAAAATGTGAGGCAGAAAATGCCCACTAACACAAAGATGTAGGGTCGATAATGCATGATGGATGCCTTTTAGATATACGTGAGTTATCACTGAGTGCGTAAGCTTAAAAAACCATTATTATGTGCTAATTGCGTTAAAGCCCTGTTTAACATCTAAGGGCAATCTGCGCTTGTTATGAGCGCAGGCTTTGCTATTGTGCCGCGCCTAAATAGAGCCAAGGACAGCCTCATGAGCACAGCGCGGACTTATCTGGATTTTGAACGCCCGATCGCGGAACTGGATAGCCGCATAGAGGATTTGATCCAATCTAGCGGTAACGATAGCGAAATTGCTCAGCTCCGTAAAAAAACGGATGATCAACTTAATGCTCTCTATAGCAAGATCGGCCCCTGGCAAAAAACCCATGTCGCGCGGCACCCTGCGCGTCCCCATTTTAGCCAATATTGCAACGGCCTTGTCGAAGATTACACGCCTTTATCCGGTGACCGAAAATTTGGCGATGATGACGCGCTCCTCGGCGGCATTGGTAAAATTCGCGGGCAGAGCGTTGTCATTATGGGCCACGAAAAGGGCAAGGATACGGGCACGCGCCTCAAGCATAATTTTGGCATGGCGCAACCGGAAGGTTACCGCAAGGCTGTCCGGTTGATGGATATGGCAGAGCGGTTTTCTATTCCTGTGGTTTCGTTTGTCGATACCGCCGGCGCATTCCCCGGCCGGGGCGCGGAAGAACGCGGGCAAGCCGAAGCTATCGCGCGCTCTATTGACCGTGGATTATCACTGCGCGTGCCTTTTGTTTCAGTCATTACAGGTGAGGGCGGTTCTGGCGGCGCCGTTGCCATTGCCACGGCCAACACGATTATGATGCTGGAACATTCTATTTATTCGGTGATTTCGCCGGAAGGGTGTGCGTCTATTTTATGGCGCGATGCCACCAAAGCGCCGGATGCGGCGAAAGCCATGAAAATCACAGCGCAAGATCTCAAGCGCCTGAAAATCATTGATAATATCATCAAAGAACCGACCGGAGGCGCGCACCGCTCGCCTGATGATATGATCAAAATGGTTGGGTCTGAAATTGTTAAGTCTCTGAAGGATCTATCAAAAATGACTCCCGACGCGTTGATTAAGCAGCGCCGGGAGAAATTTTTAAATATTGGCCGCTCACTGCTGTAAGCGGCCACTTTATGCTGCAAGGCCGGTATTAAAATCCGGCGGCAATACCCGCGCCAAAGAAGAACAGATTATCCTTGGCGTCGCCTTGAAGAATTTTCTTATAATTCAGAGTATCGTCTGAGCTTAAGGCGAAGTTTGCCGCGACATATGTTGAAACAGCGTCTGTGAAGGCATATCCGATTGACGCGCTTGCGCCCGCATATTCATAGGAGAACCCGTCTCCATCAACGAGGCCGGCGCTAAGACCGAGATCAAGGCTGGTTTTATCGCTCATCGCCAGTGAATGACCAATGCCGCCTTCGAGCGTGAGGTTTTTCAATGTAAAATCATAATAGACCGTTGCTGACGGGGAAAGCGCCATGTCAAAGCTAACGCCGCCGGAGACTTCATACGTGCCCGCCGCGCCGTTATTCGTGTCAAACAGGCCGCCGCCTTGCGGATAGTGATAATATGTGCCGCCAAGATCCAGACTAACAGTTTCTGATAATGGGATTGAGTATCCGAGGTATAGGTCAACCTCATCGCCTGCGAGGATCGATGTGTCGCCTACGCCGGTTGAGAACCAGGCACCGGCTGTGAAGTTGCCGATGGCCATTTCAACGCCGGGCTGTATCGCTGTATCGGCAAGGCTCACCCCGCGAAAGACGTAATCGGTGACATAATCAACGCTGGTTGAAACGCTGACGTCGCCGGCTTGTGCGCTGATGGGGGTCATTATGGCAATGGCAAGAATGCTGGCTGCTGCGTAATATTTTTTCATGACTGTCTCCTTGTTTGGGCCCTTTATGAGCCGCCATGGTGCACACAACGCTTAGGCGGGGCGGGGCTTGCGTCACATGGTTTTGCAGCCCGCCGCGCGGAATCCCGCATGGGTGATGATAATTTGTGCGGCCATTTGTGCGTAGCGGCCAATAATGAAGCGAATTTAGTGTCATTGTGTCATTAGACCTCCACAGCTAAAGGCACCCAAGCGCGAACGCTCAGCGGTGCTGTTATTCGAATTTCGGGGTTTGTGGTTTCA
>CAYGRF010000152.1:0-5385 GCA_964352275.1 uncultured Caulobacterales bacterium
GTTAACGGTTGCGCCAGGCATCATATCCCAGACTTTTTCCGACCCTTCGGAGACAATGTTTTCCGCTTTTCCTTTGACGCCAGAAAACAAGCTTGCGGCTTTTGCCTCAATTTTTTCGCCTTTCTTGACAAGACTGTCAAAGGCATCGCCCCGTGCGGCGCGGATTTGCGCAATACGCTCTTGGGCTTGCTCATAGGCAACGCCGTGGAGGCCGACATAGGCCAAAGTGTTACGACGGAGAGCTTTGCGGGCTTTTTTGGCGCGTTTCTCTGCGCGTTTCAGTGCTTTCTTGGCGATATTTTCAGATGATTTGGTCATAGAACGTCTCTCTGTAAAAGTTTGAATTGTGTCAAATATAGACAGTTATATTAGAAAGCGCACCCTAATCGCGGTAATGTGCCTGTATGTCGGAGCGCCAAAAAATTATCGAAAGCTTAAAAATATCAAATAATAGGATATATCTATGCCGTGTATACAATATTGATATTATGGCTATGGTATTATAAAAGCTACAGGTGTGTGCACGGCTTTGCATTTGGCTCGGCTCACTACACAACCGTTTAAATCTATACCGTTTAATCTATAAGGATCCCATATGCGCATGATGTCACTCACCGCCCTTGGTCTATCGCTGAGCCTCGCTGCACCGCAACTCGCTAACGCTGATACACAATTCGAATTTGGTGATTTAGTGGCTGCCCCCGCCGAACGCGTAACGGTATTTATCGGTGGTGATAGTGTGCTTGAAGGTGCGGCCGCGAGTGTAGACGCGCTGACAGACGGGCGGCTTGCGGCTGCACTGAAAGACGCGGATTTTGAGGGAAAGTTCGGCAAAAAGCTCCATCTTTACGGTCTTGCCCCCTTTAAAACCATTACAGTTATCGGAACAGGCGACAAAAGCCTATCTGTCCGTAAACTAAGGGACCTTGGAGGACACGTTGCGGGCGCGAGCGATAATGATCAGTCCTTGGTTGTCATGATAGATGACATTGATACGGCAGAACCTGCTGCGGCTGCGCAGCTCGCTATGGGTTACGCGCTCGGTTCGTACACATTTGATAAATATAAGCAGGATAAAAAAGACGTTGACCGCACGGTTCGCTTCCTATCTGCCGAGACAACTGCTTCGCAGCGGCTTTATGACGGTGATCTCAAACATATAGTGACAGGCGTTTCATTTGCCCGTGATATGGGCACTGAACCCGGTAAATCAATGTACCCAGAGCTGTTCTCGCAGCGGGTTAAAGATATGTTTAAGGGCGTCTCTGGCGTCCGTGTGCAATCGCTCGGTGTGGCGGATATGAAGCGCTATAATATGGGCGCGCTTATGGGCGTGGGCCAAGGCTCTATTCATGATCCGCGGTTGGTAGTTGTCTCTTATACGGGCGCAGGATCAGATAAAGACCCGATTGCGCTTGTCGGCAAGGGCATAACCTTTGACACAGGCGGTATTAGCCTCAAGCCCAATGCCGGGCAGTGGCTGATGAAATCAGACCTTTCCGGCGCGGCGGCTGTTGCAGGTGCGGTTTATGCCGCAGCCGCGCGCGGCGAAGCCGTGAACCTTGTCGGCGTAATGGCGATGGCGGAAAACATGCCGGCAAGCGACGCGATACGGCCCGGTGATGTTTTAGAGACTATGAGCGGCAAAACCATCGAGGTTATGTCTACAGACGCGGAAGGCCGGCTCGTACTCGCAGACGCTGTAACCTACACGCAAGATAAGTTTGAGCCGAGCCTTTTGATCAATATTGCCACATTAACCGGTTCAGCTGCGCGCGCACTGGGTGACGATTACGGCGCTGTTATAAGCCATGATTGGGATATGAGCGTTGAAATGATGAAAATTGGCAAGGCTGCCGGTGAAGACGTCTGGCCATTGCCGCTCAACAAAAATCATTTCAAGGCGATCAAATCTGATATTGCCGACATCAAAAGCACAGCCGGAAACCCCGGCGCGAGTATTGGCGCGGCTGTAGTTGGAACCTTTATTGATGAGGACCAGCCTTGGATTCATTTGGATATTGCCGGAGTTGACTGGCTCGACAAAGGCATTCCGACAACGCCCAAAGGCCATGCAGGCTGGGGCGTTCGTTTTATGGATGCTGTTGTCCGCGAGAAGATGCAGTCTGAAAAATAGTGCGCGAAAATATCACGGCGTCATAGCACGTCCGAGATAGGTATAGAGCTCAGGTAGCAAGCCTGCGTCGCCCACGGCGACCACTTGGCCACCGTCAATGCAGGATCCCCCATGCCAATTGGTGATGCGACCGCCTGCCCCGTCAATAATGGGGATAAGTGCGCGTACATCGCAGGGTTTAAGACCCGCTTCTATGACGATGTCCATGCGGCCACTGGCCACCATGCCGTAGGCATAGGCGTCCAGGCCTAGGCGGGTAAAGCGCGTGCCGCGCCTTATGACATTATAGGCTGCAAGCTCGCCGGCGCTGAGCATAGCCATCGGCTCGGTGCAGCCCAATATGGCATCTCGCAGATCAGCGCATGGCTTTGTGGATAATGAGGTTGTGCCGCTTGCGTCTTCTCGCCACGCTTGGCCCGGCGCGCCCCAAAAGCTCATTCCTAAAGCGGGATGGTCGATGAGGCCGATGATCGGCATGTTTTTGAAACTCAGCGCGATGAGCGTACTCCAAACCGGAACGCCCGCGACAAATGCGCGGGTGCCGTCAATCGGGTCGAGAGTCCAGAGCCAGTCACTGCTGCCGATGACGTCATCAAATTCTTCGCCGGCAATATGATCGTCGGGGAACTCGGCTTGGATCAATGCGCGCAGGCCGCGCTCGGCATCCATATCGGCATTGGTGACGGGGTCATACCCGCCTTCGGCTTTGTTGATAACGGACATACCGCCGCTAAATAACGGGAGAGTTACTGCGCAAGCGGCGTGCTGAAGCGTTTTGAAAAAAGCGCGGCGCACATCAAGGTCTGCGGAGATATAGTCTATCATGGCGGCGGCATATCATGCGCCGCCGTAATGTTCTATAATAAAGGCTGCCTGATTATGGCGCGACGAGGCGAAGCTCAGTCACGGGTTTATCAAAAGCGCCTTCCAGTGATTTTGCCAGATCCAGCAAATGTTTGCGCGGGCCTTCGCCCATTGAGTAATAGGCCCGTACCAGATCCATTGTTTCTTTCTTGGATAGGACATCCGGGGCGATAAACTCAACGTCATCGGAGCCCAGATCATCATCCATAAGGCCTTCATAGAAATATTGAATGGGAACGGACAGGGCCTCGGACAATTCAAACAGGCGCGCTGCGCTGATGCGGTTTGCGCCGCATTCATATTTCTGAATTTGCTGGAACCGGATGCCGACTTTGTCGCCCAAAGACTGTTGTGTCAGACCTAAAAGGCGGCGGCGGCGGCGCAGGCGTTTTCCTACGTAAAAGTCGATTTCATTGGTCATAACGATCCTTACATCTCTATCGCTGCGGGAGAACAGCTTCCCCGTCAAGGAGAGCAAGGCTCGTGCCAAGTCTGCTACGGGTTGTTCCCCGCAAAAGCGAGGGGTGTGACCCGAAATAGCGCAGCTTAAGATAAAATTAACCATAAGGCGTACCAAGCTGGCACAGTCTGCGCGTTTTGGGGGATTTATGGTGGGTATGCGGCATGGTTTTCGCCGAGGGGGTCTTGAATTTCGCCGATCTCTTCCCAGATGTAGTCTGACCGGGAGCGTTGCTGCCGGTCATCCTCCCCTTCGACTGGCCGCGCTTTGCGCGGTCTTTTTTTATTTTCCTATTCGGCTGCGTCTTTTAAATCTTGGCGGAAGGCTTCCGTTAGCCTGTGAATGATATGTGATAGGTCACGTGCGAGATTGTGATAATTTTTCTTCAACCCCATCGTGACAGGATTTAGATAGAGGTCGCGGTTGATTTCAATTTGAATGGCCTCCACCCTGTCATGGGGTTGCCCGTAGTGCGAGGTTACGAAACTGCCAGCATAGGGATAATTCCGGGTCACAGCGTAGCCGCACTCAGAAAACAAATTATCGATCAGAGACATTGTACCGGGCGTACAGGATGTGCCGAACCGGTCTCCCAGTATAATATCAGAACGCCGAGCGCCTGAGATACTGAACCCCGGCATAGAATGACAGTCAATGATAACTGCATGTCCGAATTTGGTTTTGGCATTTGCGATTAAACCGTGCAGCGCTGAGTGATAGGGATAGTAAAGCGCCTCCAATCTTTTGGAAACCGCAGACGGCTTTAATGGCCAGCGGTAAATATCTAAATCATCGCCTAAGGATATTGGTACAACGCCTAAGCCAGCATTGGCGCGGGCTGTTGTGGATTGCCCCGGCGCAAGCCAACTCTCAGGCAATTCATCCGGCGCGCGGCCAACATCGACCAGACAGCGGGGGAAACGCGCGGCCAGCAATGGCGCACCGTTTAAAGGCGCTGCTGCGAAAAGTGTGTCCATAAACGCATCTTCATTTTGGCGTAGAGTCAAGAGACCATGGGGCGTTCGGCAGGTAAAGCTCTCGGGGTAATGACGGCCAGAATGCGGGGAACAAAATATGACAGGCGAAGACAAATCCTCAGGCGCGTAAATGTCTAAGGGCGGATCAAATTCAGACAGACAATCTACCTCAAGAGCTTGTTGACGCCGGATCATGGGGCTTTGAGTGTTCGGGCATTGTTAAGAATAAAGAGCTGCTTTACGCCGCGCTTAGAAAAACTTAACGTACACTGCATAGCTTGCGCGAAACTTGGCGAAGAATATGCAGGGGCAAAGGCGAAATGTGTCATGCGTCCCGATATAGGGCACTCGGCGCTGCAAATCTACAGCCAAGGCGGGCGCTTTGGGACACATTAGAAGGTAAGTTATGGCCACAATATTATACGCAGAAGATGATGACGGCATGCGCCGCTTCTTTGAAAAGGCCTTAGAAAAGGCCGGACATCATGTCATTGCCTGTGCAGACGGAGAGCGAGCATTACGCGCCCTGAAGTTTGCGGACGGCGCATTTGACCTTCTCCTGACCGATATTATGATGCCGGGCCTTGATGGGATTGAGCTCGCCAAGCAAGCCGAATCCATATCACCGGGGATTAAAATTATGTTTATTACCGGCTTTGCCGCTGTTGCCATGCAAGATCCAGAAACCGCAAACAGCGCCACCGTCTTGTCCAAGCCCGTCCATTTACGCCAACTCGTGAATGAAGTCGATAAACTCATTGCGGCGTAACGCTTGCGATACACCAGAAATTTCCCGCCGATTAGGGCTTGATTAGCCGGGCCGGCGGGGATATATCCCCCACTCTCGACATAGGCGCTTGGCCTAACACGGATGGTCTTGACGTTTTGGTTCAAGGGCGATTAGCTCAGCGGGAGAGCACTACATTGACATTGTAGGGGTCACTGGT
>CAYGRF010000153.1:0-5291 GCA_964352275.1 uncultured Caulobacterales bacterium
GTTAATATCCCTGATGGCGATGTCTCCGCGAATTGTGATGGATCCGTCCGTGTGGCGCTGCATGCCCTCAAGTTCTTCATCATGTTCGTCTTGAATATCCCCGACAATTTCTTCCAAAATATCTTCAAGCGTGATCACTCCCATCAACGTACCATATTCATCAACGACCAAGGCAAAATGCTCGCGCTTATGCTGAAAGGCCCGGAGCTGTTTGACGACTGATGTGGTTTCCGGGACAAACCAAGCCTCCCGCGCGATTTTTTTAGCATTGAGGCCCGACATATCGCCTTCGGCTTTGGATAGGGCTTTGAGTACGTCTTTGGCATGCAAAACACCGATGACATTATCTTGGTCACCCTGCCAGAGTGGTACGCGGGAATGACCACTTGTCAGCATTTCTTTGATTAACTGCTCGGGCGGAAGATCAGCATCAATCATGGCAAGGTTCTTACGGTGGATCATCACTTCTTCAATGTTAAGCTCGCCGAGCTCCAGAACGCCGATAATCTGATCGCGCGCGCGCTTGGCCACGCCGCCTTCTTTATGGTGGAGATCGACCGCGCCGCGAATTTCTTCGGCTGCGGTCCATGCTGCATCATCAGAATTTACGCCAAATAAGCGCAAAACGCCGTTAACGATAAACTGGATCATGGATACAATTGGCGCAAAAACCGCCACGGCTATGCTCACCGGCTTTGCCACCTTCATGGCGGCTTTATCCGGCTGCGTTATCGCGTAGGTTTTCGGCAGGACTTCGGCGAAAATTAAAACAAGCGTTGTCATGATGAAGGTGGCAATCGCGGTGGCCAAAACGCCTTCGCCAATGACGAATAACATCAGGCCCGCCATAAGCGTTGAGGCGAGAATATTAACAAGATTATTGCCAAGCAAAAGTGCGCCGATGAGGCGCTCCCGGCTCTCCAGTAGGCGGCTGACAATACCGGCGCGTTTATTGCCTTCGCGCTCATCCGCATGCATGCGGGCGCGCGAGGCGGCTGTCAGCGCTGTTTCAGATCCTGAGAAAAATGCAGAAATTACCAGCAGCAGAAAAATTGCGCCCATTTTCAAAAGCGAATCAGGCTGCATGAGTTTGTCAAAAATTGTCATAGGGTGGAAAGCTCGGTTAAATAATCAAGAACGGCGGCGGGATTAGCGGATGGATTCACATAGGCATCACCAATGTTGCGGGCGAGTATAAGCGTAAGATGTCCGCCGTCATTTTTTTTGTCATGGTGCATATGCGACAGAAGAGATTTGGGATTAAGCAGATGAGGAAAGCTTTTGGCATGCGGCATATCAAGGCGGCGTAAATGCTCCCGAACCCGCGCTGCATCCTCTTTGGGACACAATCCCGAGCGCGCGCAAAACTCAAAGGCCATATCCATGCCCGCGCTGACCGCTTCACCGTGCAGCAGCCGGCCATCAAATCCGGCTTCGGCTTCGAGCGCGTGGGCGAATGTGTGTCCGAAATTCAGGAGTGCCCGCTGCCCGCGTTCCTCTTCGTCTGCCGCCACGATGCGGGCTTTGGCCTTACAGGATCTGGAAACCGCATAGGCTACAGCTTCGGGGTCTAAATCAAGGATACGGTGGCCGTGGGTTTCGAGCCAGTTAAAAAATTGCGCATCGCCCAAGAGGCCATATTTTAAAACTTCGGCGTAGCCCGCCTTAATTTGGCGTTTGGGTAAGGTTTGAAGCACTGATGTATCTGCCAGCACTAATGCGGGTTGGTAAAACGCGCCTATCAGGTTTTTGCCTTGCGGCACATTGATCGCGGTCTTGCCGCCAACGCTGCTGTCGACTTGGGCGAGTAGTGTTGTCGGGATTTGTACAAACCGGCATCCGCGTTTATAAATTGACGCTGCAAATCCGGCCAAATCGCCAATAACGCCGCCGCCAAACGCGATAACAATATCATTGCGCCCCAAATTTTCAGCCAGCATATCATTGAGAACGTGCTGTAAGACCGGAAAGCTTTTTTGGCTCTCGCCGGGGGGCAGAATTGTCAGGCTGGTCTGGGCCCGAAGGGATGATAATGTATCCCCGTGCAAGCCATACACAGTTTTGTCCGTAATAATGTGAACGCGGCGCCCGGTAATAATAGGCTCAAGATGCGTATTTAAATCCGTCAGCACTTTATCGCCGATAATAATATCATAGCTGCGGGGGCCGAGATTGACTCTAATAGTGTGTTGCGCGCTGTCTGTCACGAGAGGTTTGCCGTCTGCGATGAGCGGTATTTATCCAGCATACGCACAACTTTGTTGACGGTTCGTACGTGAGGCCCCTTGGCGATTGGCACCGTAATGTGCGCGTTTGCGTAAATGGGATAGCGGCTATCCATAAGCTCGCGCATTTTGGCTTTGGGGTCAGGGACTTGCAAAAGCGGCCGGGTGTTTTTGCGGCTCACGCGCTCCATGATCGTGTCAAAATCACCTTTCAACCAAATGGTTGTCGCGCGGCTGTTTAAAATAGCGCGTGTGGCGTCTGGAATGAAAGCTCCGCCGCCGGTCGCGAGCACAATGGGACGTCCATCCAGAAGCCTGTCGATGACGCGGCGCTCTCCCTCGCGAAAGGCGGCTTCTCCGTGATCCTTAAAATAACCTGCGACTGTCCGTCCCGAAGCCTTTTCAATTTCATCATCTGAGTCAAAAAACGGCAAGCCCATATGTTTCGCCAAGCGGCGACCAACAGTGGTCTTTCCAACGCCCATCAAGCCAACAAGGGCGATGGGCCCAGCGCAGCTTGCGCAATTTTCCGGTGGCATAATTGTGCCTTTAAACGTCTTTGATCACATGAAAACCGGATATTCGGTAATGATGTGAAAATTTTACTTAATATGTGCGCAAATCGGGTTATGCTCAATAGGTATCGCGTATTTTTATTTAAGCAGGTTTTACCCATGAAAAAGCTCATCACGGCAGTCATTGTTCTTAGCCTCATTTTTGCGGGCGGATTTTTTCTATTGCTGACACAGGCTTCGCCCAGCAAAGCCCCCACCGAGACTGTCATTATCGATTTGACGGATAGTGCCGGGAAATAATATGCGCCGCTGGCTGACATCTATTGCCTGCGCGGCGCTCATCAGCGCGCCTCATGCTTTCGGACAAGCGATTGAGGTTGCGCCGCTCGGCAGCGCCGCCGCCTTTGATGTGGGAACGCTCGATAGTGCAAACGGCGGATTGGATACCCAGCTTTGGCAATCCACCAGCGCCAAGCGCGCGATATATCTTTTAGAAGCCGTGCCTACACGCTCGGACAACCCGCATGTTATAAGCCTTATTCGCGCGGCTGTTCTGACAGGCGGCGTACCACCCGTAGCGGGAGGTCTTGACGGCGATGAGCGGTACAAACAGGCGCGCATCCAAACCGTTTTAGCGCTCGGAGATATGACAGCGGCCCAGTCCATCATTCGCCGCACGCCTGAATTATCTGCCGATTTGGCACTTTCTGCGAATATTGCGCTCATGGCCGGCAATACAGACGCGGCCTGTCTTACGGCGGACCGGGTTGTTGACGGACGCGGTATGCCGCAATGGGCGCGGTTGCGAGCGTTTTGCCATATTCTGCGCGGTGAAAACCCGGCAGCGGAAGTGACCACAGATATTTTGCGCAATTCAGGCTATGAAGATCCGGCCTTTTTCAGCCTGATGCGAATTTTGTCCGGTTCTGCCGGAAAGCCTGATATATCAGAGCTCGATCCGCAGGACGGGCTGCATATGGCGATGTTAGCCAAGGCGGCGCTGGCATGGCCCGGCAGGCCGCGCCCTCAAAGCTTGGCGGCGCGCATCGCTTTAAGCGATGTTGCCTCGCCAGAGGATAGGTTATCCGCACTTTATGATGCGGGCTCTGCTTTGTCGGATGCGCAGTTCATTCAGGTTCTGGATGGGCTGGCCGCGCCAACACCTGAGCCTGCTGAAATAGCCGCATCGCCTGATAGCGTGAGCGCCGAAGCTATCAGCGCGCCAGAGCCGGTGACGCTCGAAACCGCTCTCGCGGCCCCTTTGCCAAAAGGTATGGGGCAGCTCTTTCTGATAACGCAGTCAGGGCCGCAAAGCGACCGCCCGAAAGCCGCGCAAGCTTTATTGCAGCGCGCGGATAAGGCCAGTGTGTTTAAACGGATGTCTCTGTTACTCAGCCCGGCCCTTCGAAGTTTTTCACCCGAAGAACAAATTATTACGGATCTACCTGTGTTTACGCGCGCTGCGATTGTGCGCGGCGATATTGCTGCTCTGCAAAGCTTTTTCAGGCGGCTTGAGGATAATCCAGAGGCACAGGCCAGAATTGCTTTGATTGCCGATGCGCTGGGGTACGGATTTATCGGGGGGCCTCTGGGTATTGATATTGAAACGCGGCTTGGCCGTGACGGCGAGGGACAAACGCGCGCCGTTAGAGACGCCTTTATAGCGGCGGCGATGGGGGCGTCTTTGTCTGATGATAGTCTCTCCATTATCACGCAGGCCTCTGCCGGAGACGGCCGGACGGCCGCTCCCGGTCTTTTAGCGGCCCTTGAACTGGCGGCGCGGGACGGCGCAAGGGCGGAAACCGCGTTGTGGGCTGCGCTTATTTTGGAGGGCGAAAAACTTGACAATTCAAGTCTTTACCGCATCATCAAAGCACTCAATGCTGCGGGTCTATCACGGTTTTCCGGCCGTATTGCAGCGGATGATTTTTTTCGTGATTTCCCGGACAGTGAATAGTAGCTGATGACCGACAGGCGGCTCATCGACAATTTCCTGGATATGATGAGCGCCGAGCGCGGCTCAGCCCCCAATACACTCGCCGCCTATGAGCGGGATTTATCTGATCTTTCCGGCGCATTGAAGCTTGGCGGTGCGAGCCTGTTGTCGAGCCAAACAGATCACCTTGAAGCCGTACTTGCGGTTTGGGCCGGCCAAGGCCTTGCCCCGTCAACATCCGCGCGTAAATTGTCTGCGGTCAAACAATTTTACCTGTTTTTGCAAACTGATAATCTTCGCAGTGACAACCCAGCGCATAATCTGCGCGGCCCGGCAAAAAGGCGAAGCCTGCCTAAATATTTGTCCGAAGCCGAAGTCGATGCGTTATTCGTAGCTGCTGAGAAAGACGAGACGCCAAAAGGCAAGCGTATGATGTGCCTGCTGGAAATATTATATGCGGGCGGTCTGCGCGTTCATGAACTTGTGTCTCTGACCTTGTCGCATATGCGGCGGCGTGACGGCTGCCTGATAATCAAGGGCAAGGGTGGGAGGGAGCGCGTTGTTCCCATGACCCAAGCCGCGCTGAGTGCTACAAAGGCGTGGACGCGCATCCGC
>CAYGRF010000154.1:0-5266 GCA_964352275.1 uncultured Caulobacterales bacterium
TTTCGGATTTCATCATCCGGCAGCCTGCGGTGACGGCTGTTGCGCTTTCAAACGCAGCATCGGGACAGGCTTTGGATAATCCGTCAGTGATGAAAAATGGTGCGGCTTCGTCAAGGCCGATACGGGCATTCGTTAGGCCTTGCGCTTGAAATATATCGGCGGTCATGGCGTAAGGGCTTTCATGCTCTTCCCACACATGCACAGGGCCTTTGATAACCATAAATTGCTCAAGCGTACTGTCTTCAAAGGCCGGGGCAATATAAAGCGGCGGGCCATATTGTAGGAGTAGCGCGCCCACCATGCGCTCGGACGGACTCCATTGCGTCCCTGTAAAATATAGCAGGTTTGTCCCTGCATTCAGATAGATAGCCGCAAGACCCGCCTCTTTCATGAGCCGCTGCGCTTTTTTCAGCCGGGCTTCATATTCATCTTTGGCAATGGGCTGCGCGCCTGACGTCATATCAGACAGGAAGGATAGCGCCTCTTCTTTTGTTAAGCCGCCAACACCAATCGTCATCACATAATCCCGCTGCTGCGGCCCGGCGCGTTTGTGACGCGGTCCCCCACAAAGGGATTATTCGCACGCTCTGCGCCAAATGTACTCATCGGGCCATGCCCCGGAATAAAACGCATATCATTGCCGAGCGGCCAGAGCTTTGTCTTGATCGAGTCGATCAAGGCTTGCGGATTACTGCGCGGAAAATCTGTACGGCCAACAGAGCCTTGAAAAATGACGTCGCCGACAAAGGCAATTTTAAGCGCCTGATTATAAATCACCACATGGCCCGGCGTATGGCCGGGCGTGTGGACAACACCAAATTCGGTTGTGCCGATTTTTAGTACATCGCCGTCTTCTAGGTAGCGGTTCGGAACAAGGTCCTTACCCATGCCTGCTTGGCCGTATTTCGCCCAGCTCGCCTCAATCTGGTCGAGCCAAAACTGGTCATCCTTATGCGGGCCGATAACTGGAATGCCAAGCTCGCTGCGAATATCTTCCGCGCCGCCTGCATGATCAAGGTGCCCATGGGTTAGCCATATCTCTTTAATATTCACGCCCAGAGTTTTGGCCTCAGCCATCAATTTATCGGCCTCGCCCCCGGGATCAACAAGGACGCCTTCCATTGATTGCCTGTCCCAAATCAGGCTGCAATTTTGCTGAAACGGCGTGACGGGGAGAACCCGAATATCAAGGCTCGGTTGCGGCTGTGAAGGTTTTGTATCGGTCATGCCCTGTTCAAATCAGATTTCGCTTCAAGGTCAAGAACATTATGCGCCTGAGCATTTCGCATCTGCGCATTTATCCCGCGTTCATTCAGTTCTCATTCAGGCGGCTTGCCCTAAGAGGTAGATAACTTATCGATGAGATGAGTTGTCTCTCTTTACCTTTCCCTTGTGGGCCCCGCACATGTGCGGGGTTATTTTTTAGCCAGAGACATCTGATCTCGGAACCACCTTCGCCATTGTGATATAATTACCGCTTTGTCACGCGGCGGTATAATCGCGGTCATGTTGGCTATGGTTAAAGAAAGGTGTTGAAGGCAATCGTAACACACCTAAATCCGACGTTACATTTTTCCCTAAGCCCCAACATGGGTAAGTTGCGCTGCGCCCTAGCCCCCAAGCCTTGCAGCCAACCGAATAACGGATCAGCGGTTATCCCAAACACCGCTGATCCGTTTTATTTTAGTCTAGCATCGCTTTTACGCGAGCCGCCCACTCAGGTTTAGACACTGTTTCTTGGGCTGGACGGGCTGATTTCCATTCTTCATTCGACTCGATAGCCTTTGACATTTCCGCGCCGAGGAACAAATCCTTGAGCGTCACCTCGCCGCGTGATTTTTCATCCTCGCCCATCAAAACCGCAATCTGCGCGCCGCGCTTATCAGCATATTTCATTTGCTTGGTTATATTCCCGGCTCCGACAAACACTTCTGCGCGGATGCCGTGGCTACGCAGCTCGGCGGCCATAGCAAAATAATCCCCCATGAGAGCCCGGTCAAAGGCGCAGATAATAACGGGCGGCCGCACAGTTTGCTCCAGCGCGTCCAACCGCTCCAGCGCCGATAAAAAGCGCGATACGCCAAAACTGAACCCGGTCGCAGGAACCGCCTGCCCGCGAAAACGCGAGACCAAATCATCATAGCGTCCGCCGCCCCCAATAGAGCCGATCCGCACTGGGCGGCCTTTACGGTCTTTAATCTCCGCGAGGAACTCCGCTTCGAAAACCGGGCCGGTATAATAGCCCAGCCCGCGCACAATCGAGGTATCAAAACTCACGCGATCAGGACCAAACCCGCTGGCCGTCAACAGCGTGTCGATTTGCGCAAGCTCCGCGCAGCCTTGGCGTCCGCGCTCTGATGTGCCGACAAGGGCTTCCAGCGCGGCCACAGTCGTCCCGCGGTCAGGATCGCTGGCCGTGGTAAACCCAAGCACCGCGCGAATGGCCGCCGCATCCAGACCCGCCCCGTCTGTATAGGCCCCGCTTTCATCTTCGCGTCCCGCGCCCAGCAGCGCTTCGACCCCGTCCTCACCGAGGCGGTCAAGCTTATCAATAGCGCGCAGCACAGTTAGGCGCTGCACGGCTCCCGCGTCTGTGTTCGGCACGCCCGAGCTCTCCAATATCCCGTCTAGCAATTTGCGGTTATTCACCCGCACAGCATATTGCCCGTCTTTTAATCCCGCTGCCCGCATGACGTCTGCTGCCAGCATAATCATCTCCGCATCTGCCGGCGCGCCCGGCGCGCCGACACTATCGGCGTCGCACTGCACAAATTCGCGGAAACGCCCCGGCCCCGGCTTTTCATTGCGGTAAACACTACCCGCTTGGTAGCGGCGGTAAGGTTTGGCAAGGCCATCATAATTCTCCGCCACATACCGGGCCAAAGGCGCGGTTAGATCATAACGCAGTGACAGCCATTGTTCATCGTCGTCCTGTAACGCAAATACGCCCGTATTGGGGCGGTCATCATCAGGCAGAAACTTGCCGAGCGCGTCGGCATATTCAAATGTGGGGGTCTCCAGCGGCTCAAACCCGTGAAGGTCATAAACAGAAAATGCCGCATCGATAAGCTTGCGCTCGGCGCGCAGCACATCCGCCGGTTTATCTTCAAAACCGCGCGGACGGCGGGCTTTGGGGCGGAAAACCTTCTGTTTTTTGGCCATGGTTAGTCTCATCACACGTTTTGAAATTTAAAAACAGCGGTCTATGCGCTCGCGCGCGGCGGGGCAAGTCATTTGGACGCAGAGACCGCCTATCCCGCCATAAGATTTATTGCATTACCACAAAAAAGAGGCTTGCATTCACCAGGCATTTCCGCTTAAACGCCCCTTCGCAATCACACTGACCGATTGCACCCGCACTGGTAGCTCAGTTGGATAGAGTACTTGACTACGAATCAAGGGGTCGGGGGTTCGAATCCTCCCCAGTGCGCCATTACACTCACACCAAATTACACTTAAGCCATTGAAATATAACAATATTTTTACGCGCACGCGTGAGTACTGCTAAGTTTCACCGGTTTTTGTGTAACATTTTGTGTAACAATCTGTGTAACTGGTGTATATCATGGCGCTCATGAAAGACTTAAATCAATACTTACAAAAACGGGGCGATCGCTGGCATTATGTCAGGCGTGTCCCTAGTGAATACCAAGCATTTGATAAGCGCGGCACAGTCCGTAAATCTCTCAAAACCGAGTCTCTCGAACTTGCCAGAAAGAAGCGGGATGAATTAGCGCTAGCCGATGAACAGTATTGGGCTTCACTTTCCCAACTTGGGCGTTCAGGTCTCATCAAAGGCACCAAAAATGAAGCTTTAGCGCTGGCCCAGCAGAAGTATAGTGAGGCTAAAGCAACGGCCATGGCGCACGGATTCCAATATCGGCCTATTGATGAATTGGCTAAAGCGCAAACAGACGATATTCTCTCTCGACTTTCTTCCCTAGAGATAAATTCAAAGCTGAATGCAATTCCAGCGAAAGATCACGTCGATGCTCTGCTGGGCACGGTAAAGCGGCCCAAAGTACTCTTGTCTCAAGCCTTCGAACTTTATTGCAGTAAGATTGCAGTGAGTGAATTGATCGGGAAATCAAATGGACAAAAACGGGCCTGGCGGAAGCCAAGAGCTAAAGCCGTCAATACTTTCATCTCTTTGAATGGCGACCTGCCAATGTCAGAAATAACACGTGAACACGCCAAAGTTCTTCACGACTGGTGGGCAGAGCGAATATATCCCGATGATCCTAATGCTAAGGCGTATGCACCAAATAGCGGGAACAGGGATATAGGATGTTTGAGCAAGCTATTCCGAGTCTATTGGGAATATGAAGGCGAAGAAAATCGAGCAAACCCTTTTCGAAAACTTCGCTTCAGTGACAAACAAGGTGAAAAACGGCGACCATTCTCAAATGTTTGGGTGAGACAAAAAATATTAGTACCGGGTCTTTTCGATGGCATTAATCGGGAGGCTGCAATCATCGTATACGCGCTTATCGAAACGGGATGTCGTCCCAGTGAGATAGCAAACATCCTCCCTGAAAACATACTGCTAGACGCTGACGTGCCTTACATTCGTATCAGAAACACCACGCACATGCAGATTAAGTCGAGCGCCTCGGATCGGGATATTCCCCTTGTAGGCGTCTCACTCGAAGCGATGAAACAAGCTCCAAAAGGCTTTCCGCGTTACAGGGACAAATCAGCGTTACTTTCCGCATCCCTGATGAAGGCATTTCGCGCGAAGAGCCTTTTCCCAACAGATGAGCACAAAGTATATTCGTTCAGGCACTCTTTTGAAGACCGCATGCTAGAAGCAGATATAGATTACGGGCTTCGATGTTTGCTCATGGGACATAAGAATAGCCGGCCGAGTTATGGAGACGGTGGTTCAATGGAGTATCGTCGCGATCAACTTCTAAAGATAGCACATCCTTTCGACCTCAAAATTTTTGATAGCTTCTAATAGTTTTCTGAACCTATATTTGGCGTTATAATGGGGGCCTATGGAATTAGGCCCCCATACAATTATTCAAACTTCGCTTTGGTGATTTTTGCGAGATCTTTGGACATTAGGTGCCAAGGGAAGCCATCATAGTGACGACCATCAAGCAACCTGCCACCGGACTTAGGACGAAAGCCGCCCCATTGCTTGAAGAAAAACTCAACGTTTGCCTCGAAGCATTTGTCTCGTAGGTCGAGCGCCCATTCTTCTTTCATTGGTCTGCAGCGACTTTTGCTTTCGCCGCCAACAATGGCCCAAGCAATACCT
>CAYGRF010000155.1:0-5109 GCA_964352275.1 uncultured Caulobacterales bacterium
ACTGGATGATTTTGCTTCATATCTTAATCTCCACCCTAAGTGTCCACAGGCCCTAAGCCTTAAAGGAAACGGCTCTCCAATCCGTAACCCTCCGGACAGATAAGGCCGGGCCGTTTATGCTATACTCTTCGGAACAAGAGGCGCGATAAGGCGTTATGATTTATAACTTATTGCGAAACTTTAGGAGTATAGCATGAGACCAAATCTGACTTTATACTTAGCACTTGCGAGCTGCGTAGCCTTTACCGCTTGCGCTACGGCTACAGACGCCAACCCGAAAGAACGCGGCATTGCAGCATTTAAAGATGATGCCCGTCTCGGCGAGCCCGTGGAGAAAATCTGTTTTAACCGTAGCATTGATGGTTTTTCAAACGCGATGCGCGATACAGTCGTGCTGAGCGCAGGGGTGTCAAAAAACTATATTGTTGAAGTTAGCGGCATATGCCCCAATCTGGACCATGCACAATCGATTGCGATAGACTCGACATTGTCCTGTGTAAGCCGCGGCGACTATTTGATTGTCTCAGACTCCGCATTTTCTCTGCAAGACAATACCGGATTTGGCCCGGATCGATGCCTAATCGACTCGATCTATACGTGGGATAAGCGCGCGAAAAATACAGATGAAGAGACTGCAAGCCCCGAAAATTAGGTTCTGAGCCTAGGCAAGGCCAAACATAGCGCGGGCACCATCGGCGTCTTTTTTAATCTGGTCTTTAAGCGCGTCAAAACTATCAAATTTTTTCTCGACGCGGATGAAACTGCGAAACGCGACCTCGATCGTCTGACCGTAAATATCTTGATTAAAGTCGAAAATATTGACTTCGAGGCGTGCGTCTTCGCCGCCCACAGTCGGGCGGTTACCGGTATTGGCAACCCCGGGTCGCCACACATCTTCACCAGGCAGGCGTACCTCAACGCAATAAACTCCAAATTTTGGCCTCACAAGGTCACCAAAATCAAGGTTGGCCGTCGGAAACCCGATGGTGCGGCCGCGCTGCGCGCCTGTTTTGACACTCCCGTCTACGACCCAAGGCCGCGAGAGCATATGCGCCGCATGAAAAACATCGCCCGCCTGAAGGGCTTTGCGGATTTCTGTGGAGCCATATTTGCCGTAAATTTTATGCAGGCCAACGGGTTCTAGAGCGCTGACGCCAATACCGCGCGCCGCGCAGTGTGCTGTCAGAGTTTCCGCATTACCGCAGCGGTTTTTGCCAAAGCCGAAATCTTTCCCTACAACCACATGGCGCGAGCCGAGGCCGTGATGCAACACGGTTTCGACAAAGGTTTCGTCGTCCATATCGCGCAAGGTCTCATCAAACGGGATTTCGTAAAGGCGCTCGACGCCGAGATCCGGCATGACTTTTGCGCGCTGCGAAGCGCTCATCAGGCGGAACGGCGGCGCGCCGGGTTTAAAAAACCGAAAAGGATGCGGGCGAAACAGGCCGATCGCCAGCGGCGCGCCAATATCATCGCCAATATTTTTCGCGTGCTGCAAAACCGCTTGGTGCCCACGGTGCAGGCCGTCAAAATTACCCAGCGCAATGACAGCGCCCTTATCGCGCGCCGTCAAACCAGAATAATGCGTTAAAATCTTCAAATTATGCGTCGTCTTTCGGGCGCTTTGACACCACAACGCCCGCGTCTCCTCGGCAAATTTGCTTACCGCCCACTTCGCAGTGGCATTTCATTCGCACGCGTCCGGTTTTTTCATTGATTTCAACGACTTCGGCAACGGCTGTCACTTCATCATCAATGAATGCCGGGCGGCGAAAACGCAGATTAAGTTCGACAAAAACCGCGCCTGGCCCCGGCAAATCATTACCCAAAACATTGGAAATCAGCGACGCCGATAGAGCACCGTGCGCAATGCGGCGACCAAACATGGTTTGCGCCGCATATTCGGCATCCACATGGATCGGGTTAAAATCGCCAATCACTTCGGCAAATGTATCAATTTTTTCACCCGTGATGACCATGCTGGTCGTCGCTTTCATGCCGACTTCCAAATCTTCTAGAAAATATTTTTGCTTAATCGCCATAATTATCCCGCCTTCAAGGACGCCTTATTAACAATCTCTGCGGCGTTTTCCAATGGTGAATTACCACACAAGAGATGGTGCCATGTAACGCGCTGTAATGCCGTGATCGGTGAGTAGAGTTTTGAGTTTTTCTGAGGTGTCGGCGTACAGGCCATCCGCGATAAACAGACAGTCATAATCCTCATTTTGCGCGCCGCGCAAATCTGTAAAAATATTATCGCCAATCGTCAAAATCCGGTCGGCTGTCGGAACATAGCCCATGACCTCTTCGAGCCACGCACGGGAGAGGCGGTAAATCGGGGCATGCGGCTTGCCCGCATAAATCACTTCGCCGCCCATTTTTTCGTACTTTTCCGCAAGCGCGCCGCCGCAATAGATAATTTTGTCACCGCGTTTCGCCTTCACATCAGGGTTCGCGCAGACGAGGGGCAGAGCATTATCAAGCGCTTCTCGCAAAAGGTCTTCATAATCGTCTGGCGTTTCGAAATCGTCTTCAAACAGACCCGTGCAAGAAATAAAGGCTGCATCCTCGAGATCGGAAAAATGCATGTCGAGACTATCGTAAATGCCGTCATCCCGGTCGGGTCCGAGCTTGAAAGCCGGGCCCGGTGCTCGGCGCGCAAGCTCGTCGATGGTCGCATCGCCTGACGTAACCACAGCGTCCCAAAATTCTCCCGGAACGCCAACTTCGCGGAATTGCTCCGGAATCGCGACAGACGGGCGGGGGGAATTGGAAATTAGGACAACAGGGCCCCGTTCCATACGAAAGCGCTCCAACGCATCGCAAGCCCGCAGAAATGGTTCGCGGCCATTATGGATAACACCCCAAATATCGCACAAAATAGCATCATAATCATCGGCGATTTGGCCAAGGCCTAAGAGTGGTTGAAAGTCTGTCATAATTTAATCCTTGCGCGGGACGTACTCCCGCATGCAGGTAAAATCAATCAAGATTGGCAACAGACCGGATTAAAACTTCTTGGCAAAGCGAACGCCAACATTATCGACGCCTTCATTGACATCATCAAAGATTTTTGCGTGGCTGAGATGTTCCCAGACAATCTCAACGCCAAGGTCATCGCTAAAATCATAACCAATGCCGAAAGCGTTTCTGAATAAAACGCTGCTGCCAAATTCAATTTCTGTATTTTTCCGGCGGATCAGCTCAGCGATAATTAGCGGATCGGTTTGATTGTTCGGGCTCGGCACTTCTTTAGTACCGTCATGCACGGTCAGGCCCGTGGCATATTCCAGATAAAACTTCTCGCTGATGTGGCCTTGCCAGGCAAGACCAGCACTGCCGTAACTTGTATTCCCATTAAGGTTAATCAGACCGCCAATATAGGGCTGCGGACTGCGCGCCCATGACAAAAACTTCGGTGACTTCCAGCGGTATTCCAGAGACAGGGCCTCTCCGGTTTCCTTGCCTTTTTTACCGCCTATACCAAAAAGCTCAGCATCATGCTCCCAGATACCGGCGCGAAGTTCGCCTGCATCTGCCGTCATTGCAATGCCGCTTATAAAAATTGCTCCTACAGTGAGAATGCCGCTTAAAAAATATTTCACGATTATGCCCCGTTTATAGTGTAAATACCCTTAAAATCAGTGCCATAACTGCTGTGAGAATGCTACACGAAAATTTTTTAAGCGCCGCCTTATCGGTTGTTTCGCAGAACGGCATACACATTTTTCTCAGGCTTTAAAAACCCGTTCGCGTCGAGATTAAACGTATCGCGGTTGACGCTTTGCCGGACGTTTCCGCCAATCGTTTTCACGGCTGTATCCGTAATCCTTACGATGATGTCGCAATGGCTTGGAAACTGGTCATGCGTTGCGGCATGGTCGTAATCGATGGCGTTGAGCCGCCACGCACACACCATATCGCCAAGTTGCGGGCGGTGCTCATGCAACTGAAAACCCCAGAAAGGTGCGTTTTCATCGTGGGTCAGCCGTGCATTGATAGCATGGTGGACATAATTAGAGTGACGAATACTATATTTAAATCCCGAATAACCACCAGATTTTCGCACGACCCAAGATATAAAGGCCGCTGACCATGGAACGTCGCGGTTTTCCCCCGTATAGGGCTCCCCCAGCAAGCGCCAATATTCAGCGACATAATCTGAAAAAGGATCATGATGCTCTTGCGCAGCGCCTTCTCTAAACCGGTAAAATTGCGCGATACATTCACGCATGAGGTCTTCACGCACCTCAGAAATTGGGTCCCGGAGCACCGTATTAGACACAAAGGCGGATATTAAATCACCCTCAATATCAAGAGTGCCTCTGACCCAATCACCCGATGTTTCGCCAGTTAATTCAACGGGCGTACCTTGCCGGGGTGTTCCCAGAATGGTTCCCCACGGCCCGTCTCTGACATTGGCTTTGAAATAGTGAGAGTCGATTATTTTTTCAGTCATTCGGCGGCCTCCTGACACGATGGTAACACGTCAAAAGCGAAAAACCTACAAGGCTCTAAAAAATTGCAATCAAAGCCACCAGAGCCGCTGCACCAAGTGCAAGCTTCTTTTGCGGGCTACGCCGTCCAAGACCGTAACACTCACGGACAAAGTGTTGGCAGTTATAATCATACGCATGATAAGGGTCACCAATCCGCGCGCGGGCGTGTGCAATCACGCGGTCTGCGGGCATACTGGATAATCGGCCGACATGTTCAATTTTACGTCCCCCCGCAAAAGCCCGCGTGGATTCCTCGCTGACACGCCCCGCACGGCGGGAATTGGAAATCACCCGGCCTATATCCGTCATAATGCCTTCGTGCTGGATAAAACCGTTCACGCGAACACGCACAACATCACCGGGTTGATACCACATAGGGTCTCCTTTTCATATTGATTATCAATAAGTATCGGAAAATGCAAGAGGCTTATCACTTGGCGTAAAAGCTCCCTGCGCTTATATACATGCGTGTTTTATGCCATCTCAGCCCTATTGATCGCCGCCCTCGGCATTTTGTCGTGGATAGATTTACGCACGTTTCGATTGCCGGACCGGCTGACAATACCATTGATTATTGCAGGCCTGCTGCAAGCCTGGCTTTACCAAG
>CAYGRF010000156.1:0-5036 GCA_964352275.1 uncultured Caulobacterales bacterium
AGCAACATTTACCGCAGCCATCGCACAGGCTTTCCCATTCGGTCTGGCTTAAATCTGCCATATCTTTGGTTTTCCAGAACGGAGGGTTTTGGGCACGAGTCATGCAGCGTAGGCTAGCGGTTCGTGCTATAATAGGATAGAGGAAATCTATGCATACGTTTAGAGCAGACATAGATGCGGCAAATGACAACCGCACTAAGCACAAATCGCGCTGGCTGCTCGGCATTTTGGCAACGCTCGTGATCGTCTTCAGCATCGGATATTTCGAGGCGCGAGCCTATTTGTTCGAAGGGCTACCGCAGCTTCCGGATAAAAACACCATGTGGGAAATGAACCTACAGGCCAATGTAACCCTGCTTGATAAAGACGGCAATGTGATGGGACATAGGGGCCCCAATATTGGCCGTCCGCTTAAGATGTCTGAGATGCCGGAGTACCTCCCCGCCGCCTTTTTAGCGATCGAGGATGAGCGTTTTTACCAACATGCGGGTATTGACCGAAAAGCGATCATGCGGGCCTTTTTCGAAAACACGAAATCCGGCACAACCCGGCAAGGCGGATCAACGCTGACGCAGCAACTCGTCAAAAACATGCTGCTGACACCCGAGAAAAACTACCGCCGGAAATTCCAAGAAATGTGGCTGGCCTATGAGATGGAACAAGTGCTCTCAAAGCCGGAAATTCTTGAACTCTATTTAAACCGTATTGATCTGGGCAGCCGCACTTTTGGCATCGAAGCTGCGGCGCAGCATTATTTCGGCAAATCCGGTAGAGACGTCAGCCTCGCCGAAGCGGCAATGCTGGCCTCACTCCCCAAGGCGCCGAGTCGGTACGATCCAACGCGCAATTATGATCAAGCGCTCGAGCGCTCCAAACTCGTTCTGCAGCGCATGCTGGCAAACGGCCTGATTTCCCCCACAGAACTGGCGCTTGCGGAAAACAACCCGCCCGTCATCGCCGAGGATAAAGGGTTTCCTGTTGAACCCGCGGTGATTGGCCACCTGTTTGATATGTTATCAGAACGAGCCGAAGAATTGGTCGGCCATAAATATAAAGACTTGATCATAAAGACAACGGTAGATCCAGCCTTACAAACTAAAGCTCACGAGTCGCTCAACTCAGTCATTTCAAAACATGAAAAGAGCCGCAAAGTCAGCGAAGGCGCGCTTGTGATGATGGATAATAATAGCGGCGCGGTGCGCGTACTCGTCGGCGGCCGAGATTACAATGTCAGTAAATATAACCGCGCCGTGCAAGCGCGGCGTCAACCCGGTTCATCGTTTAAGGCCTTTGTTTATGCCGCCGCTTTGGAACAAGGCTTTACGCCGGGCACCGTGCGCGTGGACGAGTTGACAACAATCGGTAACTGGACACCCGCCAACTACACAAAACGCTACCGCGGCCCGATGACCATCCGCGAAGCCTTAAAGCTATCGATCAATACAATCGCCGCGCAGGTTGGCAGCGAAATTGGCCCGGGGAAAATTGCCGACCTCGCAACAAATTTTGGCATCAGTACGCAAATGCGGGCGCATCCATCCATTGCCCTTGGCGCATCAGAAGTCACGCTCATTGATATGGTCACCGCCTATATGGTTTTTGCCAATGAGGGCATAAAACGTGAACCTTATATGATTGAAAGCGTATCTAACACGGCCGGTGAAATCCTTTACACGCGCCAAGCTGTGGCCCCGCCGCGCGTCTATCCTGAACGCTATGCGCGCCAGATGGTCAGCATGCTGCGCGATGTTGTCGCCACGGGTACAGGCTATGGCGCGCGCATTGGCGAGCGGGAAATTGGCGGCAAAACCGGGACATCGCAAGACTTTCGGGATGGGTGGTTTATGGGCTTCTCGCATCAATATACGGCGGGCGTTTGGATGGGCAATGATGACAACTCATCCATGATCAAGGTGACAGGCGGCCTATTACCGGCAGACGCGTGGCAGGAATTTATGACAGCGGCACATAAAGGCATTCCCCGGCGGCCTTTGACCCAGCCGGATCCGGAGGCTGATACATCAGAAGCTAGAGAATTACGGCTGTTTTACGCCGAACTCATCGATAAGTTGGTCGAAGAACGTAATTTGGCGAGCGGTATTGCTCCCGGCACTGAAACCGCGATGAGCGCAGGGCAGAATTAGAGCCAGTAAACCTGCACTAAAGACCTAATTTACGCCCTCTATTGCTTGCGGGCAACGCGCGGCATCGCTATGTAGTCACGGCATTATAAAGGTCGTCTATTATGGCTCAGTCCATCGGTTCAAAAATTCAAGCTATCCTTGTCGGCATATTGATTGCCTTGCTGGTCCTCGCCTTCGCGGTTTGGGGCATCAATGATGTGTTCAGCCCCAGCGGTAAAAACGCGGCTATGAGCCTTGGGAAACATGAAGTAACGAGTCAGGAGTTTGAATTGGAATTCCGGCGTGAGCTTGCATCGCTCGCGCAAACCGAGGGACGGCAACTCCCCCACCAAGAAGCCTTTGACCGGGGTATTCACCGCCAAGTCCTTCAGCGCCTGCTAACCTCTAAAGTCATCGAGGTCGATGCTGATGAGCTCGGCATCGGAGTGAACTCACGCTCTGCGCTCGATTACGTGGCGGAGATTGAAGTCTTCCGGGATGAGCTGACCGGTAAGTTCAGCGAACAGAAACTCAATGAAATTTTGGCTCAGCAGCGCCCTCCCATTAGCCGCGCAGCCTTTGAACAAAACTTAATCAATGACTTGCGCCAACGGCAAACGATCCCAGCTATCAATGGCGGCGTCGTCGCCCCTCTGAAATTTGCGCAGCAGCGTTATCAATACCTCACAGAGCAGAGAAGAGCGCAAGTTCTAACACTCACAGACCAAGCCATCAGCGCGCCGCCGGAACCTACGGACGAAGACCTGCAAACCTATATGGATGAAAACCCTATTCAGTTTACGGCTCCGGAATATCGGCGCATCAGCCTCATCAGGCTCGAAGCGAGGGATATGTTACCGGATTTGGAGATCACAAAAGCCGAGCTTGATGATTTGTTCAAATATAAAATCGAACTCGGCGAAGTCGGTTCCCCTGAAACCCGGTCACTGGCACAAATTACAGCGAGTGATGAAGCTACAGCACTGAAAGCTGTAGGACGTCTCAATGCGGGCGATAACCCATACACGGTGGCATCGCTGCTCAACCTGATTGAACCCATTACCTATGAGAACGTGCAACCCGAAGCCATACTGGATCCCGAAACAGCAAAGGCCGCTTTTGAATTTGAAAACGGCGAAGCCAAAGCCATACTTGGCAGCCTTGGTAACTGGTATGCGGTTGTTGTGAACTCTGTGACACCTGCCGTCACGCCGGATTTTGACTCCATCAAATCCGAACTCGAAGCCGAACTTTTGCAATCGAAAGCCGAAGAGAAGCTTTTCGATATTACGCCAAAGATCGAAGACGCGCTTGATGAAGGCGCGTCGCTTGAAGAAGCCGCCGAAGCTGCGGGCGTGCCTTATGCATCGATTGATTTTTTTGACCGGTCCGGCACGACAATTGACGGACTAAGGCTGGCAGGATTCCAAGGGCTGGAAGGCATTGCCGATGACGAGACAATTCTCACGGAAACCTTCATCAATGATATGGGTTACCCTACAGATCTATTTGAAACCTCGACGGGCGGTTGGGCCGTCCTGCGGATTGACGATATACGCGAATCACAACGCCGTCCGTTTGAAGATGTCAGAGACGCAGCCAAGACCGCGTGGACAACGCAAAAAATCAATGAAGCTCTTGATGACATCGCCCGCGATCTCGCCGCGCGCGCGCAAGACGGCGAAAGCCTGATCGACATTGCAACCTCTATCGATAATGGGGCCCGTGTTGATACGGTTATTCTTGTCCGCTCAAATCCCGGAAACCGCCTTGGGCCGCAAGTGGCCGCAGGGCTCCTCGATAGCGCGGTTGGCGATATTGAACGCGGGCCGGGCCCGCAACCTCTCACTCGGCAAGTTGCCAAGCTCACCGACATTATCGCCAATCAGGACAGCTTGGCCGGTCAATATGCCGATATTCTCCAAGACCAAGCGACAGCCGCTATCCGTTCGGATTTGAACCAAGCTTACCAAGCTGCCGTTCTTTCTGAGCACCCTGTCAACGAATATCCCGATACGATCAAATCTATACTTGGCCTTGATACGGCGGAAGAGTAGCCGCAAAGGTCTGTCATGGATGTTCCTGTCATCCCGTCTGAAAGTGATTTTACGCGCGTCTATGACAATGGCGGGGCGCAATTGGTTTATGCCCGCATCATCAATGATCTCGACACGCCTGTATCCGCCTATCAAAAGATAGCAGCCGGACGACCCTATGCGTTTTTGTTTGAATCTGTGCAAGGCGGAGAGCAGCGCGGACGATTTTCATTTATCGGTTTTTCACCGGATATTATCTGGCGCTCATTTGGCGACCGAGCAGATTGTGCGCGCGGCCAAGCGGCCATTGCAGCCCGCAATTACGCAGACCTGTCCGGCGCGCCGCTCAATACGTTACGAGCCCTTCAAGCTGAGAGCGCGTTTGCTCTGCCGGACGGTATTCCGCCCATGGCGGCAGGTCTCTTTGGCTACCTGGGTTATGATATGATCCGCCAAGTCGAGCGGCTGAAGAGCGATAATCCCGACCCCATTGGCACGCCTGATGCGGTGATGACCCGACCAACCATTGTCGCCATTTTCGACCAAATTGCGCAAGAGATTATCATCTCAACACCTGTCTATCCTGATCACCGCTCGGCAGCGCAGGCTTATGCGGCCGCCGTGGCGCGCATACAAAACGTCCAGCGCGATTTATCCCTGCCCGCACAAGGCGGCGCAGTTTCCGCCAAGACGCTGCCAAACATCACGCCGATTTTGGGCACGAACGCGCAAAAATTCGCTAGCCGAGTCAAGCGGGCCAAAGACTATATTAAAGCCGGGGATATTTTCCAAGGCGTCATTGGACAGCGCTTATCAGCCCCGCTGCCCGCCAGCCCTTTTGCGCTATACCGCGCGCTGCGGCGGATGAACCCCTCAC
>CAYGRF010000157.1:0-4989 GCA_964352275.1 uncultured Caulobacterales bacterium
GCACGGTGATATTTCTCCATGCTTATATGTTGTTTTTCGCCGAAGTGGCGACATATCAAACATGGCAGTCGATCATCCGTTTTGGCACAGACGATATAAAGCATGACGATTGCGACAGCCTTGCGCGTTTGATCCAATTTGGTATCCGGCTGGATATTATTTCTGTTGTTTTTGCCTATCTATCCTCTGTGGCTCTGCTTAGTTTTGTTGTTTGGATTGTGGGGCAATTTCCCGGCCTTGGCCCCGAAGAGGGCCTTGATGTTGAAACGCTCCGTAATTATTCAGCCATCTATTGTCTGGTTGTTTTCGCGCGGCAGATCGGGACATCTATCGGTGTTTTCCGGCTCTTTGACCGCTTTGTTATTCTTGCCTTCGAAGCTTTGATTATGCCGGTCACGCGGTTTTTTGGCTCGGTCTATGCGGCGTGGGCCGGGTGGGGGCTTGAGGGGTTTCTTGCCGTCTGGTTTTTTGCATCATTCCTGTCTTATATCTGCATGATGGGGATGGGGCTGCGCGAGCTTTATAAGCGGCGGCTTTTGGGGCGTGTATTTCGTACGAAACTGAATTTCTTTCGCCCGCGCGCCGGGCTTTGGCCATTTGTGATAAAATCGAATATCGACTCGACTCTTGCCACGGGGAGCCTGCATTTGCCGCTGCTATTAGTCATGGCGGTCTTTGGCGCCGCATGGGCCGGAGTTTATAAAATTGCGGAGGAAGTTGCCAAGCTTCTATCCGAAGGGTTTAAGCTTCTTGATCAGGTCATTTATCCCGAACTGGCCAAGCTTGTCGCTAATGGTGATGCATCGAAAATCTGGGGCATTGTCATGCGCGCAGGTGTTCTACTGCTCTCGTTCGGTTTGGCTATGTCGCTGCTTGTGTTTTTCGGCGGCCCGGCTTTGCTGGGGAGTATTTTCGGTCCAGACTATGTTAAATCAGCGCCGCTAGCTTCGTTGCTTGTTCCGGCGGCTGCGTTTCTGGGTGTTGCTGCGCCGCTATATCCGATTTTTTACGCAGCCCATAAGCCGGAACTCGCGATTTATGTGCGGGGAGCGGCGCTGATCGTTTATATTACTGCATTTTTGACCTTGAGCGCGACCATTGGCCGTATGGCACCGGGCTGGGCTATGTTAGCAGGAAACGGATTTGCCGTTATCGCGGTTTTAGTCGCCGCGAAAGCGACACTCAATAAAGCTATAGCAAAGGAAAATAGCATACCCGAAACCGATATATCATCCGGCGGTTTGGGTTTGAACTTACTCGGCGGTACACAGGCAAAATTATGGGGTATGCCGCTCTCGCAATGGCAGCGCCGCGCCTTTAAAAAAGTTGGTTGCATCCCAGAAAAGGATACTCGGAAGGCTATCAGCATTGACGTCAATTATGTTTTGTCCTCTCCGCTTTTGAAGGCTTTCACGCAAAGCCCGGATACGGCTCTAATTGATGAAGGCGTCGTTGTGGCGGTGCATGGAGATATATCTCACGCTGCGCTATGCGGGCACAAAACCGCAGATGTTCACTTTCAAGCGCTGGGCTTGAGGGCCAAAACCCCAACCGAACTCTCGGGAACCTATAATAAGACACTGCGTAAAACCGAGCCGCCCTACGCGCTTGATATTCGCAAGGTTCCGGCTGGGGATATTATGCAGCGGCAATTTGATAGTTCTTATAAGGGTATCACAGATTTTGTGACCAAATTTGTTTGGCCTCTTCCAGCCTTTTACATCACGCGTCTGTGCGCAGCAATGCGGTTAACCCCCAATATGGTGACGACGTTAAGCCTCATTATGACGGTTTTGGCGTTTTACTATTTTTGGCAAGGCCAATGGGTGCTCGGGTTTTTGACGGGTTGGTTTATGACGTTTCTGGACACAGTAGACGGAAAACTTGCGCGAACAACCATGACCTATTCGGCGTGGGGCAATGCCTATGATCACGGGATTGACCTTATCCATCCCCCGTTTTGGTACTGGGCATGGTTTGCAGGGTTGGGAGGCACGCTTACCATGGCTCCGGATCTATCTGATCCCATAGTGCTAGCGCTGCTTGCGATTTTTGTTGGCTATATTGTTGACCGGATTATTGAGGGCATATTCATTCTTCTGCATGGCTTCCATATTCATGTCTGGCGGCCTATCAATTCCGGGTTGCGGTTTATTACGGCGCGGCGAAATCCCAATATGTTTATCTTTATGATCGGGATATTGCTCATGCCGTTTATACCCGAAGCCGGGCGCTGGGGCTTTTACGCCGTGGCAATTTGGACCTGGGTCTGCATTGTTTTCAATATTGGGGCTCTGATTGTTTCCGCGCTATTGCCGCGGCCCCTAATGTCATGGCTGGAATAATATGAGCACTTCAAATCTTGCGATTTTTGATCTTGATTACACCATAACCAAGCGCGGAACCTGGGGGCGGTTCGTGTGGATGTGCGTGAAGCGCAGACCGCATGTCTGGCTGCCCCTATTGCTCAGCGCTGGCTGGACGCAGTGGCGCTATAAGCAAGGACATCTGCCCCGTATTCGCGTTAAACAAGCCATGATGCGCTGGGCAATGGCGGGGTGGCCAAAAGAAAAACTCATGGCTATGGGCGAAGCTTTTGCCGAGAGGGAAGTGCGCGGCGGATTAAAGCCCGGTGCTATCAAAGCGCTGGCCAAGCACCGCGAAGCCGGTGATGAGATTTTCATCGCTAGCGCTGCTGTAGACATTCTGGTTGCGCCGATTGCCCGCCGTTTGAACGTGACGCATTATGTTGCGACCGATATGGCGTGGGACGAGCAACAGCGCTTAGCGCCTGGCTTTGCCTCGGAAAATTGTTACGGGGAAGAAAAGTTGCGGCGTATTATGGCTGTGATTGATGGCTCCCCTGACCTTCAACACAAAGTGCCCGTCATATCTTACTCTGATAGTGCCGCTGATTTACCGCTGCTCCAATACACGCAGGCGGGTGTTGCCGTTGACCCTAAACCGAAATTTGAAGCGATCAGCAGAACTATTCCTAGCCTCAGAGTTGAAAAATGGGTGTAAAGCCTTGTTTTTATGGGTTTGATGTGCCGCCGCTGGACTGAAACAAAATAACACACTTATCACGATTTGTTCAAATGCGCCGCTATGTGTTGATATATTACGCTTTTGTGACTTAATGTACACGTATCGGTTATCCGGCGGCTTTAATAGCCGCTTATTTTTTGACCTCGAACGGCATTTTGGCCTATGTGGAGCCTGTAATGGAAGCAATTATATTGAGCGCTGGTCGCGGATCGCGCCTTTTGCCCTTGACGACAGACAAGCCGAAATGCCTTCTGCCGATCGGTATGACCACCGTGCTGGGTATGCAGCTTGATACACTATTCAAATACGGCATTGATAAAGTCACAGTCGTGACCGGCTTTAATGCGCATATGGTTGAAGCGGAAATACAGGCACGGAAAACAGGGCCCCGTGTTAAGACGCTTTTCAATCCATTTTTCCAAGTTGCTGACAACCTTGCCAGTTGCTGGATGACCCGAAAGGCGATGAAATCTGACTTTCTCTTGATCAATGGGGATACATTATTCAGCCCCTCGGTCTTGGAAACTGTGCTGACGGCTCAAGCGTCCGACATCACTGTTACGATTGATCAAAAGGATCAATATGATGGTGACGATATGAAAGTGACACTGGAAGGATCACGTTTGACCGCGATTGGCAAAACCCTTCTGCCCCAAGAAACCCACGGCGAGTCCATCGGGATGATCCGGTTTATGGGGCAGGGCGGCAAAACATTCCGCAATGAACTCAAATCGATTATGCGCACACCCAATGGGACGCGGAGCTGGTATTTGAGTGTTATCAATGATTTGGCCCGCCGCGGTGTTGATGTCACAACAACGAATATTTACGGGGCCGCATGGGCAGAACTTGATACGCCGGAAGATTATGAAATTTGCCGGTCGCTGTTTGGCAGTCATGAAATGGCGCGCAAACGGTTTGCTGTTGTTTAATATAATATAATATTGGCTTAGCGGTAGCGCGGGTTTATGCGGTTGCTGACTTGCTAATTGCACAAGATTGCATAATAGACACTCCGAACTATAACGCATGAGCATCGATTGAGGCTATCATGGCATCTGTTGTCGAAAAACCCAAACATCTGACAAACCCGCGCCGGGCTTTTGTAAAACGCAATGGTAAGAAATTAGTCCGCAAAATAGCGGCTATTCAATCCCGGCAAAGCGCCGTGCCCGACACCCCGCACATCAGTAACGAGCATTTTGATTTTATGGATGCGTTCACAGACAATTGGGAAGTCATTCGCGATGAAGCCCTAGAGGTTTTAAAATTCCGTGATGCGATTCCCGGATTTCAAGAAATTTCCCCGGATCAGTACCGGCTTGCGACGGAGCAAAACTGGAAAACTTTTGTCCTGTTTGGTTTTGGTCAACGGCTTGAAAAAAATACACAATTAACGCCAAAAACCGCCGAGCTTTTAGAGCGCGTTCCCAATTTGCAGACAGCGATGTTTTCCATTTTGGCGCCCGGCTATCACATTCCGGCCCACAAGGGTGTGACCAAAGGCATTTTGCGCTGCCACCTCGGCCTTATTATTCCCAAAGACCGCGAGAAGTGCCGCATCCGGGTTGATGATGTAATCACGGCGTGGAAAGCAGGCGAAATATTCGTATTTGATGATACGTTTGAGCATGAAGTTTGGAACGACACAGACGAAGAACGCGTGATTTTATTGTTTGATTTTGACCGCCCTATGAGGTTATGGGGCCGGATACTCAATACAACATTTTTGAATTTGATGAAGTTTTCTGCCTTTTACAAAGACCCCAAGAAAAACCTCGAAGATGCAGAGGCGCGCCTTGAAGCGGCGATACGTCAAAATGATGCGAACCTTGAAGGCATGAGCGATCCGGCGGAAAAATAGCTGTTTTATCTCATGTGCGAGTGTCTTAGATGAGGCTGTGAGTTCAACTGGTCGTCGCAACACATTGGCTTTTTTAG
>CAYGRF010000158.1:0-4974 GCA_964352275.1 uncultured Caulobacterales bacterium
GATCGACTGCGACCAAGCTCGCCCGCCCCGCCGCTATCGGCAATAGCATCCATGCCGGGTTTAGGACTTTTCTCTTTCATGACTTTGCGCGTGTTTGCACCTAATTGTGGGCGCGGGTTCACCAGGCTTTTTGGTGCCGCGTTTTGAAAGGGAGCGCTTTTTAGCACCTTTGTCTCTATCGCCGTATTGGAGGGCAACGGCGGCGGATTGGGCGTATGAAGGGCAGATGTTAAGCGCGGCGACCTAACCAAATCTACGGGAATAGCCTCTTGCGTTTTCACAGTGTGCAAAACGTCTGGCTGAGCGCCCCGGTACTCTGATAGGGACATAATGAGCGCGAGATGAAGACATATGGATAATGCGAGCGGGCCATACTTTCCGGCCAATGCCGGAGGCCCGCTGGGATGGCGCAGATTATCTCCACGAAATGCTGGGCAAGACGGCTCCATAAACGCATAATCTCCTGCCAAGAAGCCTAAGAGATGCAGGCGATTTTACAAATTAAATTTGGGTCATGCCTGTTTGACGCAACACCGCCTTTCCTCCATTTTGCCCGTGTTTAGAAATCGGGGGATGAGTCCAAGCTTTCTCGTGCAATTCCTATTTATTCAGAATAGAGTGATTTTAAACCGTTCGATTTCGACTTTATCTTAAATCATTAATGCTTAAGTTAGGTGCGATGAAATATGTTTATGCTCTTATTGGTTTGTTTTTAGCTGCGGGCTGCAATGATAATCAACCACGTCTTGAAACAAAGATAATCAATGGAATCTGTTTCTTCGAATTAGGCAAAACCCAAACAAATTTAACGGAACAATTCACACAAACATTGTTAACTGGAAACAAATCGACAATCTTAAATGAAGCTCTAAGTTTAAGCGACGATCACTGCTGGAAGACATGCTTGTATCAAAGCGACAAAAAGCGCACGCCGCTAATTTGTGATATGAATACTATCCCTTTAACAGTAGTCTCACTCAATGTTAGATCTTATGATCAAGACTATATGGGTGGGCACCTGAATATGTATTTTGACGGCGAAAAGTTAAATGCCGCAGAACTCTTAATGATAAAGCAAAAATAGGGTTGATTTTAAGCGGCTTACTTTATGCCGTCAGGTCAGCGTTACATCGAAACGCATTGACCCCTTATTAAACAAACATGTCGCCTTAAACAAACATGTCACTGAGCCGTCATCTTTCGAGTCCCGATGCTGTGCATCGCCTCAAAATGAGGGTCGGAGGAAACCGCAAATATTCTGGCGCAACGTATACTCAGCACTACGGAAGTGACAACATGCTCTGTCCTCATCTTGAGGCCGCGCGTAAGCGCGGCGACTCGAAAGATGACGCAACGATAATCAGCGAATCCTTTCCCTTTGGCCAAGTTGGCGGCTACTTAGCGGCATGAATAAGTATACCCAACCCCGTCATACCCGATTGCGCCGCCGCATCGAATCGCGAATAATTACTCTATGTCTTCCCCGCTTAATCCGGCCACCGTCACGGCCATTTTGGGCCCGACCAATACGGGCAAAACCCATTATGCGGTTGAGCGTATGCTCGGGCGAAGCTCCGGCGTGATCGGGCTGCCTCTGCGGCTTTTGGCGCGCGAGGTTTATGATAAAATCTGCCAACTTAAAAGCCCGGGACAATGCGCGCTCATCACCGGAGAGGAAAAAATTGTCCCGGAATTTGCACGCTATTTTGTCTGCACGGTGGAATCGATGCCGCAGGCCCGCCGCTTTGCCTTTGTCTGTATTGACGAGGTTCAGCTTTGCGGCCACCCGGAGCGCGGCCATGTGTTCACCGACCGGATGCTGCATATGCGCGGCACCGAAGAAACACTGCTTTTGGGCGCTGATACGGCGCGGCCTTTGATCCGGGATCTTATCCCGGAGGCCCGACACGAAACCCGCGAGCGGTTTTCTGTCCTGACATTTAGCGGCCATACCAAGCTCACCCGCCTGCCCAAACGCTCCGTGATTGTCGCATTTTCGGCGGGCGAGGTTTACGCCATTGCCGAGCTGATCCGGCGCTTTCGCGGCGGGGCGGCGATTGTCATGGGCGCGCTTTCGCCGCGCACCCGCAACGCGCAGGCGGCGCTCTACCAATCCGGCGAGGTGGATTTTTTAATCGCCACAGACGCGGTCGGCATGGGGCTCAATCTGGACGCGGATCATGTCGCATTTGCCTCCTTGCGCAAATTTGACGGACGCCGGCGCAGGCGGCTCACGCCCATGGAGGCCGGGCAGATTGCGGGCCGGGCCGGGCGGTTTCGTAATAATGGCACGTTTGGCACCACGGGCGACTGCATGCCCATGGATGAAGATATGGTGGGCCATATTGAGAACCATATCTTCGAGCCGATGAAATATGCCGAGTGGCGCAATACCAAGCTGGATTTTAGCTCCGCCGAAGCCCTGCTCAATAGTCTTGCTGCGCCGACGCCCCATAAACGCCTGCGCCGCGTCGCTCCGGCCACAGACGAGGACGCGTTTGAGCGCATGATGTCTCTGCCGTCCGTCAAAGATACGCTCAAGCGCCCCCAAGACATTAAGCGCCTCTGGGACGTGTGCCAAATTCCGGATTTTCGCAACCTGACCATCGACACCCATGTGAAATTATTATCCGATATTTACGCGCAAATTTTGGATAATGACGGCGAAATCCCTCATGATTTCCTTACGCGGCGGATTGCCCGGCTCGACCACACAGAGGGCGGCGTTGATATATTATCAACGCGGCTGGCCCAAATTCGTACCTGGACTTACTGCGTAAACGCGTCTGGGTGGGTGAAAGATACGAATTATTGGATAAATGCGGCCAGAGCAGTTGAAGACCGCCTATCAGATGCGTTACACGAGAGACTAACGGCGCGATTTGTTGATCGCCGCACCAGCGCACTACTCAGAGGAATGGGACCGCAAATACATATGGACACCACCATTAAAGATAATGGCGATGTGTGGCTCGGCGATCATAAAATTGGTCACCTCGCCGGCCTCGACTTCACCATTGACACAAGCGGCTCAGAAATTGAAGCCAAAGCCCTGCAAGCCGCCGCTGAGAAGGCCGTCACCCCCGAGGTTAATCGCCGCCTGACCAGTATTTGCGCCGGACAGCATGCGATCTTCAATCTCGGCAATGATGGCCGGATCATGTGGGGCGGGCAAGCTGTTGGCAAAATTGCCAAGGGCGGGAGCCTGTTTAACCCGGATGCGAGCATTATTGGCGGCGAAATGGGCGATGCCAACTTGCGCGCCCTCGGTGAAGACCGGATGCGGGATTATCTGCGCGGCGAAGCCTCCGCCAAGCTCGCGCCTTTAATGGCCCTCAAAGATTTAAGCGCCTCTCAGGACGAAAAAATTAAGCCCGAGACTAAAGGCTTTGCTTATCAGATGCTTGAAAATGATGGCTATATTGACCGCAAGCAACACGGCAAAATGGTGCATGACCTTGATCCGGATACACGCAGACAGCTCCGCGAAGTCGGCGTTGTCTTCGGGCAATATGATGTATACTTACGCGAGCTTATCCGGCCCAAACCCGCGGCGTTGCTCGGCCTGTTATCGGCTTACGGCGCGGGCGGAGACGGTAAGCCGTTCATCCCGTTTGCAGGCGTGACATCGATCGCTAATGAAGGCGAATTCAACAGCAGCCAGTTCTCAGAAGCCGCCATTGCGCGCGCCGGATACAGGGCCTGCGGGCCGCGTATTGTGCGCTTCGATATTCTCAACCGGCTCGCCGGACTTATCCGCCAAGCGCAGACGGAGAGCGGCACGCGCCGTTTCCAAATTATGCAGGAAATGCTCGCGCTTTTAGGCTGCGGCTATGAAGACATCCAAGGCGTTCTGACCGCGCTCGGCTTCAAATCCGAAACCATGGACGCTGGCAAAAAAGCCGACGATACACCGGAGCTATCCGCGCCCGTGCCCGCGCGGTTCACGGAAAAGGATGCGCCTACTACAGTGGACAGCGCAGTAAAAACCGCAACAAATGAAGATGTAACGACGGATAAAGACCTCGCTAAAGACACCAAAGCGCAAGCCGAAGTAACGGCTGAACCCGTGACACAAGCACCTGAAAAAACAGAGCCAGAAAAACCAACGCCGGAGAAACCAGCATCTGCGGCCAAATCCAAGTCCCGCCCGGCACTCAAACCGCTCAATGTGTTTCACCACAAAGATACGGACGCCGAGGGTAATAGCGTGCAGCGGAAGAATACGGAATTTTGGTTCATGCCGTTTCGCGGTAAAAAAACTCACGCGAGATCCACCAATACCCGCGCGCAGCAGCGCCGCCCGGATAAAGCCAAAGGTAAAGGCACGGGAAAAGACAAGGCCCGAGGCGGGAAACCAAAATTTGATAAAGCGGCGAGCGATCAACGCCGCGAAAAGGAACAGCAGCGCATGGCCGACTCGCCATTTGCTGCGCTTGCGGCCCTGAAGGGCGATCTTAATAAAAAGGATTAGTTTGGCCAGATTACGCATGCAAAGGGACGCATTAGGCGGCGCACCCGCTGAGGAATTTTGTGAAAGCCAGCGCCTGGACGTTTGGCTCTTTCGAACGCGTCAGTTCAAAACCCGTAGCCTGGCCACAAAAACTATTCTTAAAGGTAAAATTCGCATCACGCGCAACGGTAAAACAGAGCGTATTACCAAGCCCCATATTAAATTCCGTCCGGGAGACCGTGCGCTATTTATGCGCGGGCGCGAGCTCGTGCATATTGAAATGCTCGGCACCGCAGAGCGGCGCGGACCGGCTAGCGAGGCTGCCACGCTGTACCGCATGTTACCGCTCGATTTGGATATGTAAGACTTTCTTTACCACAATGGCGCTACAAGACTTTCGTTCTAAAGAACAATACCGCCTCAGACGGGTCTTATGTGGGAGCCTTGTTTGAGGCGGAGTTCTTTTTAGGATTATGGCGCAGCGTTTTCCGACAGCCAGCGGATAATATGTAGGGTCTGCA
>CAYGRF010000159.1:0-4942 GCA_964352275.1 uncultured Caulobacterales bacterium
ATCAAACCAAAAGGGAATCCAAAAAAACGATTCTACGTTCAATCATTACGCTCTATGAAATATTCCGCGCCCGGATACCTCCGCGGACTTGACCCCGGATCCCGGCGCGCATTCCCGCCACCCGTCAGGGCTGGCCAGGTGGGTTGAATCAATAACCGCCGCGCGCAATGACACCGCCTTTGTCCTGAGCCCTGCGAGTTTGATATAGCCGCCCTCGCCTGTATGCGCTGAGATGTGCATATCGCGGCCGCGTGCGGGCATCATGACAGGGCCTCAGGAGTTTGCACATGGCATTTCACGCGGATAAGACCGTGGAGCGTTCGCCCGTCAGCCGCGCGCAGCACATCTGTGTAAAGAATGATCGGAAGGCCCACTTCTCCGCCCTCCAATGGGAGCGGCTCGCTTGATAAAGCTCCAGCAACAAGAGTGACGCAATCCAGCACTTCGGAGCGCCCTGCATAACGAGACCAAAGATGGAGGCTAAAGGCGTGGGTCATCACGCCAATACCATCGCCGCTTAAGTCTTCGGAGCGCATATCCCCATATGTTAAGTAGGGAAAAACCGGATCTTCCGGCGGGCTATCATATAAGCGCGGCGGATCGCCTAGCACAGCATGAATACCCGTATGGCCTGCAAGGCGGCCATGCACCGCCTTTGCTAGGTCTTTGGCTTGGGCTGGATTTATCATTGTTGTTCCTCCTCACATATCAGGTGCAGCCGCTCGCGGCGGCCATCGGGGTCAGAGGCTGTTAAAACCCGCAGCGTTTTTGCGCCCCACATCAGCCGCGCGCGCTCGGGGAAGCTTTCTTTGAAGCGGATCACAACGCGGTAGCGCACAGTCACTGCGGCGCGGCCATGACTGAAATCCTGCTGCGTGGTTTGCGCGCGCACATCCGCCCATGCGGACGCCCAAAATGGCCAGCTTGTGACAGCTCCGCCCAGCGCGTCCGGCTGCGTTTGCGGCCTATAAATTCCGATACGCTGTTTGAGCCGGGCAATCATAGCTTGAGGCTCCGGTATGGCATGAGGAGCGCATCGACCATCATGGGCACAGGCGGCGCAGTGCCGTACGCGCGGTATTCATAGCCTTGCGCGACCAACAGTAAGACGGCCTGCTTGAGCGGCATTGGCACGTCGCCCGCACCGCTCCCATAACCGCTATCGAGTTCAATTTCGGCGTAAGCTGTGCCGGAGCCAAAATTTGACCAGCGATATGGCTGATTTAGGCAGAGCCGTGCCGGAACAGCCCGCAAATCCACCGTATAGTGAAAGGGCGTAAGCCCATGCATAGTTCCGTCTTTATCCACGGCCTTGACGCTATGAACCTGCGATACCGGCCCGTGATTGATATAAAGCCCCGAATCCGAGAGCTTATCAGTTGTGTAAAGACGCCTGCGCGTGACAAGGCTGACGCGTATCAGCGCTTCAACCCTCAGGCGCGCGGACACAATTAAATCGGATATCAATCCATCTTCGTCGCTGCCATCCACGCGCAAAAATGTCTTGGCATAGGGCAGATCAATCGGTTCTTGACCGGGGGGACTTAAGTCTTTGATACTCATAATAGGCTCCATAAAAAAGGCCGCCTTAAAGGCGGCCTTTCGGTTAAGTTTTGCGGGGTGTCCGGTCTTAGGACGCGCCGAATTTCAGAATTTTCACGGCGTTGAAATCCTGCACGCCGCCGCCGACGCGTTTGGTCGTATAAAACAACACATAGGGTTTTGCGGAATAGGGATCGCGCAGAACCCGGACGCCTTGGCGGTCAACAATCATATAGCCGCGCCGGAAATCACCAAAGGCGATCGACAGGCTATCGGAGCCCACATCCGGCATATCTTCGGCTTCAATCAGCGGATAGCCGAGCAAAGTCGATGGCTGCCCGGCTTGGCTTGCTGGCTGCCAAATATAGTTCCCATCCGCGTCTTTAAACTTACGAATTTGGCTCACCGTGCGGCGGTTCATCACAAAGGATGCGCCGGGGCGGTATTGCGGTTTGGGCGCATAGATGAGCTCTAAAAGCGCATCAACCGGCGCTGAGCCGTCAAATCCGCCGTCCGTGCCCGTAGCCACATAACCGAGATTGCCCCATGTGTGGGCGCTTTCGGCTTGGATAGTATTTGACAAAAGCCCGCTGGGTTTATTGATCCCGTCGCCGTTAATAAACGCCGCCGTTTCCTGCGCGGCAAATACATCGCGGACTTCATCAGCCAGCCATGCATCCACGTCGGCCACGCCGTCATCGAGTAAGACCTGCGTCGCGGCGGGCATAGCGTAAAGCTCGCCCACCGGGAATTCGAGCAGTTCAAGCGCGGGCGCGCTGGTTTCCGGACGCGCGGAGGTCTCCCCCGCCCAGCCGGATGCAGCCCCGCCAGCGCTGACGGGTTTTTTGAACGTCCCCGCGCTGACCCGGCAAATGGTGGCGATGCGGCGCATGGGCGAGCTTGCCGCAAGCGCCTTATCGATTGTAGTCTCGGTTTCACTTGGCGCGACATAGCCGCCTTCAGAGTCCACGGACGCGGTGAGCGATTTGCCTTCCAAAGATTTCAGCGCGCCGCTATCGCCGCTGCGGATATAGTCACTCCACGCGGATTTGGCTTCAGAGCGCGCAGCATGATCAACAGAAGCCGGATGGCTCATGGATAGGCTAAGACGCTCAATTGACTTTTGCTGGCTCTCTAATGCTGCGTTGATCCGGTCAACCTTATCACTGGTCAGCGGATCGGCGTTATGTTTGGCCTCAATCTCAGCAAGGCGCTGATCATTGGCGTCTTTAAAGGCGGCAAAGGTCTGCGCAAAATCATATTGCGCGGCTTTGACCGCTGTTGGGACGGCTGACATTGTTTCAGCCATAGGTGTGTGTTTACTCATTTGTTTCTCCATTGAGCAGGGTGTTAATGTGAGAAATCCTCGCATCACGCAGCATGGGGAATGCAACGAGCGAGATTTCAAAAAGATCGATTTCGGTCAGGATACGTCCTGAAGAGGTGCGGTCATGCCGGAGCGCGCGGTAGCCAATGGAAAGGCCGGACACAGCGCACTCGCGCACTAAACGCACAGCGTTATCTGCGCGCTTGGTTCCAGAGAATAGCCGCCCGGCCACGTAAAGCCCGCGTCTGTCTTCGAAAACGCGGTCCCATACGCCGACGGGTTTACGGGTTTCGTGGCCCAGCAGCATCGGGAAATGGCGGCCTGATTGCGCCAAAAGACTGGCCGCAAAAGCGCCGCGCCGGACAATATCGCCGGACATATCGCGCTGTCCAAACAAGCTGGCATATCCCGCGAGCGATAGGCCCGCCGGTGTGGGTTGGTTTCTCATAGACTGTTCCTAACTCAGGTGTTTAAGCGGCGCTCAGGGCTGACGGGACGATTGATCAAGACGGCGCTCGATACGCACCAGAGATTGCTGGGCCATTTGCATTTGCTCTTCGAGGCGGGCAAAGCGCACATCCACGCTCGTGCCGTATTGCTCATGCTGCTCCAGCGTTCTAATACGGGCTTCTGCCGCACCGACCCACAAGAGAGCGCCCCCAGTTTGTAAAAGAATAGTGACGATCAGGCTTAGGGTTATGGAGCGGTCCCACGTCAGATGTTTGCCGCTCATGACAGGTCATCCTGAGCTGGCAATCCCGCAAGCGCGCGGCGCTCGTCCTGGCTGAGGAATGACGCCCCTTCGAGCCGTGCCCACAGGGCTGCGCGTTCTTGTGACAAAGCCGGGACAGCGTCGAAATCGGGCTCAATCGACAAGTCATCACCAAACCACGGGCGCAGCCAATTTTCCAATCCCCGCGCCGTTTTTGTCACCATAGGCATGACCGTCTGGCGCCATAGCGCCAAGTTCGCTTCTTTGTAATTAGCGTAAGTATTATCGCCCGGTATGCCGAGCAGCATAGGCGGGACGCCGAGCGCCAACGCTATTTCGCGGGCCGCTTCGCGCCGCGCCTCCAAAAAATCCATGTCGGCGGGCGATAGGCTCATGGACTTCCAATCCAGCCCGCCTTCCAGCACCATTGGGCGGCCCGCGTGGCGCGCGCCAGCATAGGCACCTTCTAGCTCAGATTTGATCCGGTCAAATTGTTCCTCGGGTAGATAATGCCCGGGCTCGGAATTTTTATAGATCAACGCGCCGCTGGGCCGAGCGGAATTATCCAGCAGCGCTTTGGTCCAGCGCCCGCCCTCATTGTGAATATCCACAGCTTGCGCCGCCGCTTCCAAAGGGGAGAACCCGAGCGTATCAGATGCGGGGTGAAAGAGACGCATGTGGTGCAAGGCGCAGCGTCCGCTCGCCGCATCGCGCATAAATGTTCTATGCCCCCGGTCCGTGTCATGGGTATAAACCCTATGGCCTTCGCTGGAGGGCTTGATCTCGACCCTGTCAGGCCGGAGCGCGAATATCGCCGCGGGCTGACCGCCGACTAAGCCGAGCTCCAAGAATGCATTGCCGCTAAGTTGCAAATAGCTGTAAAAGCTCTCCATAACATCCGACATGCTGTGATCGGGATTGCCAGCGCCGAGGCATTTCTCGGCCTGGCCCTGCCCGCCTTCACTGCGCACACAGAGCCTCACCGAAGCCGCAGCATCCGCGACAAGACGGACGCAGCGATAGGCCACCGGATTACGCTGGAACCCTTCGCGGGATAACGCGCCGTATTGGCGGGGCGTCCAAGACGCGCGGCTTGCCAGCTCGAGCGCGATAAGCGGCCGGCTTGATTTCATTTCAGGCGCAGCGCGGGCGCCGGATGATCCGGAAAAGACGGACGTAAACAGATTTTTCATCGATGACCTCAAAAGACAATGACGCGCTGCGGATTTGCAGACACATCACGAAGATTGAGCTTTTATACCCCGAAAATCATAAAAGAGGAATATTTTCCTATATATTCTTATAAGCTATTGAAATAACTATCTTTCCTGATTTTATAAACGAGGATTATTTTATCCCAA
>CAYGRF010000160.1:0-4936 GCA_964352275.1 uncultured Caulobacterales bacterium
CTAAAGCGCATCCTCAGCATGAGGATTGCTTTCAATATGACGATTAGTTTTATCGAAAACTTTTCGCGGCACACCACGCTCCTCATCTTGAGGCCGCGCGTCAGCGCGGGGACTCGAAAGATGGCTGCAAGCCACGGAAATTCTCCCCAAACCCCTCACATAAAACTCTGCGGATCAATATCGATTTGGCGTTTGATTTTCTTGGGCAAGCGCACCTTTGCGCCCCATGTCTGCATATAGGCGGGCAGGTTCACGCTTGGTTCGGCCTGGACTAAGATGCGCCGCCGGAACATGCCGCGCAAGCGGCCAATGGGCGGCTCGCTTGGCCCCATGATCTCGACGCCTTTCGTGCGCGGCGCAGCTGAGACAAAAGCGGTTGCGGCTGCGTCCGTGTCCTTTTCGTTCGGCCCGGAGAATATTACAGCGGCCAGACGGCCATAGGGCGGAAGCCCGAGCATATCCCGCATGCCCAGCTCGGCCGAGATAAAGCGCTCGCGATCACCCTCGGCCAAGGCCGCTAAGGCTTCGTGATCGGGTTGATGGGTCTGGATGAGGGCGTGGCCGGGCTTGTCCGCGCGCCCGGCGCGGCCCGCGACTTGGACCAGGGTTTGGTAAGTGCGCTCGCCTGCGCGCGGGTCGCCGCCCGCAAGGCCGAGATCGCCGTCAACCACCCCGACAAATGTCAGGCGCGGAAAATTATGGCCCTTCACCACCATTTGCGTACCGACAAGAATATCAATCTCGCCGGAGGTCATGCGCTCCATACGCGCGCGAATGGCTTCTGCACCGCCCGCCGTATCGGACGAGAATATTTCTATGCGCGCGCCGGGGAAATGCCGCGCGGCTTCCTCGGCAACGCGCTCAACGCCCGGGCCGACCGGAGTAAGGCTTCCCTCTTCTTTGCAGTCCGGGCATGCGGTTGGCATCTTCATCGAAAATCCGGTCAAATGACACATGGCGCGGCCCGTGCGGCGATGCTCCACCAGCCAGCTATCCGTGTCGGGACTGCGCAGTTTTTCCCCGCAATTGCGGCAAATAATCAGCGGCGCAAACCCCCGGCGGTTGAGATAGAGCATAGCTTGTTCGCCGCGTTCTAAAACGGCGGCGGCTGCGTCAATCAAGGGTTTTGAGAGAAAATCGCCCTTCTCCGGCGGATTGTCTTTCAAATCGATCAAACCAATATCCGGCAGGGTTATCGCGCCGGGGCGCTCCGGCAAGATGAAGTGCGCGTAGCGGCCTTCGCGGGCATTGACCAAGCTCTCCAGAGACGGGGTTGCCGAGGCCAAAATCACCGCGCTTTTCCCGATAAGACCGCGCACCACCGCCATATCGCGGGCGCTGTAAATCACGCCTTCTTCTTGTTTGTAAGACGTATCATGTTCTTCATCGACCACAATCACGCGCAAATCCGGGAACGGTAGATACAGCGCCGAGCGCGCCCCGACGACAAGCTGCGCGCGCCCTTGGGCCACTTCGCGCCATGTGCGCCGCCGGGCTGCATCGCCCAGCGCAGAATGCCACGGCGCAGGGACGGCGCCGAAGCGGGCTTCAAACCGCGCCATGCCTGCTTGGGTCAGCGCGATTTCCGGCACGAGCACCAGCGCCTGCCCGCCGTCTTTGATCGCTTCGGCCACCGCTTCGAAATAGACCTCGGTTTTGCCGGAACCTGTCACCCCGTCGAGCAGACTGACATTAAAGTCGCGCTTGGCGACCTGCGCGGCGAGACCTTCGCAGGCCCGAAGTTGCGCGTCTGTCAGGTCTATCGTCGGGCGGTTAGGATCCAAAAGCGGGAACGGCGGGTCAACAGGCAGGCTTTCGGCCAAGAGCCCGCCCGCATTGGCAAATCCGCGCACGACGCCGGGGCTGACACCTGCCCGCGCGGCAATCTCGCTGGCGCGCGCCGGGAACGGGCCGCCCCGCTCTAAAACCGCAGCGCGCGCCGGAGTGAGCTTTGTGTGCGCGGCATCCGCCGGCCGGAACTGCGTCGCCATTTGGCTCGGCTCAAGCGCCTTATAAGAGCGCACAATCATGCGCAGAACCATACCGAGCGGCGCGCAATTATACCGCGCGGTCCACGCGGCAAAGTCGAGCATCACGGCAGGGAGAGGTTTTGCCGCTTTGACTTGCGCAATGTCTTTGAGGTTTCGGCCCGGCTCAGCCTCACTTGTGCCCCACACAACGCCGAGCTTCATCTGCGCGCCGAGCGGCGCGTAAACAAAATCCCCGCGCCGCACAGTCATGCCGGGCGGCACGCCGTAATCAAACGGCGTATCAATATTCACCGGAAACAGGATTTGTGCGTTCATCGCGGGCATATAGTGTGTTAACAGACATCGCGCCGAGTCGCATATGTTTTGGAGACCCCCATGAAGTTTTTTGTTGATAGTGCTGATCTGGAGCAGATCGCGGAGCTAAATGCCATTGGCCTTGTTGACGGGGTGACGACCAATCCGTCCATCATCGCGAAATCTGGACGCGACTTTAAAGACGTCATCAAAGAGATTTGCGGCATGACGCCCGGCCATGTCAGCGCCGAGGTCGTGGCGATGGACGCAGACGGCATGATTAGCGAAGGCCGGACTTTGCGTAAAATTGCCGATAATGTTTGCGTCAAGCTCCCCCTGACCATGGAAGGCCTGAAAGCGTGCAATACGCTTTCGCGCGAAGGCACGCCGACCAATGTCACGCTGTGCTTCTCGCCCAACCAAGCGCTGCTCGCCGCGAAAGTGGGCGCGACCTATATCTCGCCGTTCATCGGGCGGCTGGATGATATCACGCTGGACGGTGTGGAGCTAATTGAGGACATCCGCGCGATTTATGATAATTACGGATTTGAAACCGAAATCCTCGCCGCCTCCATCCGCAGCGTCAACCACGTCAAAGAATGCGCCCTCGTCGGCGCAGACGTCATGACCGCCCCGCCCGACGTCATCCGCAAACTCGCAAGCCACCCGCTAACGGATAAAGGCCTCGCAGCGTTTATGAAGGATTGGGAAGGCACAGGGCAGACTATTTTGTAGGCTTGAGGAGCAAGCCTCTCACAGCAAAGGGATTAGCCGAGTACACAGTATCAGATGACTCACCGGGAGTATTTCTTTTTTCATGAAAATAGGCTCGATTTTCATAGGCCATTTTTGCACAGGGGTTTTGCATCACGTAAGCACTTGTTTTCATAGCTCCACAAAACTTGTAGCGAAAACGGTCGTTTTCGCTACATACATGGGAGTCCTAAAACGCCCAAAATAGGCCGTTGGTAATGTTTGCATCCAAGTAATGTGTATCGATGAGCGAGACCTATTCGATTAAACGGCCATATTTTTGGAGTGTTTCGCGGAGGCGGTCATGAGGAAGTGCATGCGCCGTGTTACCATTGATGCCTTCCATTGTACGGGCCGCGACGAGGGCGTTGATGACGGCTTCTTCGGTGGCTTCAACTGTGGCCTTAAATAAGGGGCTCATGGCGTCATTTGGCAAGCTCTCGACGCTTGCTTTTTCTTCGCGGCTCCATGCCCCGGGATTAGCTGTAGAGAAGGCGATAAAAATATCACCCGAACCGTTGGACGCATAAGAGCCATTGCGTGCAATACCCATCGTGGCCCTCCGTGCCATCCGTTTTAATTGATGCGGCAAAAGCGGCGCATCGGTTGCAACCACAATAATGATGGAGCCATTTTCTTGATCGTGGTCACCATAGGTGGTTTTCAAATCCTTGATCTCCTTCCCAATAGGGACGCCGGCAACAGTAAATGTATCGCGGATACCGTAATTCGACTGGACAAGGACGCCAACGACATAACCGCCTTGCGAGGCGTCGAGTACTCGTGACGCTGTGCCGATACCTCCCTTAAAGCCATGCGTGATCATGCCCGTGCCACCTCCTACATTGCCTTCGGCAACTGGCCCACTTCGGGCGCCGTCCAGAGCAGCGAAGGTATGTTTTGTGGTGACGTGAAACCCATTTATGTCATTGAGATCACCGTCATAAGTTTCGGCAACGACAGGCAGCATCCAGAATGTATCTGGCTCATTGATCAGAGGTTTGAAAAATTTACGTTTATGGGCCCAAGCAATAGTTGCGTCACGTACAGTACCCACGCTGTGAGTATTGGTGATCATTACAGGCCCTTCAAGCCAACCTGATTCGTCCACCCAAGTCGTTCCAGTCATTTCGCCATTACCATTCAGCGAGAACCAACCTGCATAGACGGGGTCATAGGCCTTACCGCGCGGGAGTATGGCCGTCACGCCAGTGCGGATAGGCCCTTTCCCAGCGCGCAATTTGCCCTTCCCGGAAATTAGAGTCGTGTGCCCCACTTCCACACCTATGACATCCGTAATGGCGTTCAGCGGCCCCGGAATACCGTCGAAAGGCACGCCAAGATCGCGCGCCCTTAAAGACTCGTCATCCGCTGCCCAGCTTGGCATGACAAAAAAAAGCATTGCAGATGCAGCAATCAGAGTAAGTCGTTTAAGAGTTGTCATGATCACACTTTCTGCATCGAAACATAAGTGATATCTACTCAATCACCAGCAACCTGTAAACTTGCATTGCACAAAGTAACGCGGTGCAGATGTGTACTTTTCCACCAGAGCCGCTCAAAGCTGAGCGGCTTAAAATCGCCTCAAAACGGTCGTTTTTGCGACAGCTATTGAATCAACGCTGCCGTTGTTTAAGCCGCAACCTTATATCCTGCCGTCCAAGAATAAATAAAATAAAGACACCGGAGTCTATAATTTCGTAATATATGGTATTTTTACCGCAAACACTTTTTCGTAGTCCTTTTATGATGTGATCAACTGCAGGATAGTGATAAGGGTATCTAGCCAGTTCTTCAAATCTGTCAAAAAGAGCGTCATAAAATTTATCAGCTTGGGTTTCTCCAAATTCAACAATACCACGCCGATAAATTTGCTCTAAATCATCTTCTGCTTCTAG
>CAYGRF010000161.1:0-4922 GCA_964352275.1 uncultured Caulobacterales bacterium
GCTCAATCGGATGTTGGGGCCCTTTCGCCCGTAATTGATGATGATTTGCTGCGCGCCTTTAGCGGTACAACAATGGACGGCGTATATAAGATGCCGCGCGAGCGTTCTGGCACAAACCTGTTTACAGAGATGTTTAATGCGGACGGCACGACCGTGTACCGCGAAGGCAAGATTAACGATACGGGCGCATGGATTATTGCCAAGAACAATATTTGTTTCAGCTATAACGGGCCAATGGCGGGCGGCTATAGCTGTTTTCGCGTATTTAGAGCCGGTACCTGTTATTACTCATATGCGCCCAATCAGGTCAAAAACGGAAAACCGATTGAGCCGAACCGCTGGTCCGTGAAAACCGTGATTCGCGGTGATGTCTCGACCTGTGATAATTTGGTCAGCTAGGAATCGTCTTCGCTGCCTAAAAAGATACTCTCAATTGGGCGTCCAAACAGTTTTGCGATTTTAAACGCGAGCGGCAGAGACGGATCATAGCGCCCGGTTTCAATCGCGTTCACGCTTTGCCGCGAAATATCGAGTTGATCGCCGAGCGCGGCTTGTGACCAACCGTGCTCCGCCCGCAGTTCTTTTAGCCGGTTTTCCATATCTAAACCCAGCGTTTGAACTTAATGCAGCTCACGGCGCCAAAGACGAGGAAAAACCCGGAAAATACATAGAATATCGGAATACGCGGCAGGCTGTCATTAAACAGTTCAACAAGCCCCCATCCGCCTGTGAATATCAACACAGAATAAAGGCTAAAGAGCATCGCAGCCGTATGGTCGTGGCGCGTGACTTCATCGGTTTCGCGCATATAGCGCCATACGGACCAGACCATAAGCGCGATGAAAAAGCCGGGTATCAAGGAGACCGCGATACCCATAAAGCTCCCGTCAATGACTTTATCTTCTAAAAAACGCGAACCGAATACGGCTGCAAGATAGGCGAGGGCGCTGCCCATCATAGCTTTGGTATATCTCTGTTTTGCAATTCTCGGCTTCATACTGGCCTCCTGTATGTGTAAAGCAACCTTTCCATAGACAAGCACGCTTTACATGTCAAGTGCCCTTTACAAGTAGCCTTGAACGCCAATCCGCAATCTCACAAACTTGTGTATGACAAAGCCTCGTTCATTCGTTACACGGTGCGGATGAACGCACCGATTGATCCCGAAAAATTTCGCCACCCAAACATCACTGCCAAGGGTGAGCCGCGCGCGTGGGTGGAGTTTAAAGCTTTGAAAACCCTGTGGTTTAATACGGGCAGCCTTTGCAATATCGAGTGCGCCAATTGCTATATTGAAAGCTCCCCGACAGCGGATCATTTCGTGTATCTCACGCCCGGCGATATGGCGCCTTATTTGGACGAAATTGACGCGCTGGGCGGCGGCCTGATTGAGATCGCGTTTACAGGCGGCGAGCCTTATATGAACCCTGATTGCTTGCGCCTATCCGAAATGGCACTAGAGCGCGGACATGATTTGTTGGTTCTGACCAACGCCATGAAACCGATGATGCGCCCGCGCGTGCAAAAAGGCTTGCTGGATTTACAAAACCGCTTCCCCGGCAAGATGACATTGCGGGTGAGCCTTGATCATTTCAGCGCAGCCGAACATGACCGCGAGCGCGGCGCGGGCAGCTTTGCCATTGCGCTTAAAGGCATGCGCTGGCTGACCGATCATGATTTCGCGCTGCATATTGCCGGGCGGTCTATGTTTGCGGAAAGTGATGCACAGGCGCGTGATGGATATGCGGCCCTCATAAAGGATGAAGGCTGGGACATTGATGCCTATAATGCGGCGCAGACCATCTTGTTTCCGGAAATGGACGAGCGTATTGACGTGCCGGAAATCACAACCGCATGCTGGGATATTTTAAACGTCAGTCCGGATTCTATGATGTGCGCGAGCAGCCGTATGGTTGTACGCCGCAAAGGCGCAGGCAAAGCGTCGGTTCTGGCCTGTACACTGCTCTGGGACGACCCGCAATTCGAGCTTGGCAAGACATTCACCGAGAGCCAAAAATCCGTACAGCTCAACCACCCACATTGTGCGAAATTCTGCGTGCTCGGCGGGGCGAGTTGCTCGGCTTAGACCCTAAACAATCTCAATGCCGTCAAACAAAGGGTCGCTTTCCGCGTTTTGCGTGCGGGTCTCTATGGCGGCTTCGGCGTCGCCGAGGTCATCGACACGCGCGACATGAAACAGCGCATCGCCGCGGTTGACGATTGGCAGATTGGTGCGGCCAATGATGACGCCGGAATATTTGGCGATAACAGGCGTTTCCATCTCCCCCAGAGGTCCGGCAACGCTGGCGACAATATCGCCTTTTTTGACCGCGTCCCCAAGACCGTTAGCCGCACGCATGAGGCCGCTCATCGGGCTGCACGGGTGTGATTTTACGTTTGGACGGCTTTGTTTTGGGCAGCATACCGATATGCCGCATGACGCCGAGCACGCCTTTCACGCCGATACGCACCGCCGTCTCGTTAAACCGCAACGCCTCTCCGGCCTCATAAAGCAGCATATTACAGCCAACCGCTCTGGCGGCCTCGCGCAGAGACCCATCGCGCAGATTGGAATTGAGCATAATCGACGCGCCAAAAGCGGCGGCCATATCCTTGACGACCGGATTGTCCAGATCAGCCCGGATTTGCGGTAGGTTCTCCCGGTGTATCGCGCCGGAGTGAAGATCCACCCCGTATTCGCACCGGGAAACAATTTGCTGCATGAAAGTATAGGCAAGCTGCGAGGCGGGGGAGCCGTTCTCGTGTCCCGGAAAGACCCGGTTGAGATCGCGCCTATCCGGTAAATATCGCGACATGCCCAAAAACCCATAACTATTGACAACCGGGATGAGGATCAGTGTGCCTTTGATGCGGGATAGGGCCTTCATGTTTGATACGCGCCGGATAATCTCCACGCCGATAATCTCGTCGCCGTGGATCGCGCCGCTCACAAACAAGGTGGGCCCGGGTTTCTTGCCGTGCACCACCAATGTCTTGAGCATCATATCCGTATGATCGGCCAAGCGGCTAAGCGGTATCAGAGCGCCCCCGCGCTCGCCCGGCGCAATACTAGTGCCCGCTAAGTCAAAGGCCTCGCGCATTTTATCCTTTGCCGCGTGTTTTCGTCTTGCCGGGTTTGGCGTTTTTTTCAATAAATTCGATAATTTTCCCGGCCACATCAATATTGGTGGCTGTCTCAATCCCTTCCAGTCCCGGCGAGGAATTGACCTCCATTACCACGGGGCCCCGGCTGGAGCGTAGTAAATCAACGCCGCATACATTCAAGCCCATGGCCTTGGCGGACGCGACCGCCGTCTCGCGTTCTTTAGGGGAGATTTTAATCGATTTGGCCGAGCCGCCCCGGTGCAGGTTTGATCGGAACTCGCCTTCCGCGCCTTTGCGCAGCATGGTCGCGACAACCCTGTCGCCGATGACGAGGCAGCGCACATCTTCGCCTCCCGCTTCTTTGATAAATTCCTGCACGAGAATGTTGCTGCCAACACCGCCAAAGGCCTCGATAATGCTCTCGGCTGCGCGGTCTGTCTCGCTGAGCATCACGCCGATGCCTTGCGTGCCTTCAATCAGCTTAATCACAACGGGCGCGCCGCCGAGCCGCTGGATAATCTCGGCCGGATGGCTTGTCTTATGGGCAAATATCGTGCGGGGTAGGCCGATGCCGCGTTTGCTGAGGAGTTGTAGGCTGCGGAGTTTATCCCGCGAGCGGGTAATGGCCACAGATTCGTTGACCGGATAAGCGCCCATGACTTCAAACTGGCGCAAAACGGCTGTGCCGTAAAATGTCACCGACGCGCCAATACGCGGAATCACAGCATCATAATGCGGCAATTCTTTGCCCTTATAGACAATGCTCGGCTCGCCGGAGGCAATATCAATCACGCACCGCAAATGATCGATAATATCCATCGTATGACCGCGTTTTTCCGCCGCCTCCACAAGGCGTGTATGAGAATAAAGCCGGGGGTTCCGGCACAACAAAGCAAGTTTCATAAGAGTCTCCAACGGGCGCGGCCTATCATAGTTCCGTCTTTTGTCAGCATAGTATTTTTACGGGGGGCGGGCGGAAAACAGGGAGAATCGATGTTGCGTACCGCCTCACAGCACCCGATAAGATCCGCGCCCTAAAAATTCTAAAATTCCCGCATTACGAAGCACTTGCAGTTGCTGCCGGATTTTGGGTTTGACGTTGTTATTGTCAGGGTGAAGTTCAGAAAGATAGTTTTCAAACTTATAGACATCATCAAGTTTAAACTCGTTCGCACCTATGCTTTCGATACAGTTGAGGACGTCCAAAACCCACCCTTTTTTATTCAAACTGTGTTCGCGCAGAAACGTGGTCTTTGACCATTTTGCTAAAACTGCTTCTTTGGGTATTGCAATGCGATTGGTGACTAATTCTATCCTGCCCGCTTTTGGAACTTTGCCAGTAAGAATGTTGCAGCCGACCCATCCCGCTCTTCTGGCACTTTCAGCTAATGGTTTGCGGCGCTCAATTAAATCAGCAACAAAAAACTGTTTTGGAATTACGGACAAATCCTGAACCATCTTATCCTGTAGTGTATATCGCAGTAACATCAGGCTGGGTACTGTATCGCTTTTCAAGCGGGTTAACATTGTACTATAGGCGCCATCGGTAATTTTCTTACCGAACTTGCCTTTGGTTGATTTCAACTCAAAATCCTCGGAGCATTGACCGCAATAGAAGTCCGCGACGGGTTTATTGTTTAAATAATCAGCTAAAGGCCGTTCGCCGCATGCAGGACAATACATTTGGCTTAGAACCCAGCTCTCTGTCCACACGCGCGCTTTTTGTGAGTTACTGGTGAAGGCCGCCGCGTCTTCACGCATTCATTGAGGTGATCCCCATTATTTGGACAGCTTGAGACTGTTTTTAAGCTACAATT
>CAYGRF010000162.1:0-4846 GCA_964352275.1 uncultured Caulobacterales bacterium
AACTATTTTAAGGCCGCTAAATATGTACGCAATTAAACGCAAAATGCTCTAGCAGACAAGGCCTTTGATGCCGATCATTTACGCGATGAGCTCACAAACCGGGGAGCCGAAGCGGTGATCCCAGCCAAATGCAACCGTAAAATTCACATTCCTCATGACGCAGAGAACTATAAATGGCGACATATGGTTGAGAATTACTTCAGCAAAATCAAAGAGTTCAGAGGCGTGAACACCCGTTACGACAAAACGGACACAAGTTACAGGGCCTCATGGAACCTTGCTGCAACACTCATCGCCTTGCGCTAAATGTCCACAGACCCTAGTGCGCGTCATTCCAATTCGTCGCGGCGTGGGCGTCGACGACCAGCGGGACGGAAAGGTTCACGGCGGGCATGGCGGCGCCTTCCATGACGGTCCTTGCTGTTTGAATTAATCCTTTAGCCTTGTCTTCTGGTACCTCAAACACAAGTTCATCATGGACCTGTAATAGCATGCGCGCGCCCTCAATGTTTTCAATTGCCCCCGGCATTCGCACCATGGCGCGGCGCATCACATCCGCCGCCGCACCTTGGATGGGGGCGTTGATCGCTTGGCGTTCGGCAAAGCCGCGCGTGGCTTGGTTCCGGTCTCGTATGCCCTTGATATGGCATTTACGGCCAAACAGGGTTGTCACATAGCCATATTCCCGGGCTTCGGCTTTGGCCGCGTCCATATAGGTTTTAATACCGGGGAATTTTTGGAAATAACTGTCGATATAATCTTTCGCCTCGGTGCGGGAAATATTGAGATTATTCGCGAGCCCAAAGGCCGAAATCCCGTAAATAATCCCAAAATTGATGGCTTTGGCTTTGCGGCGGGTTTGCGGGTCCATATCCGCAATCGCAACGCCGAACATTTCCGACGCGGTCAAAGCGTGAATATCAACGCCGTCGGCGAAGGCCTGTTTCATCGTCGATAAATCCGCCGCGTGGGCCAAAATCCGAAGCTCAATTTGGGAATAGTCTGCCGCCACGAGAACATGTCCCGTCTCAGGGACAAAGGCGTCGCGAATTTTCCGTCCATCCTCTGTGCGGATCGGAATGTTTTGCAGGTTCGGGTCGGATGATGACAGCCGCCCGGTGGTGGTTGAGGCCAGCGAGAAGCTTGTGTGAACGCGCCCGGTGCGCGGATTGATCTGCTCTACCAGCGCGTCGGTATAGGTGGATTTGAGTTTCGCATAATGCCGCCAATCTAAGACGACTTGCGGTAAGCGGTGATCCTGCGCAGCGAGTTCTTCAAGAACCCCGGCCCCGGTTTGCCATGCCCCGGTTTTGGTTTTTTTGCCTCCCGTCAGACCCATTGTGTCAAACAATATTTCGCCGAGTTGTTTTGGAGACCCTAGGTTAAACGGGGTTTGCGCAAGCTCATGCGCCTCGGCCTCAAGCCCGGCCATTTTCTGCGCGAAGTCCCCGGAGAGGCGCGCAAGGACGCTGCGGTCAACTTTGATACCTTCATTTTCCATCTTGGCCAAAACACGGGGCATGCCGCGCTCGAGCGTCTCATACACAGTGGCAACTTGGTTCTGGCCGAGCTTGGGCTTGAAAAACTTCCACAGGCGCAGAGTGACATCCGCGTCTTCAGCAGCATAGGGCGTGGCTTCCTCCAGTGAAAATTCATTAAAGGTTCTCGCCTTTTTCCCGGTGCCCGCTATGGATTTAAAGCTAATGGGTTTATGGCCTAAATGCATGTCTGATAAAGCGTCCATACCGTGACCGTGCAAACCGCCTTCTAGGGCGTAGGACATCAGCATCGTATCGTCATAGGGCCATGGATAAAGACCATAGCGCTGAAACACGCCCAGATCATATTTGAAATTCTGCCCGACTTTCAAGACCGCCTCGCTGTGCAAGAGAGGCTTTAATGCGGCGAACGCGGCGTCCATATCGATCTGCGGCGGCGCGCCGTCACCAAGCAAATCTCCGCCGCCCGTATGCCCAAGTGGAATATAGCAGGCTTCATTATCGGCCACCGCCAAACATACACCGACCATATTGGCTGCCGCGCTATCCAAACTATCGGTTTCCAAATCGACAGCGATGACGCCCATCTCAAACCCTCGCCGAACCCAATGCTCAAGCCGCTCCATCGTTTGGACGCATTCATATTTTTCCGCGTCAATTGTGATGTTTTGCGGCGCGTCTTGCTGTGCGGGCAAAGCCTCGCGCGTATCGTCCCGGCGTAGCCCGTCCGTAATGCCTTCACCCATCGCCGCGCGGACGCGGTTCGTTAGGGTTCGGAAGGTCATAAGGTCGAGAAAATCGAAGAGAGTTTGCGGATCCGGATCAGCCACGGCTGTGTCTTCCAAGGGCACCTCCACATCCACATCAGTTTTCAATGTGACGAGTTCGCGCGATATTCGCGCTTTATCGGCATGCTCAATGAGCTTTTCGCGGCGGCCCTTTTGCGGGATTTCGCCTGCGCGCTCCAGCAAAGTGTCCAGATCGCCAAACTCGTGAATTAAAAGCGCCGCCGTTTTAACGCCAATACCCGGAACGCCGGGCACATTATCAACACTGTCTCCGGCGAGGCTTTGTATATCGATCACCTTATTGGGATGTACGCCAAATTTTTCCTCGACCTGCGGAATGCCGATCACTCGGTTTTTCATAGGGTCGCGCATCGTAACAGTGTCTGAGACAAGCTGCATGAGGTCTTTATCGGACGATATGATTGTGACCCGCGCGCCTTTGGTTTCGGCCTGCCGTGCATAGGTCGCAATCAGGTCATCGGCCTCAAATCCGCTCATCTCTATTGCGGACGCGCCAAAGGCCCGCGTGGCATCTCGGGTGAGCGGGAATTGCGGAATGAGGTCTTCGGGCGTTTCCGAGCGGTTCATTTTATATTCGGGGTAAATATCACTGCGGAAGGTTTTACCAGAAGCGTCAAAAATAACTGAGAAATGTGTGGGCCGGGCTTCATCGGCCTGGTCCCGTAGTTCCTTAAACAGCATATTACAAAACCCGGCCACTGCGCCGATAACAAGCCCGTCAGTTTTACGCGTGAGCGGCGGCAGGGCGTGATAGGCGCGAAAAATATAACCGGAGCCGTCAACAAGAACGACATGGGATTTACGGTCTACGGGGCGGGAGTGTGTCATGATCGAGATTCCTTCTGGGCCCCTTTTGCGCGGCCCCCGCGAAGTTTTCAAGATGCGAGATTGGCTTATCATCAGTTAACTGCCTCGCTGTCAAAATTTTGCCGCTTTTCAGATTAAAACTGGTTATAGTACGGCAGAAAAACGGCGGCGCGGCTTACGCGTGCGAAAAGGCCTGATACGAATGTATGAGACAATAGACGAGATTGATCTGCCGGGCGCCACCATAGATGCTGAGCAAATGGCTCGCCGCCGCCTTTGGGTGAGCGGCGGCGTTGTTCTTGGGCTTGCCATTTTATTTGCCGCGTCTGTTCTCACCACAACCCCGCCAAAGGTTCAAGACACCGATTTCGAGGCGGCGCAAGCCGAGCAATCCGCTTACCGCGCCGCCCTAACCGACCCGGAGCCTGCTTTGCGCCGGGCCCGCCTCAAAGACTTTATTGCTGCCTATCCGGAGAGCGCGCGCCTGACCGCCGCGAAAGCACAGCTGCGCGTACTGGATGCGCGGGAGGCCGAAGATTGGGCCGAGCTTACAAACCGCATTTATGATATTCAGAGCCTGAAGTTAGAAAAAGAAGCGGCGCTGAGCGCTTACGAGGCTCGCTGGAGTAGCGCCCTGCTTGGCAGCCGTGGCGAGGCATTGCAAGCGCTACGCGGCCGCGTCGAGGCGCAAGATGATGACATCAATAATGGACTTTTGATGATTCCGGACGGTTTTCCCGATCCCGTGCCTGCCGACGATATGTTGGGCGGCCCTGATAGCGGATCAGACATGCGTATTCGTGTCCCTAATGGAGCGGGGGGAGATTTGCGTTATGGCGCGGCTGCAACGATTGAGCTTCCCCGCATCCGCCGCAATGTCACGCCGCGTTATCCCCGCCGCGCCCAGCGCCGAGGGGTTGAGGCGCAAATAGTCCTTCGGCTCTTTATTGATGATCGGGGGAGGGTCGAAATGACCGAGCTCGTCTCCACCCGCGCAGAGCGCTATGAGGATGACTTCATCGAGGCCGCAGAATATGCAGCCCTAAGAACCCGGTTCTACCCCAAAACCGTCAATGGCGAGCCGGTTCCGAGCGCTGAGATCGAAAAGCGCTACCGTTTTCAGATGGAGGATTAGCAGCGCGCAGGGCGGCACTTTGTCATAGCGTGCGTGCGGCGATATAAATAGGGGCAATGTAAACGTGGAGATTTCTATTACACAGGACACGGACTTTTGCGTGAAGGCTTTGAATGAAGCCATTTTGCGATTTGGACCGCCCAAGCTATTCAATACGGATCGGCAGCCAGCTCACATATTTTTAGTTGGATAGACGCGCTTAAAAAAGCGAAGGTGTCTAACGTCAGGGCCTGTGTCTCAGATTTAGGTCTGGGCTAAGAGAGACTTTTCGCTCATCTTACATCTCATGGAGAGAAAGATGAGAACAAGTAAACAAACGCCCGGTGAGCGGGCCATCAAAGACATCAAACGCAAGACCCGCAAGCAGTATTCTGCAGAGGAGAAGATCCGGATTGTACTAGACGGCTTGCGCGGCGAAGATAGTGTTGCGGAGTTATGCCGTCGGGAGGGCATCTCTCAAGGCATATATTACAAATGGTCGAAAGACTTCATGGAGGCTGGCAAGAAACGGCTCGCTGGCGACATAGTCCGCCAAGCGAACACGACTGAAGTTAAAGGGCTACGCTCCGAGGCGCGTGAGCTCAAAGAGTGTGTCG
>CAYGRF010000163.1:0-4815 GCA_964352275.1 uncultured Caulobacterales bacterium
TAGTGCAATTCCTGTTAAACTGGTATAGGAGATTTGGGCTTATTCGCCAATTTTCCGATGCTCTATTGGATGCGACTAAACAGGAAATGTGCTAACGCTGCGCTATGTCCACATAATCGCGTGCAACAGCGCCAGAATAGAGCTGACGGGGACGTCCAATACGCTGCGTGCTATCTTCGAGCATCTCGTTCCACTGGGAAATCCAGCCGACGGTGCGGGCGAGAGCAAATAGAACCGTGAACATTGATGTCGGAAAACCTAGCGCGCTGAGTACGATACCGGAATAAAAATCAACATTCGGATAGAGTTTCTTGGCGACGAAATATTCATCTTCTAGGGCGATTTTTTCAAGCTCAAGAGCAACGTCGAGTATAGGGTTCTTGATGCCAAGCTCGTCTAAAACCTCATAGCAGGTTTTGCGCATAACGCGGGAACGAGGATCGAAATTCTTATAAACCCTGTGACCGAATCCCATTAACCGGAATGGGTCATTTTTGTCTTTAGCGCGCGCAATGTACTCTGGAATGCGGTCAACAGATCCGATCTCGCGGAGCATATTAAGACAAGCTTCATTCGCGCCGCCGTGTGATGGCCCCCACAAACACGCAATGCCAGCGGCAATACAGGCATAAGGGTTGGCACCTGAGGAACCAGCGAGGCGCACGGTGGAGGTTGAGGCATTTTGCTCGTGATCGGCGTGCAATATAAAGATTTTATCCATGGCGCGGGCAATAACTGGGCTGACATGATACTTTTCTGCCGGAACCGCAAAGCACATATTGAGAAAATTCTCAGAATATGAAAGCGAATTGTCGGGGTAAACGTGGGGCTGTCCAATAGAGTATTTATAAGCGCGAGCAGCGATCGTCGGCATCTTTGCGATGAGACGGTGCATGGCGAGGTCACGGGCTTCGTTTTCAGAAATGTCAGTTTCTTCATGATAGAAACCCGATAGCGCGCCGGTTGTACCGCAAATCATTGCCATAGGGTGCGCATCACGTCGGTAGCCATGAAAAAAGCGTTCAACCTGTTCATGCAGCATGGTGTGATTAGTAATGGTTTGATCGAAACCCTTAAACTGTGTTTTGTTCGGGAGGTTTCCGTGCATCAAGAGATAGGCGACTTCTAGAAATGTTGATTTTTCGGCAAGTTGTTCTATCGGATAGCCGCGATAGAGTAGCTGTCCCTTGCCGCCGTCAATAAATGTAATTTGCGACTCGGTACTGCATGTTGATGTGTAGCCTGGATCAAAAGTGAAGTGACCGGACTGTTTATGCAGATTACGAACGTCAATGCCCGGCGATCCCATGGACCCTGCATAAATCGGGAGATCATAGCTGTTTTCACCGATGGTTAATTTAGCCGTACCCGTGTTTTTAATTTTATTTTCCATCATCAATCTCTCCGTATTCTGTCTTATTCATTCTCTTGTCTCAGTACATCCGCCAGGCGCCCCAGGGTTTCATCGCGCCCTAAAGCAAACAAAACCCAAGATAAGTCCGGGGAAGGTAATCCGCCCGTCAGAGCTGCCCGCAGGGGCTGCCCAATCTTACCAAACCCAATGCCAGCTTCATCCGCATAATTCTGTATGCAGTGTTGAAGCGAGTCTGCTGTCCATTTGGTGTAGTCTACGCCGCGTAATTTTAAATTTAAAGTCTGCAAATGCTCTAAACTATCAGGTTTGAGGATTTTTTTGGCTTTTGCAGATAGAATGATCGGTCGATTGACCAAAAGGTATTCTGCGTTTTCAGCCAGTTCTTTAAGTGTCTTTGCTCTGGGTTTTAAAGTATCCATTGCAGCGTCAATCCGTTGACGTTTTTGAACGTCGAGAGGGCCATCATTAACAGCCTCGAAAAACGCAGAGCCAATGTCTTGCAGCGTGTCATTCCCTTCGTTTTGAAGATGTTGCCCGTTAATATAATCCATTTTATCAAAATCAAGGCGAGCAGGGGACGCATTGAGGCCTTCAAGGTCGAAAATCTTTGCGGCATCACTGCCAAAAAAAAGTTCTTGATCCCCATGTGACCATCCTAATTTGAGCAGGTAGTTGCGCAAGCCAGATGGTAGGTAACCCATCTCGCGATAAGCCTCAACGCCCAGTGCGCCGTGCCGTTTGGATAGTTTTTTGCCGTCGGGGCCGTGTATGAGCGGTACATGGGTCCAGCTTGGTACATCCCAACTGAGGGCTTGGTAAATCAGCGTTTGACGGCCCGCATTTATAAGGTGATCGTCACCGCGAATAACATGGGTTATGCTCATATCATGATCATCGACCACAACGGCGAGCATATAAGTTGGCGTACCGTCTGCGCGCAGCAATACGAGGTCATCAAAGTCATCATTGTTCCACTTAACATCACCCTGAACGTGATCCGTAATTGCCGTGTGTCCGCCGGGCACGCGGAAACGAACAGTAAAGGGTGTGTCTGGATTGTCTTCGCTGATGTCCCGCCAGGGCGACCGGAAAGCATGGCCGTTTTCACGGGCTTGAACGCGTAATGTTTCAAGCTCCTCAGTGTTGCAATAACACCGATAAGCATGACCGCTTTCAAGGAGTGCATAAGCCGCAGCGACATGTTTATGCGCGTTTTGGCTTTGATATATTATGTCCCCATCATGGTTTAACTCTAACCATGCCATACCGTCTAAAATCGCCTGCGTCGCCTGTGGTGTCGATCGGGCTTTATCGGTGTCTTCGATTCTAAGCCTGAATTCACCGCCCATTCGCCGAGCATAAAGCCAGTTAAACAAAGCCGTTCTTGCGCCGCCAATATGTAAAAATCCGGTTGGGGAGGGCGCAAAGCGCGTGATAACTTTTTGGCTAGTCATAAGGCGTTGTAATCTTTACGTTGTATTGGCGGGTTGTATGGTGTCTATCTCATATGCAGGTTCAAATAAACAGGATAATCCCAAGCTTAGACGTAAAAACTCTGGCTAAGGCTTCCGAGTTATTAGCGGTGCGCGGTGCCGCGTCAACGCCGGTTCTATTTGAGTGGGGCGTGGCTATGTTTGCTGTTGGCATCGGCCTATACTTTGCGTTGCCTTTTGAGCCCGTTTTGTCTGTTATCTTTGCAATCTGTGCATTGAGTTTATGTATATGTGTTTTTGCCTCTCGCAACGATTGGTCGGGCCGCGTACCCGCATTGTTCATTATGTTAGCGCTATTTGGCTTGGGTAGAGCCGCGTGGCACTCAGATGCCGCAAGCAGTCCAAAGTTACCAAATTTTGAGCGCGCTTATTATGTCACGGGGTGGGTGAGCGCTGTGGAAGCGTCCGGCAATCGCACGCGGTGGCAGATACATGTAACCGAGATTGAGGGATTAAAACCTGAACAGACGCCAAAGCTTATCCGCACAAGCTCAGCGGGACAGGGCGTTCAAGCCGGGGACTTTATTCGGATCCGCTCCGTGTTATCAGCCCCGCCGGGACCCGTTGTTCCGGGCGGGTATGACCCCGCGCGGCAAGCTTATTTTCGCGGCATAGGCGGGTATGGATACGCGATTTCGAAAGCCGAAAAAGTTGACCCGGTTCAAATACCATTTAATCAAAGTTTTCTGCGAGACCTCGTTAAAGTGCGATACGGATTGGCGCAGAGGATATTAGCGGCGTCGCCTGAAACAACCGCGGGATTACAAGTAGGGCTTCTTACAGGTATTAGAACCTTCATTCCGCCGGAGCAAACCGAGGTGCTTCGCATAGCCGGTCTGGCTCATATATTGGCTATATCGGGCCTGCATATGGCGGCTGTCGCAGGTTCGATATATACTTTAACATCGCTGTTACTGGCATGCTGCGTTCCGCTTGCGCGGCGGTATGACATTCGGAAACCAGCAGCTATTATTGGCGCGTTAGCCGCCACAGCCTATTTGCTCATGTCCGGGGCATCCGTAGCTACGCAGCGTGCCTATATTATGGCGATTATTGTATTCTTGGCTATTATCTTAGATCGGCGGGCTTTCTCTATGCGGTCTGTAGCCTTGGCAGCGGTTATAACATTAGCGGCTCATCCCGAAGCGCTTGTTAGTGCCGGATTTCAAATGTCTTTCTCAGCAGTTGCAGCGCTCGTTGCGGTTTACCGGGCGTGGGATGCCCGCAGAGTCTATTCCCCCGCCGGCCGAGCCGCAAAAATGGGCCAAGCTATGACGTCTTTGTCCGTCACGAGTTTTGTCGCGGGCTTTGCAACCTCGGGCTTTGCCATGCTGCACTTTAACCGAATGGCCACATTTGGCCTCGCTGGAAACCTTCTGGCTATGCCTATTTTTACGTTTTGGGTTATGCCCGCTGCTATTGCCGTTTTTCCGGCATTTTTAATTGGGGCTGAACACATACCTTTGTGGGTTATGGGGAAAGGCTTGGAACTTGTTTTGGAGCTTGCAGGATGGGTTGCCAATTGGCCCGGGGCGGTGGCTCATATTGCGGCCGCACCGGGGTGGGTTGTTGGACTGTACGGTCTTGCGTTTTGCGCGCTTTGTCTGGGGCCGCTTATCCTGCGTATGGTTGCAACTCCCGTTATTATCGGCTGCATTGGTGTATGGTATGTCACGCCGCATCCTGACATGCGAATTTCACAAGAGGGGGCAGTAGCGTTTTGGGATGAAACCGGCGAGACGCGGTTGTATGTCGACCGAAAACGGGCCGATCGGTATGGCCGCGAGCAGTTTGTAAAACGCGCTGGCGTTTCAGGACCGGTGGTTGATGTTTTTAGTAAAAGCGCAGCGATATGCGATGCCCTCGCGTGCCGCGTATCCATCAAGGGGCGAACCGTATCCATTACCGATTATCCGTCTGAAGTTGCAACAGAATGTCAAAGCGCTG
>CAYGRF010000164.1:0-4781 GCA_964352275.1 uncultured Caulobacterales bacterium
ATCCCGGCGCGGGAAAACGCTTAAAAGCGCCGTCCCGTAAGGTCATCTTTATTGACCCCCCGGCCAATTCCATTGATGAGTTGCAGCCCTATCTAAAAGGTGAACGCCTTGTGCGTGTGGATGAGCGGGACCTACGGCTGGACGGCGTCTTGCACATTTATGACGATAGCGGCAGTTTGGGGATCAATTATTGGTCGCCGAAAATCAATAGCGACCGGGTTAAATCCCAAGCCCGCAAATATTTTCGCGCGCAATCTGAACGCAATTACCTATCAACCGGCGGGCTAACGCCTGAAGGACTGTCGCGCGCGCGTGCCGAGAACCTCAGCATTTCATCGTTTGATCCGACAAAAGATGCGAGCGCAGGCGCGGATAGCCAAGCCGTTACTTTTACTGATCAACTTCCCTATATTGTCGCGGCTATTCTCGCGGGCGTGCTGTGGCTGACTGTGTTCTCAGGCTCCTATATGCTTCTGACGTCAATGCTGGAGGAAAAACTCAATAAGCTCATGGAAATGATGCTGGCCTCGACCCGGTTTTCCGAAATTATGTTCGGGAAACTTATCGGCGTTGCCGCGCTGACCATTACGGCTATGGCGCCCTATATCCTCATCGGTATAGCGTTCCTAATTTGGTTGATATTCTACGGCGACCCGGAGGTGGCGGCTGGCTTGTCAAAAGCCTTTACGCCGAAATTGATCATATTCTTCGTGATATTCTTGGTGCTCGGTTATGTGTTTTATGGCGCGTTTTTTATTGCTGTCGGGGCGCTTGCCGAGTCCATGCAAGACGCGCAGACCTTAACAACGCCGATCATGCTAATCCTCACATCCTGCATTATGGTGGTGCCGCTATCAATCAATTCACCGGATTCCCCGATTATTGATTTCGCGGCTTGGTTTCCGCTCAGCGCGCCTTTTGCTGCTATTGTGAAGCTGCCATCAGATCCGCCGTGGTGGGAATTATCGCTGTCCGCATTTTTCTTGTTCATTTTATCGGTCGGTGTGGTCTGGGCTGCAAGCCGCGTCTTCCAGTACGGCGTATTATCAGGGGCGGGGGTCAAGGGCGTAAAGTCTTGGTTTATGCGCGTGATTTTTCGCCGCAAGTCTGCTTAGTGACAAATAGGCTGTTGCGTCCTATATTCGTATCATGAACGCAGATACCAACCCTTCGGACATAGCTCGCGAAGCCCTCTTCAAAGCCGCATTGAAACATGTGCCCTTTGATGGGTGGACATCAAAATCTTTGCGTCAAGCCGTGTGGGATTGCGGTCAGCCCGAGGGCGCAGAGGAGCTTTACTTTCCGGGCGGAGCGCTGGAGATGATCCGCTATTGGTCAGAGCAATCTGACGCGCAAACACAGGCCGGGCTCACGTCCATGGATTTGTCGGCTATGCGCATCCGCGATAAGGTCACACAGGGCGTGTTGCTGCGCCTCCAAGCGATAGGCCCGCACGAAGAAGCCGCCCGCCGCGCGCTGGCTCGGCTGTCGCTGCCGGACGGCGCAGGCCAAGCCGCTACGCAATTATGGGACAGCGCGGATACAATTTGGCGCGCGATCGGCGACACCAGCACTGACGCGAATTATTACTCCAAACGCGTGATATTATCCGGCGTGATCGCGCCGTGCATGCTGTCATGGCTATCGGATGCTGATCCGGACAAAGCCAAAGCGCGCGCTTTTCTAGATGCGCGTATCGGCAATGTCATGCAATTTGAAAAAGCCAAATGGGACTTTAAAAAGCGGACAGAAAACATGCCCAATCCCGCCGAAATTCTGGGACGCTTGCGCTATGGAAGCCGCCGCAGGCGTCGCCGCGCGCGGTAATTTTACAGCGGATTGGGCGGATAGCCGTTCCAGCGTTTCACGGTTTTCATAACCAGTGACGATTGAATGCGGCTGACATGGGGCAAAGCCGCAATCGTACGACGGTAGAGCCGTTCATAATCTTTTGTGTTCGGCGCAGCCACCTTAATCATGTAATCCGCGCTGCCTGTCATCAGGTGGCATTCGAGCACTTCGGGGCGGGCGAGGGCCGCTTTTTCAAACGCTGATAAGATCGCCTCGGATTGACCCTCCAGCGTGACTTCCACATAGAATGTCATATTATAGCCAAGCCGTTCTCCGTTGAGCCGCGCGGCATAGCGCTCAATAATCCCGCGCTCTTCTAACAGTCCGATGCGCCGGTGGCAGGCGGAGGTCGACAATCCGGCCTTTTCGGCGATTTCAGAAATCGGGCGGCGGCAATTATCTTGCAGCGCGATCAGTATTTTACGGTCAATAGCGTCAATCATGGAATTTCATCCTAATAAATATCATTATATGCGTTAAATATCCGAAAAAACCCTATCAGCCTAGTCAGAATCGGAAATTAAACGCCTGTGTTTTTGTTAAACGCGGGTGACAGCAGGGAGACAAATTATGCTTATCGGTGTACCTAAGGAAATTAAAAATCATGAATACCGCGTGGGTTTGACGCCGGAAAGCGTGGCGGAACTCGTAGAGATGGATCAAGACATTATCGTCCAGACAGGCGCAGGCGCGGGCATAGGCACATCTGATGAGGCTTATATCGCTGCCGGAGCCGAGATTTTGGGCACAGCGGAAGAGATATTTGCCAAGGCCGACATGATCATCAAGGTCAAAGAACCGCAAGCGGTTGAGCGCGCCATGCTGCGCCCCGGCCAAATTCTCTATACCTATCTGCACCTGGCTCCCGACCCGGAGCAGACCCATGATTTGATCAAATCCGGCGCGGTTTGCATCGCCTATGAGACTGTCACCGACGATCATGGCGACTTGCCGCTACTCAAACCTATGAGCCAAGTGGCCGGGCGGCTGTCCATCCAAGTCGGCGCGGCGGCGCTGCAAAATAATGGCGGCGGACGCGGCGTCTTGCTCGGCGGCGTTCCGGGCGTGGCCCCTGCGAAAGTCGTGATTATCGGCGGCGGCGATGTCGGATTTAACGCTGCGCAAATGGCCGTAGGCTTGCAGGCTGATGTGACAATCCTTGAGCGCTCAAACGAAGTCATGGAGCAATTATCCTATCACTTTGGCTCGCGCGCGAAGGTCGTGCGCTCGACGCCGGCTGTGCTTGAGCGGCTGCTTACCCAAGCGGACCTCGTGATCGGCGCGGTGCTGGTGCCGGGCGCAGCCGCGCCCAAACTGGTGACGCGCGATATGCTCTCCACCATGCTCAATGGCAGCGTGCTTGTTGACGTGGCGATCGACCAAGGCGGCTGTTTTGAAACCTCGAAAGCAACCACCCATGACGACCCGACCTATATTGTTGACGGCGTTGTGCATTATTGCGTGGCCAATATGCCCGGCGCTGTGGCGCGCACTTCGACCTACGCGCTTAACGCGTCGACGCTTGTCCACGCCAAAAATATCGCGCGCATGGGCTGGAGAAAAGCGCTCAAAGCCGACAAACATTTGCTGGCGGGCCTGAATGTGTGCGGGGGCAAATTGACCTACGCCGCCGTAGGCGAAGCGCTTGGTATTGACACGGTGAGCGCAAAAAGCTGTCTGTAGGACGCTGTCTTTAACTACAGACCCGCCAATCCCTCGCCGCATCAGGTGTTTGAACGCAGGATTGGCGGCGGCGGGCAGGGCAGGTTCATTGCCTTGAGTTTCTCTGCGTCATAGGCGCTGGCGGGTAGGTTATCGAGCAGGTCACAGAGTTCGCGAACATCGCGGGCTTTGTCCTCGTCTGTATACGGGCCGCAAATACAATCTCGTGTTTTGGCCCGTAGCCGTTTGATCTCGGCCTGCGCGGCGCGCAGCTTGCGTTCGGTTTCGGATTTAGGGGTTGTGGTGCGTCGTTGGGGCATATTAGCCTCTCCGTGTTAATGTGTCTTTGGTAATGCGTTCACTGTATTTCCGTCATTCTAGGGACTTGCCCCACTTTCAATCTGATAGTGATAAAGCGCCATCGAATGGATTCCACCCATAAGGGGTAGAATGACGGGGTTTAAGGGGGTGGTGATTATCTCTCATCATGATCCTTCCATGCGCGTTCGCCCAGCCACGCCGTTTCGTAATTTTCAGGGCTTATTGGTTTCGTTCTACGCCCTCATTAAAGAGCGCTCTCAAATCGTCTCGGATATGAAGCATCTCCACTGATGGAACTGCCCCGCGCAGCCCGCCCTTCGGACGGAATACAAATTACCGTTATATGTTTCTCCGTAGAGCGGGGCATCCGGCCCAAAGCCGAATGCACAACTGCGCGGCGGTGTGTTATAGGCAGAAGGCTTGCTCTCGCTTGGTCTTGCCAGTCTTTCCTCAAAGCACGGCGCTTTGACTATCTACTCAGCAGAGCACCGCTCCGCGTCATTGTAGGGGCAAGCTACCCTCTGTCTAAAATGGCCCGCTTATCATAGAGCATTTTGTGTCTGAGTGGGCTCAAAAATCGGGCGAAGTGAGCCCGTTTTTTGAGACACTGCGAGTATCATTAAACACAAATTGCTCGGGAAGGCGTTGTCGGGGCGGTTTTCACCCCCATCCCAATAGCAACAGCGCACACCGTCTATACCGGAAACGATCAACGAACGCTCGCCTGTTCCCTCCGATATAGAAACAGTATGACTATAGGCGCAAAACCGAAAACGGGGATTATTTTTGTGATTTTAAATGTAAGCGGTTGAAAGGCTTCAGGTTTATGAATTTATAAACGAGGAATATTTTCAATCTGGCACCGTCATTAAATGCGTCACTGTCCCCGCCGCCGTCATTGCCGGTTTTATACCGGCAATCTACCCGCTTCACCCGGCGCGATGTTT
>CAYGRF010000165.1:0-4768 GCA_964352275.1 uncultured Caulobacterales bacterium
AATTGTAGCTTAAAAACAGTCTCAAGCTGTCCAAATAATGGGGATCACCTCACATGGCTCCTGTTTATGCCAAAAAGGTTTTGGTAGCGTAACTTAATTTTCGACACAACATGATTTGAACGTCATTATGGCTTCAATTGATCATTTCACGATAAATGAAAATTACCGGAATAAATTCTTTAAATTACTGCAATATCAATTCAACATGCAAGGACACATACGGCCTGTTTTCCATTCTCCTATATTTCATATAATCACGAATTGTGCCTTTGTAAGGAATGATGGTTCATAATATATTTTCAGTTTTTGACTTCGCCGCTAAGTTCACTGCCTAGAGGGCGAAAGCGCTACAACAAAATATCCGCCAGTTTTTGTTTATGATAACGCGCATCTCCATATTGAGAGGCGAGGAAAATGGCGCGTCTGCGGTAGATCTGTGCATCGCAATCATATGTGAAACCGAAACCGCCGTGGAACTGGATGGAGCGGTCGGCAGCAAAAGACAGGCTCGTCTCGGCTTTGGCTTTAGCCATGCGCACGGCAATTTCGCCTTCGCCTTGACGCTCAAAACTATAGGCGGCGGCGTAAAGCAGAGAGCGGGATTTTTGGTAATCGACAAACGCATCTACTGTGGGGTGTTTAAGGGCTTGGAACGCCCCGATGAGCTTGCCGAATTGCTTGCGGGTGCCGAGATATTCGACTGTGTAATCAATGCAGGACTGGCAGGCGCCCGTCATTTCCGCGGCGGCAAGGAGGTTCGCTGCAAGGTGGATGCGGTCTAGGGTTTCGCCGGTTTTGCTAGTGTCCATGAGCGCGGTTTCCGGAACGCGGATACCATCAAGCGTGAGCGCGTAGCCGCGCTTTGTCTCGTCAATCAGGACTTCGCGGCGGTAATTGCCTTTCGGGATCGACTCGGCATCCAGCAGGAACAAAGCGGGCGCGCCGCGTAAGACCGCGCTGACAATCACATAGCGGGATGCATCCAAATCCATGACGAAAACCTTCGTGCCCGACAGGGTGAAATGACCGCTTGCGTGCCTGACCGCTTGGGCGTCTATATTGGACAGGTCCCAATCCCCATTGGACTCAAACAGTGCGAGCGTTGCCGCGCTGCCCTCTGCGATGTCCGGCAGGGTTTTTGATTTTTGCGCCTCTGTGCCGCCAGCAATGATGGCTTGCGCGGCAAGTGTCGTGGAGAAAAACGGCGTGTTCATCATCCGGCGGCCCATTTGCTCGGCCACGGGCACCGCCTCTGTCAAGCTCAGCCCTACGCCGCCGTAATTTTCCGGAATAGCTATGGCAAGCCAGCCCAGAGCGCCGATTTCGGCCCAGATATTGGCGTCAAACCCGGCCTCTTGGGTCATAAGCGCCCGCACGTTCTCGATGGAGGATTTCTCGCGGCAGAAACTCTCCGCCACGCCTAGCATATCAATTTGCGGCTCGGTAAAGCCGATCTGTCCGAAATCTGTCATAGATCTACTCACCGTGTTTTCGGAAGGCCGAGCGCGTGCTCGCCGATAATGTTGCGCTGAATTTGCGATGTGCCGCCGCCAATGGTGGCGGAAAACGCGTTGAGATAGCCACGGTGCCAATAACCGTCATCGACCGCGCTGGGCTCTCCTACATAATAGCCGGATTTAGTGCCTTGAAGGGACAGCGCGAACTCATTGATTTCGCGGGTATATTCCGTGTGAATGAGCTTGGACATAAGCGGGATCGCCTGCGGGCAATCCTGATTGAGCGGCGGGAGCTTGGCCCGCTCTGCGTTCATACGAAAGGCCTGATTTTCAATCATGAAATCGACCAGTTTTTCGCGGATCACAGGGTCATCCAAAACCGGCTTGCCGCCGCGCTCGGCTGTGCGCGCGAGGCTTAAAATTTCAAGCGGGTCAATTTCGGTGATGGAGATGCCGCCCGCCTGGCCGCCCTTGGCGTTACGCTCATACATGAGGGTTTTCATGGCCACTTGCCAGCCCTGCCCCTCCTCGCCCATCAGGCCATCAGCCGGAATACGTGCATCGGTGAAAAATGTCTGGGTAAAGCCGTGCTCTCCGGTGAGCTTGCGGATTTTGACGGTTTCAATTCCGGGCACATCCATAGGACAAAGCATAAATGACAGCCCCGCATATTTATTCGGCGCGTCCGGATTGGTGCGCGCCAGCAAGATCATATATTTTGCGTAATGACCATGGGTCGTCCAAATTTTAGAACCGTTCAGCACATACTCATCGCCGTCTCTTACGGCGCGAAGCTGGGCATTACCCAGATCCGATCCGTGTTCAGGCTCGGAGAAGCCCTGACACCAAATATCTTCGGCGCTGAGAATGCCTTTGATATATTTTTGCTTCATGACCTCGCTGCCCATATCGAGGATGAGCGGGCCCGCCCATCCAAGACCAATCGTATTAAACATGATCGGGACGGTATGCTTTCTCATGGCTGCTGTGGCCGCGTCTTGGTGGGCTTGGGTAAGCCCGCCGCCGCCGTAAGCTTTCGGCCACGCCGCGCCGAGATAGCCGGCCTCATAGACTTTGCGCTGCCAATCCCTAAGGAAATCAAACTGCTCATCGGTGCCGACCTCCATAAAGGTCAGCGGGAGCATAAAACCCAGATTGCGCGGCGTGTGCTCTGCAAACCACGCATCCGCTTCTTGGGCGAACTCTGTGACGTCTTTGGTCATGATTGCGCTCTTTCTAAGTTTTCTGTGGCGATTTCTATACGTCTCGCGGCCGCTTCGAGACGGGAAGGCAGATCAGTATTGAGATCATTGTTTCCATACGCCGCACCGTCCACAAGGAGCATAGACATTAAATCCCCGACAAATATATCCACATCTTCGGCTTTGCGGAACATGATGATGGTGCGCGAGGCATAATCCATAGCGCCGAAAAATACATCCCGCATCACCCACGGCGCGGCGGTTTTTCGGATATGGCCTTGAGAAATCCCGTCCTTGGCGACGCGGTCAAACACAGCTGTGTAAGCCTTATTCATGCGGTAAAGTTCACTGCCCTGATAATGATCCATCGACAAGTCATTTATCGACAGGATTTCCAAAAGGCGGCGATGTTTGATAACCTCCGCCATATGGTGACGGGCCAGAAACTCCAGCCGCTCCCGGGTTGTCGAGAGGCGGTCAACGCCGGTTTGCGCGGCCTCGGTCAGTTCGGTATAAAAATAGGACAGCACAGCACGGGCAAGGGCTTCTTTATTTTTGAAGTACAGGTAAACCGTGCCGTCCGCGACATTGCTGCGGCGGGCAATATCGGCGATGGTAGTCTTGGCGTAGCCTTTTTCGTTAAACATATCCCGCGCCGCAGAGACAATTGCATGTTCGCGGTCTTCGACTTTTTGGCGGCGCGTTTTCGTAGAATTTTCGCTAATCATGGAGCGCTCCGGCGGTTTTCTATCCGCTTGACTTTTAATAAATGAAGGCTATTCATAATTTATGAGGATTACTCAATATGAGCATGAAGTCAAGTTTATGAACGCTATAAACCGCACAAATTTCATGGCACGCGCGTGAGCCGCAGAATCAAAATCGGCGGAGCCAGCGGTTATTGGGGCGAGAGCGCAATGGCAACGCCGCAGCTTTTGCGCGCTGGCGATCTCGATTATCTCGTCTATGATTATTTGGCCGAAATCACCATGTCGATTATGGCGCGAATGAAAATGAAAGACCCGTCCAAGGGCTACGCGACAGACTTCATTGATTTTGTCATGACGCCATTTTTACGGCAAATCGCAAGCAGCGGCGTTAAAATTATCGCCAATGCGGGCGGCATTAACCCGCAGGCTTGCGGCGAAACAGTTCGCGCTCTGATAAAAAACAAAGGCTTATCCCTTAAAGTTGCCGTGATTACGGGTGATGATTTTGTGGCGGAAAAGGAAGCGATTGCGGCCACGCAGCCCGTCGATATGTTCTCCGGAGCGCCTTTCCCTGAGCCCGGCACAATCGCGAGTATCAATGCCTATCTCGGCGCATTTCCCATTGCCAAGGCTTTGGCTGCGGGCGCAGATATTGTCATTACAGGACGCTGCGTTGATAGCGCGGTGACGCTGGGCGCGTGCATTCATGAATTTGGCTGGACGCCATCTAACCTTGACGCCCTCGCCAGCGGATCTCTGGCCGGACATATATTGGAATGCGGGCCGCAAGCCACAGGCGGAAATTTCACGGATTGGCAAGACGCAGGCGACATCGCCACCATCGGGTACCCGATTGCAGAAATCTCAAAAGACGGTTCGTTTGTCGTCACAAAACCCGTAGGCACAGGCGGCATTGTGAATGTAGGCACCGTATCCGAGCAAATGCTTTACGAAATCGGCGACCCGCAAGCCTACATCCTGCCCGATGTGACGTGTGACTTCTCGCAAGTCTCGATTACGCAAATCGGTGACAACCGTGTCCATGTGAGTCCTGCGATGGGATATAATCCACCAACACATTATAAGACCTGCCTGACCTATATGGACGGGTATCGCGCTGGAACTTATGTCACGCTTTACGGCGAAAATGCCTCCGCCAAAGCAGAAAAGCTCGCAGATGCGGCGCTGACGCGCGCGCAAAACACCCTGCGATTGTTTAACCTTGGCGAGTATACCGAGTTTAGCGCAGAGATTTTAGGCGCAGGCAGCCAAATGGGCGAACGCCGCATCGCCGATGAAGTTGTGATGAAGCTCGCGGTCAAACATCTCGATATGCGCGGTACGAGTATTTTCCTAAAAGAACTGGCCGGGCTGGGTCTTGCGACGCCGCCGGGACTTT
>CAYGRF010000166.1:0-4694 GCA_964352275.1 uncultured Caulobacterales bacterium
CAGGTTTGGCATGGCGGGCGTGATCGGCGCAGCGATGCCGAGATGCGCGTAAGCCCGCGCAGTGGCAACGCGCCCCTGTGGCGTTCGCATGAGAAACCCTTGCTGGATGAGGTAGGGTTCTATCACGTCTTCGAGGGCGTCGCGGGCCTCAGATAGCGCCGCGGAGAGTGTTCCCGCGCCAACAGGGCCGCCTCCAAACATCTCGCACAGGGCGTGGAGATAACGCCTATCTTGGGTGTCAAGTCCAATATCATCAACGCCGAGGCGCACAAGCGCTGCGTCTGCCGCGGCCCGGTCGATACGGGCTGCGCCCGCATCTTCGGCCAGATCGCGCACCCGCCGCAAAAGCCGTCCGGCGACCCGGGGCGTACCGCGTGCTCGGCGGGCGATTTCCCGCGCGCCGTCCGCGCTCATATCCATACCGAGTTTTTGCGCGTTACGGATAACAATCTGCGTGAGCTCTTTGGTTTCGTAAAATTCAAGCCGTACAGGAATACCGAAACGATCACGCAGCGGCGTGGCTAAAAGTCCGGCGCGAGTAGTTGCGCCGATCAGCGTGAATGGCGCTAGGTCGATTTTTATAGACCGCGCCGCAGGGCCCTCGCCAATAATGAGATCGAGCTCGAAATCTTCCATCGCCGGATAAAGAACTTCTTCGACGACAGGGTTAAGGCGGTGGATTTCGTCGATGAATAAAACATCCCGCGGTTCCAAATTAGTCAAAAGCGCCGCTAGGTCGCCAGCCTTGGAAATGACAGGTCCGGATGTTGCGCGAAAGTTCACGCCCAGCTCCCGCGCAGCAATTTGCGATAGGGTGGTCTTTCCCAAACCGGGCGGGCCGGAGAGCAATAGATGATCCAGCGGCTCGCCGCGCCGCCGCGCCGCCTCGACATAGACCTTCAGGTTCTTAATCGCTCCGGACTGCCCGACAAAATCAGCAAAGGATAAAGGCCGAAGCGCGCGGTCACGCCCGTCGCCAATTTGCGCGCCGCCGGATATGATGCGGTCATCCATGTTTCGGTCTTGATTATCTGAGACTTCGGTCATGATGGGTTTAACCTCTCCCTGAGGAGAGGTCCGCGCGGCGAAAGCCGCTGCGGGGTGAGGGGATATATACGGTCTGAATTTTCATAGTTGAACTTTCGCATGGTTTCCCCTCACCCGCAATTCGCTTCGCGAACGCGGCCTCTCCCCAAGGAGAGGCGGAAAAATGAAGCAAAGACTCTGCAGACGTTAATCACCCGCTGAGTTCCTTGAGGGCCACACGGATTAAATCATCGAGCGGTGGATCATCAGAAAAGGTTTGATAGGCGCTGGAAACGGCGCGCAGGGCGCTGGATTGATCAATGCCGAGATTGACAAGCGCGCTCACCGCGTCATTGCGAAGCTGCATATCGGACAGCCCTTCTGCGCGCTGGGCGGCGCTCGGCGTGCCGCCGCTTGGAGCGGTAAATACGCCGCCAATGCCGCGTCCTGCGGGCGGCGGTTTCCCGGCCAGTTCAGTGGCAATGCGCATCGCCAGTTTGGGCCCGACGCCGGAGGCGCGCGCAAACGCGGTTTTATCGCCGAGGCTTGCTGCGGATAAAATCTCGCCGGGGCTCATAATATCGAGGATTGCCAGCGCCGCTTTCGGGCCAACCCCTTGGACGGATTGCAGGCGCACAAACCACGCGCGGTCTTCTTCGCTGCCAAACCCGAACAGGGTGATGGCTTGTTCGCGTACATGGGTTTCGACGTGGACACACGCGGTTTCGCCTACGCTCATATTCGCCAGAGTCCGCGATCCGCATTGCAGCAAATACCCCACGCCGCCAACGTCAATAATCGCCTCACCACTGCCCGTCATGAGGCATGTACCTGTCAGCATACCAATCATGCGGATCTCCGGTAAAGAGCGCCCGAGGCATTAACGCGGTGCCCGTGACATATAGCGATAGCGAGCGCGTCCGCCGCGTCGCCCGCTGCGACGCTGCAACCGGGCATGAGGACATTCATCATATGCGCGACTTGTGCTTTATCCGCCGTGCCTGTGCCGACAACGGATTTTTTGACAGAGCGGGGAGAATATTCGCCCACGCCAAGGCCAGACAAACTGGCCGCAAGCAAGCACGCGGCGCGGGCGTGCCCCAGCTTTATAGCACTGGCGGCATTGTTTTTCATGAAGGCTTCTTCAACGGCAGACTCGTGGGGGTCATGCAATCTGACAATGTCAGTGATGCTTTCAAATATTTCGCGTAGGCGGATATGAAGTTCAGCTTTGGGTGCAGGGCGGATAACGCCGTGGGCGACGTGGCGAAGCTTCGTGCCTTCAACATCGACAATGCCCCACCCGCAGGCGACAAGGCTGGGGTCTAGCCCCAATATACGAATCCCGTTTTTCATAAAAGAACAGTAGGCGAACATTATGCCCGTGCCAAGGCAAAAGGGGTTAACAGGCATTAACCATAAACGATACCGTTAGTGATGAATGCCGTCCGCGAGGCTTCGTACCAAGGTGAGCGCTGCGTCCATACCGTCCTCATGAAAGGCTTTGACAATCGCGGAACCCACTACAACGCCGTCTGCATCTTTGGCGACTTCGCGGGCGTACTCAGGTGTTTTGACGCCGAAACCGACGACAACGGGCAGGCCGGAGGCTTTACGCACGGCGGCGACCTGGTCTTTAATGGCGTTGTTTTGCGACAAAGCCGCGCCGGTTATTCCGGTCATGGAGACGTAATAAACAAACCCTTTGGTGCCCGCGACTACTTTCGGCAGCCGCGCGGCGTCGGTTGTCGGCGTTGCAAGCCGGATGAGGGCAAGGTCATGGGCGTCAAACGCGGCGCGAAGTTCTGCGTCTTCTTCTGGCGGCAGGTCCACAATGATCGCGCCGTCTACGCCCGCGGCTTTAGCGGCATCCGCAAAGCGGGCATAGCCCATATGGTGGACGGGGTTGCAATACCCCATAATAATAAGTGGCGTATCAGTATTGGTTTGTCTAAAATTTTCCACCATCTCGAGGATTGAGGTGAGAGTCGTGCCCGCAGCAAGACTGCGCAGGCCCGCCTCTTCGATCGTCGGCCCGTCCGCCGCAGGGTCCGTAAACGGCATGCCGAGCTCAATAATATCCACGCCCGCGCCGGGGAGGGCGTTTAGCATGGCTTGCGATGTTTCCCGGTCCGGGTCTCCGCCCATAATATAAGCGATAAAGGCGGTTTTGTGTTCGGCTCTGAGTGCGGCAAAGGTTTTGGTGATGCGATTGGTCATGGAAAGGGCTGATAGTCTCTGACTGGCGTTTTGGCTAGAGGGTTTTGCTCTCTTATGCCTACCGATTATAGCCCCAATATGTGAAACGGCGCAGAACAGCTTCAAATGGCCCGCGCGCATATTTTTTCCGCCACAGGCTTGCAAAACACAGCGAGACAATTCCGGTGGCCAGAGCGATCGCGATACAGGCCGCCGCGCCTATATCTGCGTACAGACCAAGCCCGTATCCGTTAAAGATAAGGGATAAAATAATGGATTGAAGCAAGTACGCGGTTAGCGTTGCGGTGCCGCCGCGCGCCATAAAGGTTTTCAGCGCGCTATCCGGCCCGCTGGCCCATTTCGCAATCAGCCCTAGAAAACCGAGCGTGGTAAAAGGCGAGCCAATTAAGATAACCGCCATTGCCAGCATAGCCGCGCTGGATACAGGATGAGCAGCGGCCTGCATGAGGTAAGCGGCAAACACGCTAATGGTCAGGCCGATTGGCAGGTAAATCCGCCGGGCTTTGGCCCATAGGGGCGCAGACGGATCAGACAAAACGCCGGATTTTACGGCGGCAAGGCCGAGGACGAAGAACGCTAACACGCCGGGGCCCTGAACGGGTAGAGCAAAAAAGATATAGCCAGACCAATCGATCCAGCGCTGCGAGAGCGTCTGTATAAAGGTGCCGTCGCCGTAAATGGCGTGATATTTTGGGAAACTCGCCTCAAGGTCCGCGTGCATTTCGGTGAAACCGCCGGGGGCAAAGGTCTCGCCCGCATACATGGCTCCGGCAAAGCCTGCGGTGAGGAGAATTTGCAACACAATCAACGCTATGCCCCACCGCACCAGCGATTTCACCGGTTTGTTGCGGAAAGCATAGAGCAGAGCGCCGAGCACAGCGTACACAATCAATATGTCGCCGACAAAGGCGAAGCTGACATGTAGAATGCCAAGTATCAAAAGCCCTAAAAGGCGGCGGGTATAACGCCGCCCAAAGGGCAGGCCCCGCCGCTCCGCCGACATCATTTGATAGGCCAGCCCCGCGCCGAACATAACGGAAAACAGAGTGTAGGCTTTGAACAGGAATAGTGCGTTGACCCCAAAATAAGCGGCGTAGTCGGCGGCGCTATTCAGGCCGCCATTATAATAGGTAACCTCGCCGGGATAGGCGAAATAAGCCACATTCACGAGCACAATCCCCAGCACGGCAAAGGCGCGAACAAGATCCGGCATAATATGCCGCCCGGCGGCTTGGCTTTGTACAGCGTATGAGGTCATAGGTACGGCTTAAGGGAATGCGGCGGAATTGGCAATTGCTTGGTTTATAGAAACCCAAAAACACGCTTCTCACTGTTAGCAGGTCAAGGACGCGGTAGAAGACTGATCGTTATGAACGGCTTCCTTCTCCCCGCATGCGGGGGGAAGTGGGCTTTTGGCGAAAGCCAAAAGGTCGATGGGGGGACATTGA
>CAYGRF010000167.1:0-4673 GCA_964352275.1 uncultured Caulobacterales bacterium
CCGGGACGGATTTGCTGTGTTACCGCTCGGATCAATATGCGGCCCTTGCCCGGCGGCAGGCCGAGCACTGGGACCCGGTGCTGGCTTGGGCAGCGGAGCATGGAATTGTTCTCTCGCCGACCACCTCTATTATTGCACTCGAGCAATGCGCGGACAGTTTAGGCCAGATTGCATCTTATGCGGATGCTATGGATGATCTGACTCTAACGCTTTACCTGCACCTGACGGCTGTGTTCGGCTCGGCCATTTTGGCGCTTGCGGTGATAAAGGCGCATCTTTCCGGCCCGCAAGCCTTTGAGCTCTCGCGGCTTGACGCGCTTTGGCAAATGGAGCATTGGGGCGTTGACGAAGAGGCTCAAGATAATATTGATGCGGTGGCGGCGGAAGTCTGCGCGCTTTGCCGCATATTGGAGAAATAAATGACAGAGCCAGTGACAGTGAGAGAGCGCCCCGGCGGCATCTATACCAATGATGTTCTGACCACCCGGCATCATCTGTTTGCCGATGAGCCGGTAGCGCTTGGCGGGGCTGATATTGGACCAACGCCCTATGAGTATTTATGTGCGGGTCTTGGCGCGTGTACGTCGATAACATTGCGTATGTATGCTGAGCGTAAAAACTGGCCCGTGACCCATATTGCGGTTGATGTCACGCATGAACGTGTGACCCATGCGGACGGGATTGCGCGTAATGTATTTCTGCGCGTCTTAACAATAGAGGGCGATATTGACGAGGCGCAGCATAGCCGCATGATTGAGATCGCGGATAAATGCCCGGTCCACCGAACTTTGGAAGCGGGTAGTGATGTCATCACAACCGTAGCGGGATAGGCTACTCTGCGGCTTTTTGCTCGGCAATCCAGCGGTCAATTTTAGCTTCTAAAATGTCGAGCGGAACGCCGCCGTCAAGCAGCACCGCATCGTGGAAGGCGCGAATCGAAAACTTATCACCTAGGGCTTTTTCCGCCCGCGCTCGCAATTCCCAAATTTTGATCTCGCCAATTTTATAAGCGAGAGCCTGTCCGGGCCAGCTAATATAGCGCTCGACCTCTGTGCGGATATTATGCGGCGCGAGGGCGGAGTTTTCAAAGAAACAGGCTTCCGCTTGCTCACGCGTCCAGCCTTTCCAATGCATGCCCGTATCCACAACCAAGCGGCAAGCCCGCCACATTTCATAGGTCAGGCGGCCAAAATTTTCATACGGCGTGGTATAGATACCCATCTCGACACCGAGCTTTTCAGAATATAATCCCCACCCTTCACCGAATGCGTTGGGATAGAGATTGCGCCGAAAACGCGGCAGACCTTCAAGCTCTTGGCCGAGGCTGATCTGGTGATGGTGTCCCGGAACGCCTTCGTGCAGCGTTAAAGCCGGGAGGTTATAAAGTGGGCGCTGTTTCAGATCATAGGTATTGACCACATAATTACCCGCGCGGCCCTGTTCCGGGCTGCCGCCCCAATAGCGGCCTGTGGTATAATTGGGCGCCATTTCCGCCGGGACAGGGATCACCCCGTAAGAGAGCCGGGGCAGGGTGCCGAAAAATTCGGGCATTTTGCCATCGGCTTTTTTCGCAAGCCATGCAGCTTCTTTGAGGAGCTGCGCTTCGGTCTGCGCGTAAAATTGTGGGTCGCTGCGCAAGAAATCGAGAAACTCAGCGAATGTGCCCTCAAACTCCACCTCTTGAATGATGGCGTCCATTTCGCTGCGAATGCGCGCGACTTCGGCTAAGCCAATATCGTGAACCTCGTCCGCGCTCATATCGAGCGTAGTGAAATGGCGGACCAGAGCCGTATAATGGGCGCGGCCTTCGGGTGTTGTGCCGATCCCGGCATTCTTACGGGCTTTGGGGGCGTAATCATCCGTCAAAAATTCATAGAGCGAGGCGTAAGCGGGCATAACCGCATTATCCATGGCGGCTTTACCGAGATTTTGCAGGCGGTCTTTTTCGTCGTCCGAAAAGCTCTCCGGGAAGTTTTTAAATGGCGCAAAAAATGGATGGGCGAGCGTGCTTGTCTCGGAGAGCTTTTTGACGCTGTCAATAATCCCCGGCAGGACCTCGGCTGAGGCCGTATATTTTGTTTCAATGCCGCGTCTCATATTGGCTTTGTGCTGCCCGAAATAACGCGGTAGGGCGGAGAGGCGGGCGGCGTAGGCTTCGTAATCATCCACCGTTTCAAAATTGGTTTGGCGAACCACGTAAGACAGCTCATTAAAAAACCCGCTGTCATTGGTGAACGGTACGCGGGCTTGATCGAAGGGCGCGAGGCGCGCGCGCTGGGCGAGGACAAAACCGAGCAGGTCGTAATTAAGCTGGGCATCCGGTTCCCGCTCAATCGCGGCCAAGGCGGCGTGCCGCGCGATGAAGGCGTCGGTCTCAGTGTGCTGCGCATTATAGGCTTCAAGGCTGACATCAGGCAGACGGCGCAGCGCTTCGCGGTCGCCGTCATTACCAGCCGCATAGGGGCTCCATTTCATGTCAAAGGCTTCCACATCATTGATGAGCTTTTTTAGCGTGTCAAATTCGCGGCATTCCTGAACGCCGTCAACAATCACGACCGCGCCGCCGGGGCAAAACCCGCCCGGGTCAGCCGCCCCGTTAGTTTGCGCCGCGGCGGGCCAGGCGGAAAGCCCAATGATGGATGTGGTCAAAAGCAAAAAACGAGTCATGATGTGTCCTATTGTTTGGTCTGTGCATACATCCGCAAATGCCTTTCGCCAAGGGGGTAGTGCTGCGGGGCTGGTTGAGGCATCTTGTTTCATAACTGTGGAAACCTCGAACAGGTTTTCTTTTTGTCACCCCTTATCCCGTCCATAGAATCCATTGTGGGAGCGTGCCGAACTCTGGATTTGTAGGTGTTGAACAATCATCACATGGATCCTATCCATTTGAAGAAACGGTTTGGCCAAAAAATTGATGCAGTGCATCAATTTTCAAACCGTTGATGAATGGGATAGGATGACGCAATTGGTGTTTGGGTTTTCATCTAGTGCAATTCCTGTTTCGTCATACTCACAAAAGTATTGGAAAATGGGCAAGTAAGGCCCAATTTCCGATTCCGACTTAACAGGAATTGAGCTATAGTACTCCTCTCTCAATCGTCCATGCGCCAGCGCCCAGCGGCGCTGTTTATCGCGTTCGGGGTTTGTCGGTTTCGCTCTGAGCCTTTAAAAGACACACTCTTGATATTTTCGGATAATGGAACCGCCCCTAAAAGATGGAACTGCCCCGCGCAGCCCGCCGTTCGGCGGAATACATATACCGTAATGTTTCCCGAAGAGCGGGGCACCTTACAAGATGCACAGCTGCGCGGCGGTGCGTTATAGGGAGTGGGCTTGCTCTCGCTTGGTCTCGCCAGTCTTTCGTCACAGCTCACGCTCTGACTATCTACTCGGCGGGGAAACCCCGCGTCTCTGTAGGGGCAAGCTACCCTCTGCCTAAAGTCGCCCGCTTTTGGATTTGACGTTGCCGGAGTGATTTTCACTCCCAAACCCAAAAGCAACAGCGCACACCGTCTATACCGGAAACGATCAACGAACGCTCGCCTGTTCCCTCCGGTATAGAAACAGTGTTGACTATAGGCGCAAAACCCAAAACGAGGGTTATTTTTCTTATTTTGAGCGCAAGCGATTGAAAAAATTGGGTTATGGATTTTTATAATCGGGGATTATTTAGGTTTTCGTTGTTAGGCAGGGGTCTATTTTAGGTGATGGTGCCTCATGTGTAAATTTGGGAAGCCCAAGGATATAACTGAAATGGGTATGCTTGTTCCCAGCGTAAATTGACCATAATGTTAGTTTTTTAAAATCGGAAATCTATCCTCATAGAGGACTTTAGACCAATAGGGTTGAGGCTTAATTTAAAATGATATTTAGAAACATATAAATGTGTTAAAGACACACAATATTACCAACTCGCCAAAAGCCTGATTACCCCTTACACTCTAGCCTATGTCAGACTCTCAAAAAACAATCGAAAAGCTTTCAGCCTTAGCTCAAGAAACCCGCTTTGCGATTTTTCAAACCCTGATGCGAGCAGGACAAGACGGCATGTCAGCCGGTGCGATCGCAAAGGCGCTTGATGTGGCTCCCAATACGCTCTCAAGCCACCTTGGCATCATAACCCGTGCAGACTTAGCCAGCGTGACCCGTGAAGGCCGCAGTCAAATCTATAAAGCTCGCATAGACGGCGTAAATGATCTGCTCTCAGCTTTGGTCGAGGACTGCTGCAATGGTCACCCCGAGATTTGCGTGACAGTTTCAGGGCTATCGAAAACATCTTGCTGAATAACAATACAATAGTTCGACGACTATTGAAGTGTTTTGTTTTCCTGCTATAAAACACATTCATTTGGAGTGAGTCGCCATGGGGGTTTTCGAACGCTATTTATCGGTCTGGGTCGCGCTATCCATCGCGGGCGGCATAATTTTAGGCAAACTGCTACCGGGCGTATTCGGAGCAATGGCGGGTCTTGAATATGCCAATGTCAATTTACCCGTTGCCATCCTAATATGGGCCATGGTCTGGCCCATGATGATTGGAGTGGACTTTGCCAGTCTCAAGCGCGTTGGCGACAAACCCAAAGGACTTGTCATTACCCTCGTCGTGAATTGGCTCATTAAGCCTTTCACAATGGCTGCCTTGGGTGTGCTGTTCTTCAAGTACATTTTTGCGG
>CAYGRF010000168.1:0-4634 GCA_964352275.1 uncultured Caulobacterales bacterium
CTGGGGTACCTGGATTCGAACCAGGGATGCCGATACCAAAAACCGGTGCCTTACCACTTGGCCATACCCCACTACTCGCGTCAGCTTAGCAGCGGGGGCGTTCTATCCCCTCTTTCCGGCAATTGCAATGGCTATTTCGACAAGAATAATCTGGGTGACAATCACGGTGTCTATCTTAAAATATATAGAGTGCATCAAAACGTCACTGCAAGCTTGTTATCGATAAACGAGAAATTTATTGTGTTTTTAACCGAGTTCGGTGTAGGACTATAAAAAATAAACTAGGAAACTCACATGCGTCACTTTTTTCTTACAGTTTTCGGCACGATTGTCGGCATTTTCGGCTTTTTTGTGTGCGTGTTTCTCCTCCTCATGGTTTTGGGAATCATCAGCGGCATTGGCGCGGCGTTTAAACCCACCAATCAATATGTCCTATCTATGGATCTACGCGGCGGCATGCAGGATCACAGCTCCGGCGAATCAATTTTCGGCTCCAAACCCAATAATGTGGTCGATACGGTTCGCGCGCTCAATGCCGCCAAAACCGATGATGATATAAAAGGTCTGTTCATTCGCGCCGGAGCCTTTGGCATGACGCCCGCGAGCGCAGAGGAAATCCGTCTCGCCATCAAGGACTTCAAGTCCAGCGGGAAATTTGTTGTCACCCATGCACAGGGTTTCGAGACCACCTCCTTTACTGGATACATGTCCGTGTCAGCGTCTGATGAGATTTGGCAGCAGGGTACAACAGGATTTTCCGTCGCAGGGATTCGCTCCGAAGTCGGTTTTTATCGAGGCGTCTTGGATAAAATCGGCGCGCAGCCGCAAATCGAGCAATTTCACGAATATAAGTCTGCGGCGAACGCTTACAATGAGACCGACTTTACGGATGCACACCGCGAATCAACCACATCGCTTCTGACATCTCTTTATGATGTCGGGGTTGCGCACATTGCCGAAGACCGCGGCATGAGCGCCGATGACGTAACGGCAAAATTCATGAACGCCCCACACACCGCAGAAAGCGCGCTTGAAGCAGGCTTTATTGACAAGCTCGGTCATCTTGAGGCTGCGCAGGAATATGCCCGCACAAAAGCCGGCGGCAAGTCGATTAAATTCAAGTCCGTTATGTCTTACGACTATCCAAAATCATATTCCGGCCCGGCCATCGCCTTTATCGGCGGACAGGGCGCGGTCGTTAACGGCTCATCCTCTGATGGATCCAGCCCCTTCTCCGGTGATGTGACCATGGGCGGCGACACGGTGGCCAAAGCCATCACGGCCGCGGCCAAAGACAAAAATGTCAAAGCGATTGTTTTCCGGGTCAGCTCGCCCGGCGGCTCGCCCTCAGCATCCGATCAGATCCATGACGCCGTGGCCCGCGCCAAAGAAGCCGGTAAACCCGTGGTCATTAGCATGGGGCAATATGCGGCCTCAGGCGGATATTATGTGGCGGCGAACGCCGATAAGATCGTTGCTATGCCAACCACCATCACAGGCTCAATTGGCGTTCTCGGCGGCAAAATTGCCTTAGAAGATACATTTGCGAAAATTGGCTATAATGTTGAAGACATCAATATTGGCGGCGAATTTGTCAGCGCCTATTCCGGTGACAAGCCGTTTAGCGAGAGCCAAAAAGCGGCATACCGCGGACAGCTCCAAGACATATATGATGATTTCACGGGCCGTGTCGCCGAAGGCCGCAACATGCCAATTGAAGATGTCTTAGAGATTGCAAAGGGCCGCGTCTGGACAGGGGCGCAAGCCGCCGAAATTGGCCTCGTCGATATTCAGGGCGGCTTGATGGCGGCCATTGACGCCGCAAAAGAGCTTGCCGATATTGATGCGGACACCTCTGTGCGTCTCAAAATCTTCCCGCGCCCCAAAAGCACGCAAGAGCAAATCGAAGAGATCTTCAACCAAACAGTCCAAGCGCAAAATGATCTCGCCGCTATGCGCGAAATCACTGCCCTGCCCGAAGTTCAGGCTATCTTGGATGCCCGCGCACGCATGAGCCCCGGACAGGAACTCATGGCCGATTTGCCCAAAGTCGAGTAAAGCGTTTCCCTTTTTCAACCGCGCAGGAAAAAGGGAGACTATATGAGCGTTAGCCAGAATGACATCGCCCGCTACCAAGCGCTTATGCAGCAAGGCGATGCGGCTGGCGCGCTCGCTCATTTGCAAGCGCTTTTAAAAAAACACCCATACGACAGAGCTCTAGGGCTTAACACGGCAAAGCTAGCACAAAAGCTTGGCCGGACTGACATTGCCGCCGCGTGTTATGAGCGCTTGCTAAGCGGCGCGGCGCTCAGCGCCGTGGATTATTTCAATATAGGCTATGCCCTCAAATCACTGGGCCGCTTTGACGCCGCGATTACGGCCTATCAAAAGAGCCTAGATGCGGGGGTTGACCGTCCCGAAGAAGCCCACCTGAATATGGGCGTCATTTACGCCGATGAACTGCATAGTGCCGGTAAAGCCGTCCAAGCCTTTGATGCCGCGCGCGCTGCTAATCCGGCGCTTATGGGAGCCTATATCAATCTCGGAAACCTATTTGAGGAAACAGCGCAGTTTGAAAAAGCTGCCGCAATATATCGACAGGCGCTGATCCAAATGCCCAATGCCTATGAAGCTATGGCCAGATTGATGAATGCCAGCACAATTACAAGCGCCGATGATCCGGTGTTAAAGCAAGCCTTAATAGCGGCGCAGTCCAGCAGCGCCTCGGATTTCGATAAAGAATGCCTGCATTTCGCATTAGGCACCGCTTTTGATGCACTCAAAGACTATGAGCGCGCTTTCCACCATTTCACGCTCGCCAATACGCACAGCCTCGCATCAAGCCTACCTTACAATGCAAAGGCTATGGAGGGCTATGTTGATGCTATTATATCCCGATATGGCGCTCTCCACTTTGCCGATGCGCGGCAAAACCCCGGACGGAATTACAATGATTCGCAGCCAATTTTTATATGCGGTATGTTTCGCTCCGGCAGTACCCTAACGGAGCAAATCCTTGGCGCTCATCCCGAAATCACGCCGCTGGGCGAGCTTGATTTTTTTGCAAAATTTGCGGGGCAAAGGCCGGGCTTTTATCCCGACATGGCCGCAAAACTCAATGCGGCACAGCGCCAAGCCATTGGGGAGGAATATCTCGGTCAAAACGCTGTTAGCGCTACGAAGACGCCGATGGTTACGGATAAAAGGCCTGATAACGCGCTCTATCTCGGCTTTATTAAATCCGTTTTTCCCGGGGCGAAGGTCATTCATACCAGCCGCAACCCGGTCGATAATTATCTCTCGCTTTATTTTACGCAGTTCGGAGACGGGCAAGCCTATGCGCGGCGTCTTAGCGATATTCAGCATTATCACGGACAGCATATGCGCCTCATGGATCATTGGCGCGCCTGTTTCGGCGAGGATATACATGATGTATATTATGATGATTGCATCAAACGGCCAGAGGCGACCATTAAAGACGCCCTATCGTTTTTAGGGCTGAACTGGACCGCCGATGTTCTCTCGTTTCACACACAAACCAACCGCGTGAAAACCGCCAGCTATAAACAAGTGCGGCGTCCGCTCTATGGCAGCTCGTCCGGCCGCGCTCAAAACTATCAGGCTTATTTTCCACTATTTTAGCATGCACTAAAATGTGTGGTTGGCGGCTTCGCCCGCAGCACCCCAACACTAATCCATATTAAAAAAGACATAAAAAAAACGGCGACCCGAGGGCCGCCGTTTCTAATTTTAATGTCGAGATGGCTCTAGAAGCGCACTTTGCCTGACATAAAGAACTGACGACCAAACGGGTTGTAAGTCGCAGGATATGTGTTGGCTTGCTCGGAACAGCAATCACCGAGTACAGGCGGATCTGTATCAAAGATATTGATGATACCGGCTGAGATTTGGAAGTGATCAGAGATGTCCCACTGTGACGTAAAGTCAAAGTAGTTCTTCGCGCTAATGTCCGTTACGAAACGGCCGGAGTTTGCGCCGCCATCGACTTGGTCATCCTCAGTCGTGCCGCCGATATAACGCCAGCGTAGTGAGTTGAGCCATGCACCTTTTGTATGGCGCAAGGTCGAAGCATGCTTCCACTTTGGATTTGGCTCGCCGCAAGAGGCTGTGCCTGTCGCGCCAAAGTAACCTGCACAATCATCAAATGATGAAATCGGTGATGACTGGAAACCAGACTCAAGACGATAACCACCGATAATGTTGAAGGCAAACTGACCGCCGATAACATCAAGACCGACATCTTCAGCGTCGAAGTTATAAGACACTTCAGCATCAATACCCTTCGCTGTTGACTTAGCAAGGTTAGCATTCGTCAACGAGATGTTGGTAATGGTTCCCGAAGCAGAGCGCGTAATAGGTTACAGAACGCCGGAACAACACCGTTATAGCAGTTATCCAGAACCTGTTGCGCAGGAACTGTCGCGATGAGGTTCTCAATTTGGATGTCGTAGTAATCAGCGGTGATGGTTAGACCTTCGATTGCTGATGGCTGCGCAACAAAACCGATTGTAAACGTATCAGATGTTTCTTCCTCAAGGTTCGGGTTACCACCAAAGAGTGATGGAATCTGCGAGTTTGGCTGGAACTGTGTATTATACAGTGCCGCAGAAATC
>CAYGRF010000169.1:0-1469 GCA_964352275.1 uncultured Caulobacterales bacterium
ATGCCTTATTCTGAAACTGCTGCTTTGAAAGCCTTAAAAGATGTCCGCGATCCGAAATCGGGCCGCGATATTGTCTCCGCTGGCATGCTGGGGGATTTGGTGTTTGATAAGGGCACGCTGCGGGCCATATTATTGGTCGATCCCAAAATGGCTGAGTTTTATGAGCGGGTACGCGCCGCTGCGCAAGACGTATTGTCCGGCGTTGACGGCGTTGATAAAGCCTCCGTTTTGCTGACCGCGCATAAGGCCGCGCCCGATGTTGGCAAGCGCAAACCGGCGCGCTCCGGCAATCCTCATCAAGCCCGCCGCACCGAAGGTTATCAAGGCGATGCGTTTGTCGATCATGTGATCGCCATCAGTTCCGCCAAAGGCGGCGTTGGCAAATCCACTGTGGCTGTCAACCTTGCCGTGGCGCTCGCGAAAACAGGTAAAAAAGTCGGATTGCTCGACGCCGATATTCATGGGCCGTCCGCGCCAATATTGCTCGGCCTGAAAGATGGCCGCGCGCAGGGCGTTAAACATAAGGGCCGTCAATTGATAGCGCCTTTGGAGGCGCACGGGATCAAGGCCATGTCCATTGGGTTTTTAACCGATAATGACGGGCCGATTGTCTGGCGCGGGCCGATGGTACAAGGCGCGATTTCCAAAATGCTCTGGGATGTCCATTGGGGGCCTCTGGATTACCTGATTATTGATATGCCGCCGGGCACGGGCGATGCGCAATTGGGGCTCGCCCAAGACATTAAACCGCGCGGCGCTGTGATTGTCTCGACGCCGCAGGATCTGGCTCTGGCCGATGCGCGCAAAGGTGTGATGATGTTCGAAAAGGTGAATATTCCGGTCTTGGGCATTGTCGAGAATATGAGCGTCTTTATCTGCCCGGATTGCGGGAGCGAGCATGACATATTCGGCAGCGGCGGCGCCAGGCGGGAAGCCGAAATCATGGACGTCCCGTTTTTAGGCGCAGCCCCGCTGCACATGTCTATTCGGGAGTCCGGTGATGCGGGCGTTCCCGTTGCGGGAACAGATGGCAAGGAGGCAGAAAGCTTTGCGAAAATGGCCGCAGCCTTAATGGAGATTATGGCGGGTTAGGCCGCTCTTTTGAGTCCGGTTTACGGCACTGCATCTATCTGATTTTCCGGCCGCGCATCCTGGAACGCTGGCAGGGCGTCACAGGCCATGAAAATATCCATAATCTTGGGATAGGGTTCGGGGTCAACGCTAAACCGTTGATTGTTGAGCACCTGTGCGTATAGACAAATATCGGCAAGGGTGGGCATATCGCCATGGCAGAATATGCCGGTCTCAGGCTCGCGGTTAAGCCGGGCTTCCAGCGCGTCAAACCCGGCCTCGGCCCAATGGCGAAACCATGCGGCTTTGGCGTCTGCATCTGCGCCAAGCTCGTCGCCAATATAGCGTAAAATCCGCAAATTATTGACCGGGTGAATATCGCAGCCCACGATCTGCGC
>CAYGRF010000169.1:1569-3170 GCA_964352275.1 uncultured Caulobacterales bacterium
AGGTTCAGCGCAATGCGCACACGAACGGATGTGGAGCTGCGGAAATAATTGTGAAGCGTGAGGCGGCTCATCTGCACTATATGAACCGAACGCTGATGCGCTCCAAACCGACAATGCCGCCTGACAGCTCATCGCCGGGGATAACCGGGCCGACGCCTTCGGGCGTGCCGGTGAAAATCAAATCGCCGGGCCGTAAGTCCATATCCGCTGACAGGCGGACTATAATTTCTTCAACGGACCAGATCATTTTATCCAGCGTCGATGACTGCACAATATCTCCGTTCTTGCGCAGGACGATATGCGCGCCGGATAGATCAACATCCGCTGCAGGAGTTAAGGCTGAGCACGGAGCGCTTGATTGGAAACTTTTCGCGCGGTCCCACGGCGCGCCTTTGGACTTGGCGGCAGCTTGTAGGTCGCGCCGCGTCATGTCGATACCGACGCCATATCCAAAAATCCCCATCGGGCCCATAGCCACCACAAGCTCGACCTCATAATGCAGGTCTTGCGTATTGGGCGGAAACGGGATCGCCGTGCCGGATTGCACAATCGTCTCGGCGGCTTTGGTAAAGAAAATGGGCTCGGAACGGCTAACGTCGCCGCCCATTTCCCGCACATGATCGGCGTAATTCCGGCCTATGCAATAAATACGGCGTACCGGAAAACGCTCATCACGGCCGACGATAGGAAGGCTAACCGGTTCAGCGGGCGGAAAAGCGAACGCCATAATATCCTCATTGCAGCTTAGGGATTCTCTCGTTACCTTACAGGAAAAAGGAACAAAACACCAATGCGCGTTATTGATATCCCTGTGGGCAAAGTTTATGTGCCCGCCGCTAAGCAAAAAACACTCGACGAAGAGAAAATTCTGCCGCTCGCCGAGGACATTCTAGAAAACGGCCTAACCAATCCGATCTATGTCCGCGAGGGCAAAGACAGGTTTGTACTACAAGAAGGCTTGCACCGTTTGGAGGCGATGAAGCTTCTGGGTAGCGATTATATTGCCGCGCATTTGGTACAGGCAAAAAAGCATTAAGCGCAAATAACCGGGGAATACTATGAGCGAGATTTTAAGAACGCCCGACAGTGCCTTTGAAGCGTTGCCGGATTATCCGTTTGAGCCAAATTATATGACTGTCACCGATAAGGCTCTCGGTGAGATACGTCTGCATTATGTTGATCACGGCCCTAAAGACGCACCGGTGGTGATCATGATGCACGGGGAGCCAAGCTGGTCGTTTCTTTATCGCCATATGATTAGCGCTACCGAGCAAGCCGGATACCGGGTGCTGGCTCCGGATCTTATTGGATTTGGAAAATCGGATAAACCGGCCAAGACATCGGATTATTCCTATGCGTCGCATGTAGATTGGATGTCGCAATGGCTCGCTGCAATAGACGTGCAAGACGCCGTTTTATTTTGCCAGGATTGGGGCGGGCTCATCGGATTGCGCCTAGTTGCAGCATTTCCTGAGAGGTTTGCGGGCGTGATTGCAGCCAATACGTTCCTGCCAACGGGCGCGGGCAAGCCTTCGCCAGCGTTCGAGCAATGGAAGATATTTTCACAAACCGTTCCGGTCTTTCCTGTCGGCGGCGTGATT
>CAYGRF010000169.1:3180-4534 GCA_964352275.1 uncultured Caulobacterales bacterium
ATTTGGAGGAAGTCGTCGAAGCGGCCTATGACGCGCCCTATCCGGACGAGAGCTACAAGGCCGGCGCGCGAATTTTTCCGGCCCTTGTCCCAACCTCACCGGATATGGACGGCGCGGCGGATAATGTGCAAGCGTGGACAGTTTTGCGCGCGTTTGAAAAACCGTTTCTCACATGTTTTTCCGATCAAGACCCGGTCACAGGCGGCATGGACGCCCATTTCCACAAAGCCATCCCGGGGTGCAAAGGACAAAATCACACAACGGTTAAAGGCGGCGGTCATTTCCTCCAAGAAGATGTTCACGCCGAGCTCTCAGAAATTATCATTGCCTTTATGCGGGAAATCTGATGTGTTGAATCTAACCGCCTTATAAGGGACTCCCGATGAACCTCGAATTCCCCCCTCTCTTTGTAAATGCCGATACGGCTGCTGCGCGATTGCAGGTTAGCCACTTCCGTCTTCTTCGGGGCCAATATTTAATGCTTTTGACGGCATCACTTGTGACGGTACTAGGGCGCTTCATTGGATTAGAGATTGCCGCGATTATTTATCTTTTATGTGTTTTTCTTGCGATTATTGCGCTTGTGCGTAGCGTCTCCAGCCGTCCAGAAAAGGGGTGGTATAATGCACGGGCTGTTGCCGAGTCTGTCAAGACGACAACTTGGCGCTTTGTCATGGGGGCAGAGCCGTTCGAACTGGATCAAACAGATGATGAGGCCAAACTCGCTCTCTCTGAGCGGCTTGAAGCGATAAAATCGGCACATGATCCTAGTGATGCGGCCATTCGTTTTGGCCTAGGGGTGACGCATGGAGATATTGTAACCCAATCCATGGCGGAAATGCGCGCGCTGCCATTTTCTGCCCGTAAAGACATTTATATCAATGATCGAATTACTGATCAATTATCATGGTATCAAAAGAAATCCGCCTTTAATGACCAGCGGGCAAAGATTCTGTCTTATGTGTGTATTGGGCTTTACGGTGCGGCTATTCTCTTTGGCTTATTGCAGGTTTATTATTCAAACGATGAAGGGCACTGGCTGTCAAATATACAATGGGCCTCAGAACCGATATTGGTTGCCGCTGCGAGTATTTTAGGCTGGATGCAGGCCAAACGCTATGCAGAGCTCGCCGCATCTTATAATCTGGCCGCTGACGATATTTTACATGTTAAGGCTAATATTGAGGGCATTTACACCGAGCCTGAATTTGCGCTCGCTGTCACTGACGCAGAATCAGCGTTTTCGCGTGAGCATACGCAATGGGTGGCGCGGCAATCACAGAGCTAACCCTTCGCAGGGTTAGAGCATTTTGCGTTTAATTGCGTACATATTTAGCGGCCTTAAAATAGTTCC
>CAYGRF010000170.1:0-4527 GCA_964352275.1 uncultured Caulobacterales bacterium
GTTTCATCATCGACGCTTGCCGCGATTTTACCGCGTAATTCGCGGATAATGATGCCGGTATAAAATGGCTGTATCGTTCGGCCATCAAATCCGTCTTCGGGGGCTTTGCCGCGCAGCGTATCCGATACGGCTTGGTCCAGCCGCGCCCGCCGCCCATTGGCGATGAGGGTAATGGTCATGCCGTTGGCGTCGTCTGTGTGAATACGCACCGTGCCGCCGCGCGGGACAGACTGAACGGCCATCATAATCATATTCATAATCAGCCGGGCATGGGACTTTTGAAAACTCTCGGCCTGCGTTTCCCAAATGATCTCGGCTTTCGCGTCGCCGTAAAGACCGTCGACCAGTGTTTTCAGATCTTCTAGGCCCAATACGCCGGGCGCAGAGCCGCCTGCGCCGAAGGCCAAGCGGGGGAATTGCAGTTTGCCGGAGGCCTGCCGCGCGGACATCCGCACAAGGTCAAGCGCATCGCCATGCATATCCACATTATTGGGATCATCGAGAACTTCAAGGGCTGTTCCAAGCGCGCTAATCGGGCTGACAAGGTCATGACACACGCGCGCGCACATCAGCGCAGTAAGATCGGCGGGGGATAATTTAGGGGCGTTAGACATGAAATCTCTCAAAATGACGTAATAGACCGTTAATGTCACGGGTTGCGTTAATCATTACTTAAGACACAAAAAAACCGCTCAAAAAGACCGGTTTTTTTGATAGGAATAAAGTATAGGCCGCCCTACCGAACGGTGATCCAGCGGCCTTCTTTGGTCATGATTTTTTCGCCGGGTTTGGCTTTGGCGAGCTGTTTTTCGCCCGTCAGAGCCGCGATAACTGCGATTTGGACATTTTGCTCACGGGCCAGACGCGTATAGACGGTTTTACGCCCGCCATTAACCTCGTTCATAGCGTTGACAATCTCTGGAGATGCCGACCCTTCTGCGAGCGCCAGATAACCCGCCGCCGTTTCGCCGACAATGCCGTCAGAGATTGCCTGATCGACAATCGCTTTCGCCGACGTGCTTTGTGCATAGGCAGGCTCTGCGGCTACCGTGCTAATCACGGCGGTGCTGATGCCCATAAACGCACTCGCGCCGAGGGCTGATAATAATATGGATCGCATTTTTAACATATGCTTTGGAGCCCTAGAATAAATCTGGATTATTCGCGATCAGGTCTTCGACTTCTTTGTCGAGACGTACGCGTATTTCTTGGTCAATTTTAACATTTAAGTTAATTTCAATAGGCTTATCCGGGGCCATGATCTGAACCTTGGGTTGACAAGCGCTCAGGCCCAGCCCGGCGACGGCAAACATCCCTGCGGATACATATGTGATAAGTGTTTTCATAAACGCTACCTAGCCTATTCGCGCTGAACTTGGCATTAACGCGGCGTTGTATCAAGTTTATGTTTCAGTTCAATGTGTGACGACTAATTGACCACGCCGCCGAACAGATCCAGCGCCGTATTATCAAAGCGGGAGAGGTTAGGGAGCACCGAGGCAAGCTCGCCGCTATCAAGGCCAAACCAACTTCCTAAGGCTTGCGCGTATTTTTCAACCGGCGTAGTCGGGATGAGGCGTCCGCGCTGTTCTGTGTAGTGTTGTGATGATAAATCAGGAGGCGGAATATCGCCGTAAATTTTTCCGCCTGCAACAGAGCCGCCAACCACAAAATGGTGCGCGCCCCAGCCATGATCTGTGCCGTCGCCATTGCCAATCAATGTCCGCCCAAAATCGCTCATGGTGAACACCACAACATCGTTCCAAACGCCTTCATCAATCATTGCTTGGCGAAACGCAGCAATTCCGTCTGCGAGCTGCGTTTGAATCACGGGCAAGGTGCCCGCCTGATTATTGTGCGTATCAAGGCCGCCCATCACAGAATAGAAAACCTGCCGCTTAACATTGAGCGTACCGCGCAGACTTATGGCGCGCGCAATCGATCCGAGCTGCCCGCCAATGGATGAGGACGGGAAGGCCGCCGTGACCGTATTGGGCATAGCCAGCGCGTTATTATAGTCCGCTTGGTTGGTCACGCCGCGTGCGAGTGTCTTAATCACGTCACGCTGAAATATATTATCATGGCCGAAACTTTGTTTTTCCAGATATGCGGCGAGTAAGGCGCGCGCCGCATCACCGTCGCTATTGCTGCCGAGATACCGCCGTACCCGCGTGGCTTCCGGGGATATAGCCTGACTGCCGGACGGAATGCGGAATTGCTGCACGCCGTTACCCGCAAGGAACACATCCGGGGATGACGAGGTCATCGCGGCATAAAGCGGGTTTGAGACTTGATCAGCCGCGATCATCGCATCTGCGAACCGCCCGCCCCATCCGAGCTGCGCGCCTTCGGTGTTTAGGGCCATCCATGTTGATTGTTGGTCATTATGGGAAAAGAGACGCGCCGGAATATCCTTATTCCCATTGTTTAAATCGGTCCGCGTGACAGGTTCAATCAGCGGCCCGACATTGCCAACGATTGCTGCTTCGCCGCTCTCAAACAAGGCTTGCAGCGGAGCCATGTTGGGCGGAAGGCCAAAAGTTCGCCCGCCAAAACCGGCTATGTTGGACGCGTTTAAGCTCAGTACCGCTTCGCGGTTTCGCGACGATGCGGGGTCGGCATAATTATAATCGTCAAACAATCCGGGCCGCAAAGCGCGCAGCGCATCATAGCTCGGCTGGTCCGTTGGCAAAATCACATCATTATGATCCATACCGCCCTTGAGCATGATGCAAACCATGGCTTTATAGCCGGAAATATTGGCCGCATGGGCGCTGCGGGCGGTTAAGCCGCCAAGAGCGGCAGCTGTCGCTGCAAAGCCTGCGGCAGAGTGGGTCAGGAAGCGGCGGCGGTTATAATACGTCATAATAAAGCCCCTTAATCCAAGACCGCGTAAGCACCGGAGGTGACCGCCATAAAAACGGCAAGCCGAACGCGTTCTGTTTTGTCCGTTTCAGCATCCTCCGCGTCTGCCCTAATACTGAGCGTTTGGATGGCGGTTTCGATATCGGCTTTCGTTTGATCCGTCATGCGCCCGCCTGTCAGTTTGACATTGAGATGCTCAACCAGATCAGAGGGATTATCCGCTAAAGCCATTTCGGCGGAAAAGTCGGCTCTGAGAATTTTTGCCGGGTTTGAATCATCCGGTCGGTTCATAATGAAATGCGTGAGCAGATTGCCGTAACCCAAAGCCGATGTTTCATTGACGATTTGCATTTCCGGCGCTGTCAGCCCTGCGGCCCCGGACTCGGATCCGGGATGGATATAGCCGGGTCTGTAAAAATTAAAAACGGACGCCGAGCGCAAAGGATGCTGGCCTAACCGTGTTAGCGGGTCTCTGGTATCATTGAGAAGGTTTTCCGCATTCGTGCCCGCTGCCACCGTTCGGGGTGAGGCATTAAACGCGCGCATGAAATGTACGAACTTTAGAACAGGCTCGCGGATTTTGCCTTCTTGGCCGGCGACGGCTCCGTCATGCACAGTTGCGTCCAGCAATATGGCGGCCAGTGTGGCTTTCAGATCGCCGCGCTGTCCTGTGCCGAATACCGCGTCATCATCGGCCGTGTAGGTGCCAGTGGCAAACGCCGTTGCCACGCGCTCGACATAGGCGGGCGATGGGTTGCTGGCGGTAAAGCGCTGGATCAGCTGGCGGGAGATAAATGGCGGCAGATTAGGGTGATTGAAAATTGTGTCCAGCGCTGTGTTGATTGTGGTGTCACCGAGCGTACCTGGCGGAATTGTTGTACCCAGAAAGGATTTTTCCAATGTAGAGTGCTGCTCATCAAACATCTGCATAGATCGATGACGCCAATCCGGATATCGGTCAGCGCTGCGCGTGCTTGTTCCTGCGGCGTATAATCCGGTGAAGACCCGTGCGAGACCCAGAACATCTGCGTTGGTGTAACTCTCAATCGGTTTGCCATTGCTACCGAGTTTCGGTGTGCCGTCCATGTTGAGATCAACAAGCCCGATAGAGAAAAGCTGCAATATCTCGCGGGCGTAATTCTCGTCCGGCATACGTCCGGTATTAGGGTCGCCTTTGCGGTTACCAATATAGGTCAAATAACGCCCCATAGCCGGGGAATATGTCACCTCTTGGAGAATATCCCGGTAATTCCCAAAGGCGTTTCGGGTTAGGATGTCCGTGTAATACGCGGTTGAAAAGCCTTGGTCGAAAAAATCATTATCGGAAATCACTAGGATTTGCGACAGGGCAAACATCATGCGTTGCCGTAATTGATCATCCGCCGATAAGAGGTTTTCCCATATCAGATCAGAGTGCTCCCGGTTTGTATCAAGCCTGTCATTGAACTTATTTAGCATCGGCTGCAAGGTCAGCGTTTCGGGCTTTACAAATTCCGATGTTAGCCATTCGGATGCATATTTTCCAAACGCGGCTTTTACATCAGCATCATTCGGCCCAAGCCCGGCTTGAATGAGAAACTCAGACGTTTCTGCGGTGGTTTCAAGAAAGCTAGCGGGGATCGGCGGTGGATTGTCGCCGCCAGTGACAGGCGGGGATGGGGG
>CAYGRF010000171.1:0-4470 GCA_964352275.1 uncultured Caulobacterales bacterium
CTAAAATTTAAGAGTACATTTTTTACCGGATCGCACTGACCCTGACCTCGCCATGAGAGTAGCCGCACTGTCCTAAAACCCGCCGCCTGTTCTAAATCCGCCGCCGCTTTTGCGGCTGCTAGATCGCCGGGGGGCGCGCGGGATTGAGCGTCTTGGGGCGCGGGGGATGGAGGAGCGGCGAGATGATGAGCGTTTGCGCCCTTTGCCCGATGATTGCGGGAGGCGGAAACCTTCGCTCCAGTCAATGCCGCCAAAATCATTATCGGAATAGCGTTTGAGGGTGCGCTGGGCGCGCTCGAGCTGTTTCCATAAATCATCCCCGGATAGGGCCCCGGCCACGACCTGCCCGAGCAAAGCGGTCAGGAATGTGCCTTTGCCAAAATCGGACGATGGGGCGTCATAGCGGCGTTTTTTAAACCTGCGCCGGACACGTTCGAGGTCGGTTAAAGTGCGTTGATATTTCTGGACGAGGCGAACGGCTTCGGATTGGTCATCGCGCAGATGGTCTGCTGTGCGCGACAACTCCCGTAAATCCTCAATGGCTTTATCGTCGCTGCGGGTTTGGGTTTGTGAGGCGAGGCGGCGCAGGCTGGGCACATCCTGCCGGGTTAGCGTCTTGGATAAAAGCGCGATGGCCTCGCGGTAGGGCCCGGCTTGCCCACTGGTCAGGGCTGTATGCTCTTCGCGCAAGGTTTGGTATGCGCGCTCCGCGGCGCCGAGTTCGCCGTCAATCGCTTCCAGCGCGGCTTGCGCTGTGATCGAGGCGTCTTGCAGATCATTGACGCCCTCGCGGCGCAAAATATCATGTTCGAGTTGTTGCAGGGCGGCGTCTTTCAGCGCGGCTTTATGTTCAAGATGCCCGACATGCGCGGCAAGGCGCACGGGGATGGCGGTGAGCCGCCGGTAGTTCTCCGCCGCTTGTCTGTAGTTGCAAATCCCCGCTACCCAGCGGTCGAGCAGTTTGGTGACAAACCAGCCCTTGGCGTCATTTGTGCCGTAGCCGCGCGCTTGCAGATAAGAAAAGAACGGATCTGCCAGATAAGGCTCGCCCTTGGTGACTTCGTCCTGCCGGGCAACGGCGAGTTTTTCTTCGGCCCGTTCAGCCATGGCGGCGAGGTCTTCGGTGGCTTTCACTGCGGCTTTGTAAGCCGGATCGGTCAGAACCTTTTCTTCGGCGGCGGAGACCGCTTTATCATACGCGTCGACCGCGCGCGCGACGCCGCCTTCCTGCGTTCGCCGTTTGGCTTCCAGCTCTGTGACCAAGGAAAGGCTGGCTTCGATTGTCTCGCTTAGCCGCGCCTCTTCGTCCTCATGCGCTTTGAGCAGTTTTTCCGCTTGCCGGTCAACATAGCCCAGCTCTCCGCCTTCGCCGGTTTCAATCAAAGCGATGCGGTCTTTGGCGATTTGGGCATAGGCGGCCGCGCGTTGGCGCTCGGTTTCCGCAAGAGCATTGGCCGCGCGTTTGGGCAAGGCCGAGGCCTCCGTGACGGCGCGGCGGGCTTTGGCGATGGCCTTATCAATATCGTGAAGGGTTTGAAGTCCGCTGGGCATTACCAATCCAAAATCTGCCCGCCGGGCGTTTCAATAGAATAGTCAGGCGAAAGGTAACCTATGGCCTTGCGGCCAATGACGGCATTTTGAATGATCTGGTCATCGCGCTTATCATCCGCCACGGAATTATAGACGGCTTCGGGTACGCGCACGCCCCACTTTTTCACGCGGGCGGATTTTTGATCTTCTTCGCTGGTTACGCGCACGGACAGAGTGTCGCCGGCCGGCGATATGGCTTCGACAATCAGATAGAAGTTTTTGACATTTTCTGCGCCGGGGTCGTCATTGAGCCGGAAGATACCGCTCGACTCGCCGGGGCGCGAGACAATGCGCAGCGTATAAATCTGCGCGAGATCATCATTGATCTGCCCGAGCCGATCGACAGCGCTCTGCGCGGAGGCGGCGTCTTTGGCTGTGATCGCATTTTGGCCGGATTGGTATAGGCTCTCAATGGTGTCTTTTATCTGGTCCGTAGCCGCAAGGCCGAGGCCAAGGTCTCTGGCGTCTTGTAACTGCCGGGGCAAGGTCTCAGTAATAAGGGTCTGCTGCTGCTCGGCATTGATCTGCGCGGGGCGGACAAAGCCGACATAATTAACGGACAAAACCGCCCCGATAATAAACACAAGCGTGTAAATAAGCGGCAGCCATTTACGGCGCGAGATATAAATTGTGGCAAGGCGCGTATTCAGGCCCGGCTTGGGCGGGCTATAGGCGAAGCGCTGCTCTTCCAGCGCGAGCACGCCGTCCATCAGCACCGCATCCGGAACCTCGATGCCTTGGGCCGCATAAATCCCGCGCAGCCGGGTAATCAGAGCTTCGCGCCGCTCTCCGCTGGCCAAATCGCGGGTCACCATATTGTGTTCATGCCGGAGCGTATCGACCACATCCATAGCCAGCATAATATCGTCCAGCTTATTGCTGTCCGGCGCAGTGTCCGCAGATTTAGGCAAGGCAGTGACCATAGGGTTCATTAGAATTTTGGGGGGTAGGGAGCAAGAGGGAATTGGCAGTTCGGGGTGGTGCGTTTTGAACGGATGAATACCGTAGATATATGTCGCCACGGCCTAATGCGCCGATATAGGATAGCAAAGAACCGATCACTTCGTTATTAACATCCGTGACGATTAACCCCGCCGCCGCAAACGGAGCCACGATGAGTTTATTCTATAAAAGTTTTGCAGGCTTGACATATACGGGTTTGGTATTGCGTGCGGTGGCCCTCGTGATAATCGGCCTCTTAGCTGCGGACGGGGTTTCCGGCGTTACAGCGATCGCGGCCGAGGTTGCGGATAGTCAACATTGCCAGCCGGAGATTTCCAGCACGCCGATTTTTTGGGATGCGGGGCGCTTGGCAATTGTAAAAACCCGGCTTGAAGCCGGTGACGCCCTTTTGACGCCCGCCTACGCCGCGCTCATTGAGCGGGCCAATATGGCGCTTAGAAGTGCACCCTATTCAGTGACGGATAAAGAGCGTCCGGGCCCGAGCGGCGATGTGCATGATTATGTGAGTTTGTCGCGCTATTTTTGGCCAAACCCAAAAACAAAAGATGGACTGCCCTATATTCGCAAAGACGGGCAATCAAATCCGGAATTAAACGGGGTCAATTTTGACCGTCGGCGCTCTCAAGATATGACGGACGCGGTCAGGGATCTGGCACTTGCTGCCTATTTTAGCGGTGAAGAGCGTTATGCGCATAAAGCGCAGATCCTCGCCTATACGTGGTTTGCCGACAAAGACCGGCGCATGAACCCGCATTTAAAGTTTGCGCAAAGCGTTCCCGGCCAAACGCCGGGCCGCGAATTTGGTATTCTTGATACGCGTATTTATTGGGATGTTATGGACTCGCTGCTGTTATTACAGTCAGCGGGTATGGCAGATACAAAACTCGTCGATGCCGTTCGGGTATGGTTTGGACATTATGCAGCATGGCTGATTGACAGCGACTTTGGCAAAAAGGCCAAGGCTAAATATAACAATCATGGAACGTTTTACGATGCGCAGCTCTCGCACGTCTTAGTTTTTGCTAGGCGGTGCGATCTGGCGAAGACAGTTCTTGAAAGCGGGCTTAACCGCACCAGAAAACAGATTAAAAAAAGCGGCTTGATGCCGGGCGAAATACACCGCACCAAATCGTTATTTTACCATGCCTTTAATGCGGAGGCTTTCTTGCGCATGGCCCATTTGGCACAAAAATTAGATATGGATTTCTATAAGGTTCGCAAACGCGGCGCAGGCTCGGTTGAGAATACGGTTCATTTTATTGCCTCCTATGCAGGGCGCACGGATGAGTGGCCTTATGAGGAGATCAGCGACAATGCCGAAAAACCTATTTGGAGTATGCTAAAACATGCGCAATTCGTCGATGATAACCCGGTAATCATCGCCGCTTTGAACACGCTGGAATATGAGAACGCGCAGAGTTATCTGAACTTGCTAGGGGGGGAGTAAACCGGACTGTAAAGCGAAATCAGTTTGGCAAGGCGCGTGTTCAGGCACGGCTTGGGCGGGCTATAGGCAAAGCGCTGCGCTTTCGTCAGGTAAATGTTGAGAACTCGAATCTTGGTACTAGTCGCTAACCCAACTACTAATTATCAAGAGGCATTGCTTGGGCTGTTTTATGGGAACGAGGCAGACATTTCCCTGATCATAAGAGGTTTTTTTTGAATGTTTCCGGCAGTCCCCTTTGAACTTAGCGCTGGGAAAATTGCAATGCCCTTTAATAGGATCGCCGTAAAACCCGACAAGACCGGTATATTCATCACCGTTTGCATATAAAACGGTTCCTTTGCCGCCATCATTGACATCTCCGCTGAATTCTGCAGTTGTAATAGTTCCATCAGGGAGTTTTGCGGATTTTCTCCCGTAACCTAGAGCGTAATGATTGAACGTAGAATCGTTTTTTTGGATTCCCTTTTGGT
>CAYGRF010000172.1:0-4382 GCA_964352275.1 uncultured Caulobacterales bacterium
TTAGCCAATGTTAACACACTATTAAGCTGTTTTATTGACCCACGACAAAACGGGAGTCATTATTTATGAACTTGCAGCGTTCACAACCGGTTTTGCGCCGCGGACGCGGTCCCCGTAAAGGTTTGTGACTTTGCGCAGCTCGCTAATCGAGACGCGCAGCCTCGTCATGTCCGCGTCAACATCTTCTGCGCCGAGATTATCAAGCGCGCGTACAAACATCGCATCCGCGCGCGTACAAGCGGCCAGTGCTTTTTCGAGGCTTTTAAGTTCGCTCCGAAGGCGTGTATCTTCGTCCGCCATTGCGATATAAACATCTGCGGCTTTCACGGATTGCGTGACGGTTTGCGAGGCCAGCAGAATATCCGCGCGGACCACATCAATATCGCTGGCCGTTGCCGCATAGGAGGCGTCTACCACGGGCTTATCTCTGCCGATACCGCGTAGAAGCATATTGGCCGCTTTCTGGATACGCATCGGGTCTGGCGCTTCGCTCCATCCCTTTTGCGTAAACGTATCAGTCAGGGACTTCGCCGCTCTCTCGACCACATTGATCGGCGTATTTTCAAAATCAGCAGCGGTAGGCTCTGCGCTCGTCATTTGCCCGAGGTCAACCGTCGCGCAGGCCGATAGCATAATCAATGCCGTACCGATAAATGCCATATGAAGGCGCATAGAGAGTCCCGATTATATGTCCACAAAAGCGGTCATGCAAGAAGCCCGCCATGGTTAACTAAGCAGTATAAAATGAATTTTATCTGAACAGTTCCCCTACACTTGCGACTTAAAGCAAAAGAGCGGCCCCGACAAGGCCGCCCACTATACTGTGACACTATTGTAATACGAATTTATCCATTAAAGCTTACGTCTGAGTATCATTCATTTTTTTCAAAATCTGGCTGAGATACCAAATCGCAACGCCCAACAAGACAAATATGACCAGATTGTCCTGAACCTGCATGGTAATCCAATCTTGATATTTTGTCCACGTACCGAGTATGAGGACAAGGCCCATGAAAACCGGCGCAACCCAGCGTACGAATATCATGATGAAACGTCCCAGCTTTTCGCCGCTACCGGCTATCTCGCCGTCGATGATAGATTTTTTGAGACGCCAACCTGTAAATAGGACAATCAGCAAGGCCGATAAAGGTGCCAGGATCGGCCCGGCAAGACCTTGATCGATAAATTCGAAAAATGCCGGAGAAAATAATGAACCCAGCCCCAACACCGTAATGGCAAGCCCAGAGACCCACGCTGCTTTCTTTTGTGTCAGGTTGAATTTCTCACCGATATAAGCCGTTGTAGGCTCCAATAACGATACTGAGGATGTTATCGCCGCAAAGAACGCGAGGAAGAAGAACGCCGCACCGACATACCAATACTCTGCAAGCGCTGTTGGCAAAGTCTGGAAGAAGATGCCAGCGCCTGCGCTGAAGTCCAGATTATTCGCGAACACAATCGGGAAAATTGCAAGACCCGCCGTTATTGCAACCAGCGTATCAACAACACTAATCCCTACAGCAGCGCCGGGTATATTGATGTCACGCGGCAGGAAACAGCCATAGGTGATCATAATCGCGTTACCGATACCGATGGAGAAACAGGCTTGACCCAGAGCCGAAACCGCCACTTCCGGTGTTATTTTCGTAAAGTCGGGCGTAAACATAAACGTGAATGCTTGCGCTGTACCGCCGGATGCATGGCCGCTCACCATAGAATAAATGGCAAGACCGATTAGAAGCACAAAGAATAGGGGCATCAAGAGTTTTGCGGCCGTTTCAATACCCGCATTCACGCCGCGCGCGACGAGCCAGATTGTAATCCCGGCAAATATCAGGAAATACGGCAGCACAGTCATCGGGTTATCAAGCATTTCAGGGAATTTAGCGGCAATTACATCCGGCGTTTGCCCGGAGAAAGAGTTACCCAAGAACCGCACGAGGTAATTGAGCACCCATGCCGCGACAACGCAGTAAAAGCTGACGATCAGGAACGAGGCGATCATGCCAAACCATGCGCCCGCACTCCAGACTTTGGAGACGCCGCTACGAGCGGCCAGATCATTAGCCGACCCGACAGCACTCGGCGACTGACCAGCCCGGCCAATTATAAATTCGCTCATCAAAACCGGAATACCAACAAAGAAGATACAGGCGATATAGACGACAAGGAACGCCGCGCCGCCATTGGTGCCAAGCTCAGCGGAGAACCGCCATAAATTCCCGAGGCCGACGGACGAACCGACCGCGGCCATAATAAATGCAAAACGTGATGACCATTGCGCTGTACCGGCTGCTGCCATGGAAAGCCCCCTAAAGTTAGTTTTATTTCGGCGTACACTCTATAAAATCAGCCTCAAGGTCAAGGACTTGATAATGGAATTTAGCGCTTATCGTCCGGCGCGCGGAAGCTCGCTCTGGCGGTGCAAATGCGCCGAGAGCATGAGGCCAAAGCCGAACATCACCGCTAAAATGACGGTGCCGCCATACGATATGAGCGGGAGCGGGACACCGACAACCGGCGCAAGCCCCATGACCATCGCCAAATTGATGAACACATAGAGCGCAAACGTCACGGTTAGGCCGAGAATAAGCAATTTGGAAAATAAATGTTTGCACTGAAAGGCCAGCCAAATGCAAAGACCCAACAGAAGCATATAAAGCCCCATGGTCACAAGTCCGCCCAAAAGTCCGAACTCCTCGCCGATGACTGTAAAGATAAAATCCGTTCGGTTTTCCGGCACATATTCGAGCTGCCGCTGCGTGCCTTTCATAAATCCTTTGCCGGAGACGCCCCCGCTCCCCAGCGCGATCTTGGACTGTATAATATGATAGCCAGCCCCAGTGGGGTCATCAGACGGATTAAAAAACGTATTGATCCTCGCCTGTTGATAGGGCTTGAGGCCGAATTGATAAAATAGCGGGCCGATGATCCCCCCAGCCACAATGGCGGACGCGATCACGCGCCAATTGATGCCCGCCAAAAACACCATCGCAACGCCTGTCGCACCGAGCAGGAGCGTAGTCCCAAGATCAGGTTGGCGCAGAATAAATTGTGTTGGAAGCCCAATCAAAAGCAGCGCCCCGACAAGGCCGCTAATGTGGGATACGCGCCATTTTGGCAGGTCGTGATAATAACGCGCCAGCGCCAAAACAATGGCGAGCTTCATCAGTTCTGACGGTTGAAACCGGCGGCCAATCCCCGGAATTTCCAGCCAGCGCTGCGAGCCGTTCACGACAACGCCGAACAGATCCACACCCATAAGCAATATAAGCGCGCCAAAATATATCGGATAAGCCAAATGATACCATACGCGAATATCGACCATAGCAATCATGAACATCATCATTCCTGCAAAGATAAGCCTTACAAGATGTTGCTGCGCACCGTGGCTCCACACCCCGTCAGTCGCCGCATAAATCATGGCAACGCCAATGCCGCCGATCAGGTAAATCAGGGACGGGAGCAGCCAATTGATCTCAAATAGCTTAGCCTGAAAGCTTCGGCGGCTGCCTTCCATCATCATAATGACGACCTCGGCTGCACGTCTTTATTGTCATTGTTTTTGGATTTTTTTGCAAACCCGTCACGCTCCAAGGCCCGGCTGAGTAGGCCTCTTACGATTGTCGCCGCGCGCCCGGCCCCGGAGCCGCCGTGCTCAACAATGACGCCCGCTGCAAAACGCGGCGCAACAAATGGGGCATATCCAACAAAAATAGAATGATCACGCAGACGCCACGGAAGCTCCTGATTATTCAAGACACCGGATTTTCGCTCGCTCACAGAAATGCCGCGCACCTGCCCCGTACCCGTTTTGCCCGCCATATCTATAATGCCAAAGCCGAGATTATCGTGCCGATAGGCCGTTCCCCCCGGTTCCTCACAGACAGACCACATGGCTTGCTGGACGCGCCAGAGATGTTCAGGATTAACACCCAGCGCGCTGAACGCGGGCGCTTCATCGCCAATAATCAAGTGCGGCGATACAGCCTTGCGGCCATTAGCAATACGCGCAGCCATGACGGCGAGCTGAAGCGGCGTCGTTAAAACAAATCCCTGCCCAATCGACGCATTGAGCGAATCGCCCATACGCCAGCCTTGGCCAAGCCGTTCACGTTTCCACGCCGGGTTGGGAATAATACCCGCAGACTGTCCCGCAATACCCAGATCATAGGTCTGCCCGAGGCCGAGCCTGATCGCCATGCTGCGGATAGAGTCCATTTCAAGACGCTGCGCCATTTCGTAATAATAAATGTCACAGGAATGTTTGAGAGAGTCCCGCAAATCCATCGGCCCGTGACCTTGAGGCCGCCAGCAATGGAAGTCCCGGTTGCCCATTTTAGTTTTGCCTGTACAGGTAATTTTCTCGCGCGGATCGACAA
>CAYGRF010000173.1:0-4302 GCA_964352275.1 uncultured Caulobacterales bacterium
CGGGCTTTGGCTTTACCGTATTTCTTACGCTCAACAACCCGTGAGTCGCGGGTCATAAAGCCAGCGGCTTTGAGCGGCTTGCGCAAAGCGGGCTCGTAATATGTTAGTGCTTTGGAGATGCCGTGACGCACTGCGCCCGCTTGGCCGGATAGTCCGCCGCCTTTGACTGTGGCAACGATGTCATATTGGTCAACGCGCTCAGTGACTTCGAACGGTTGGCGCAGGATCAGGCGCAGCACAGGACGCGCGAAGTAAACTTCCTGGTCGCGGCCATTGATTGTGATCTTGCCGTGACCCGGCTTAACCCAAACGCGGGCAACAGAGTTTTTCCGTTTACCAGTCGCGTAAGAACGGCCAAGCGCGTCAATTTTAGGCTCAGGCAGAACCGCCGCTTCAACAGCCGTATCTGTACCGCCAGCAACAGCGTCGCCGCCTTCCATGACCGCTTTGAGGTCTTCGAGTGTATTTGTTTCGGCCATGTCTATTTCACTTTCACATTTTTGGAGCTCAGGGACTTGAAGTCTACGGCTTCAGGGCCCTGCGGCTCATGTGGATGCTCGGCGCCTGCATAGACGCGTAGGTTTGAAAGCTGCTGGCGCGCCAGCGGGCTTTCTTTGGGCAGCATACGCTGGACGGCTTTGCGCATGACGCGGTCAGGGAAACGTCCGTCGAGGATTTTCTCTGCTGTTGTCTCTTTAATCCCGCCGGGGTGACCCGTGTGGCGGTAATAGATTTTGTCGGAACGCTTTTTGCCCGTGAATTTCACTTTATCAGCATTGATGATGATAACATTGTCGCCGCAATCGATGTGGGGTGTATAGTCAGGACGGTGCTTGCCGCGCAGACGCATGGCCACAAAAGCAGCCAAACGGCCTACAATTGCGTCTTCAGCGTCAATGACTATCCATTTCTTCTCGACCTCTGCGGTCTTTAAAAATTTCGTCGTTTTCATAATGACCTCTTTTGAACCCGGCCCATCAGGAGCCAAGCTATGATGCGCGGCTTTTAGGGGGGCGACAGCGCGGCGTCAACAGGGAATTTGAGAGAGCTGTGTGAATATATGCCTTAAAAACAATGTGTTGCGTATGCGGTAACATTTTACCGCATTGAATACACCTTAAAATCGCCCGGTTATTAGACTGTTGTATGCTTCCTTATTATAAGGAGAAACAGAATGGACATTATAAGCGTATTTGAAACAATATTAGCCGGACTTGTTGTGGGCTCTATCAGTTGGATTTTTAGTCACAAACGCAAATAGAGTTATGTCGAATGCGGCATCGCTTTATCGGCCGTCATCACATCATGGCCCAACTTATCCCGAACTTAGCTAAATACTTTTTTAGCCGGTCGGTGTCGTTTGTGGACTTGCGAGCCTCCCGTGATACGGCAAATAATTTCCGCCCGGCTTCACTGAGCGTGTCGGATCGCCTGCAGACTGTGATGGCGTTAGCAAGGCTTGGCCAATCAAACGGAATCAATCGTGGCTATTTGAGCTGCGGATAGTACCGTCAAGAGCACCTGTTCATCATCACTGTCCGCGCTCAGTGCCCACGCAGCTTTCAGCCGCTCGATCTCGCGCTCTACGCTGCGGGTGACATCCAGCCTGCCGCCGGGCCGCATCTCGCGGATCAACTGCTATTGCCGATGGCGGTATTTGCAGGAGGTGAATTTACGACAACGGATATATCGCAGCACACGCGCACCAATATCGACATCATTCAGCGGTTTTTAGACGTAGACGTTACCACGGAACAAATTGGCCGAAAGTGCTGGGTGGTTACGGTTGCGACCAAGCAATAGGCCTAACGCATAATAAAGAAAGATTTATCCCCAACCAAAGATCGGGGATAAACCAATTTAGCCTATGTCATTTTCCGTTCGAAATTCTCGGCAATCGCTTCGAGGTAGCCTTCTGTCGAGAGCCAGCCTTGGCGGTCGCCCACAAGCAAGGCCAAGTCTTTGGTCATCTGGCCGCCTTCGATGGTTTCAACGACAGTTTTTTCAAGGCCGGTCGCAAAATTGACCAGCGCTTCATTATCATCCAAGCGGCCGCGATGAGCGAGGCCGCGTGTCCATGCAAAGATCGAGGCCGTCGAGTTGGTCGATGTGGCCTCGCCTTTCTGATGGTTACGGTAATGACGTGTGACCGTGCCGTGCGCGGCTTCAGCTTCCATAGTTTTTCCGTCAGGCGTGAGCAGGAATGAAGTCATCAGGCCGAGAGAACCAAACCCTTGAGCGACTGTGTCGGACTGAACATCGCCGTCATAGTTCTTACAGGCCCAGATATATCCGCCGGACCATTTCATGGCTGCCGCGACCATATCATCGATTAAGCGGTGCTGATATTCGCCGCCAAATTCATCGAACTGGTCCTTATATTCATTGTCGAAAATCTCTTGGAAAATATCTTTGAAACGGCCGTCATAAGCCTTGAGAATCGTGTTTTTTGTGGACAGGTAAACAGGCCAGCGGCGCTGAATGCCATAAGAAAAACAGGAGCGGGCGAAATCTTCAATAGATTTATCGAGATTATACATGCCCATCAAAACGCCGCTATCCGGGAAATCAAAAATTTCGCGCTCAATCACGTCGCCATTTGTGCCTTCCCATTTGATGGTCGCCTTACCAGCACTTGGCACGACGAAATCTGTGGCTTTATATTGGTCACCAAAGGCATGACGGCCAATAACGATCGGCTGCGTCCAGCCCGGCACGAGGCGCGGCACATTGGAACAGATGATCGGCTCACGGAAAACAACGCCGCCGAGAATATTACGGATCGTGCCGTTCGGAGACCGCCACATTTTCTTGAGGTCGAATTCTTCAACACGTTGTTCGTCCGGCGTAATTGTCGCGCATTTAATGCCGACATTATATTTTTTGATAGCATTGGCCGCATCAACGGTGATTTGGTCATCTGTAGCGTCTCGGCTTTGAATCGACAGGTCATAATCCAGAAGTTCAATATCGAGATATGGCATAATCAAGCGTTCTTTGATCATGTCCCATATAATTCGGGTCATTTCGTCCCCGTTCATGTCAACAACGGGATTATTTACCTTGATTTTCGCCATGTGAACCTCTGATAAGCTGCTTAAGTTGATTTGCGCCGCCTTTAACATCCGGCGCGCCAAGATGGAAGAGTAAATGGGCGGAAGTGTAAAAGATCAATTGGGACGTATTGTTGATGGCCCGGCTCCGGCGCCCGCTGTGATCCTTGTCGGCTCGCAGCTCGGCGAGAACATCGGCGCTGCGGCGCGGGCGATGCTCAATTTCGGACTGACGGATCTGCGGCTTGTCGCGCCGCGCGATGGCTGGCCCAATCCCGCGAGCGAGGCCACGGCAGCTGGCGCTATTGAAATTTTAGAGAGCGCACAGGTTTTTGCGACCACAGCGGAAGCGGTTGCTGACTTAAGCTTTCTGCTCGCAGCCACGGCGCGGAGGCGCGAGCTTGAAATCCCTGTCATCGGCACTGGTGATGTCGGCGCAGAATTGCGCGCCCGCCAAGAAAGCGGTCAAGCCTGCGGCATTTTATTCGGTCCTGAGAAAGCGGGGCTCACCAACGAAGATGTTGTGCTCTGTGATCACATTCTGACCTACCCCATCAATCCGGCGTTTCAGTCCCTGAACCTGGCGCAAGCGGTAGGGGTCTTTGGCTATATCTGGATGGCAGCGGAAAGCACGGCCCCGCCAGCGACATTTGGTGTGGACGCCGCCCTGCCCGCATCGCGCGAAGATCTCGTGCGGCTGTTTGAACATTTGGAAAGCGAACTGGACGCAGCCGGATTTTTCTTCCCGCCGGACAAAAAACCGCTCATGAGCCGCAATATTCGCGCGCCTCTCACCCGCGCAAAAATGACCGAACAAGAAGTGCGCACATGGCGCGGCATCATTAAGGCCCTTGCGAAGGGACGCGGGCGGCGGTAATTACGTCTTCAAATATTCTGATAGTTTTTCATATTTATTCATGTACCAAAAAAGCAATCCCAAGCTTATGAACATTGGAAGCATAGATATGAATGTGGAGGCAGAGTTTTCCAGCACTTCTGATAAAGTCGAAACTATATCGATCAAGAGAAAGCCAACGGTAACATTCAAGAGCAATACACAAATTAACAGAATTTTTGCCTGAGAATATTTGTGTTTTATTAAAGCAATAAGGGCAATGAAAAGTGTTATATTGGAAATACAAGACGCCATAAAAGTAAATTTGTCTATAAACCCAAATATTTGCCCAAATTTTTCGGGAGTCAAATCAGGTGAGCCCGAAACATTTACAAGCACCCATAACTTTAGGTA
>CAYGRF010000174.1:0-4231 GCA_964352275.1 uncultured Caulobacterales bacterium
TGGAACTACCTCAAAGCCGCAGGATATGTTCTTACATAAAATCACGATGCTCTAGCGGCACGTCCACAGAGTTTGCTCGCGCGGCTTTCTTTCAGCAATCCGTTGATAACTATAAGATCGAACTCCCAGATTTCGGCACGCTCTCTGGGCCGTTTTTGATGACGGCATTATCTTACCTTGGCACTTATGAAGGTGAAGCCAATATTGAAATTGCGCTCACCAGCGCAGGGCCGATTAGCTTTACGCCGCTGCTTACACTAAATTGAGATAAACAATGACACTTTTTCACGATGTGAGTTTTCCGCTTCCGCTTGCGCTGGGCGCAAAAGGCGGCCCTGAGCGCCGAACAGATATAACTCAGCTCGCCAGCGGGCATGAACATAGAAGCACGCCCCACGCCGCATCCAAACGCCGCTTTGATGTGGGTGCTGGCGTTAAATCACGCGGTGATCTACAGACTTTGATAGCGTTTTTCGAAGCGCGTATGGGACAGCTCTATGCGTTCCGGTTTCGCGATCCGATGGATTTCTCATCCGCCGCGCCCTCCCAAGAGCCAAGCCTAACCGATCAAATCATCGGCGTAGGAGACGGCCAGACCGTACGGTTTTTCCTCGTCAAAACCTATGCTGATATAGCGGGGTCTTATGCCCGCAGGATTACAAAACCTGTGCCTGGCTCTGTGCTTGTGGGTATTGACGGCCAGCCGCAAACCCCTGTCATTGATACGGCAACAGGGGAAGCCGTCTTTACCGTTCCGCCGCCAGTGGGCGCGGTGATTAGCGCCGGCTTCGAGTTTGATACGCCTGTGCGTTTTGATACAGCGCGGCTTGATCTGGCGCTCGAAGGCTTCGGCGCAGGGCGAGCCGTATCCATTCCCTTAGTGGAAGTTTCTGATTATGCGTAATATGTCAGAAGAATTTATGGCGCTACCGACCCTGTGTTGGGTCTGGCGTATAACATTGAAAAACGCCGATATTCTGGGGTTTACGGATCATGACAGGCCGCTGATGTTTGAAGAAACGCTCTGCGCTCCGCAAAGTGGTTTCACGCCACAATCCCGTGAGCAGCGCTTGGGGCTCTCGGTGGATGAGAGCCGTATTGACGGCATTTTGGATAGCGATATTATCACCGCTGAGGCCATCAAGGCGGGCGATTTTGATCATGCAAAAATCGACATGTTTCGCGTCAATTGGCAAACTCCAAGCGAATATGCGGCCGTTTCCAGCGGGTTTTTAGGGGATATTCAGCTCCGTGGTAATGCGTTTGAAGTCGATATTTTAGGTCAGGACGCGCTGCTAGAGCGGGCTTCGGGGCGGGTCTTTTCCCGCATGTGCGACGCTGAATTTGGCGATTCTCGCTGCGGGGTGAACCCTGAGGTCTTTCCTGATGGAACCGCATGTCCGCGCAGTTTTAGCGCCTGCCGCGACCAGTTTTCCAATACGCTAAATTTTCAAGGATTTCCCTATCTTCTGGGGGATGATGCGCTGCTCGCGGGCCCTGTGATTGGCGAGGTGCGTGATGGTAGCTCACGCTACCCATGAGCGGCCTCATGACGCGGGAACGCATTTTAGAGGCCGCGCGGAGCTGGACAGGCACGCCATATCAGCACCAAGCCAGCCTGAAAGGCGCAGGCTGTGATTGTCTCGGACTTATACGCGGTGTGTGGCGGGATATTTACGGCGATGAGCCTCTCATCGTGCCGCCTTATACGCCCGATTGGGCTGAAGAAAAAGGTGAAGAGACGTTACTATTGGCTGCGCGGCACTGTCTTATATCAATTGAGAAACAAACGGCGCGTCCCGGTGATGTCATTATGTTTCGCATGAAATTCGGCGTGCCTTGTAAACATATTGCCATCCTGTCGAGCCCCCACACTATGATCCACGCTTATTGGGGTCGATGCGTGCTTGAGACTTATCTTGTGCCCTACTGGCAACGCCGCTGGGCCTATAGTTTTGCCTTTCCGGCTATAAAGGAATAATTTTCATGACAACATTGATGATCAACGGCGCGCGCGCCGCCGGACAAGCGCTGGCTGCAACAGGCAAGCGCTACGCTCTTTCTTACGCTCGCCGCGCGGTGCGTAATGCGCTTGACCCGCGCGTGTATGGCGGCCCGCGGCTGGAGAATTTTCATGTTCTGACGTCTCGTGACGGCGCGCCGATGGCGCGAGTGTATGGCCGCGCGCGCCTTGCTGGACAGGTGATTTGGGCGTCGCGCATCAAAGAGCATATCAGCGAAACCCGCACAGGCGGCAAAGGCGGCCCGGTTCGCCGGGACTATACCTACACGATCAGCTTCGCCGTCGGCCTTTGCGAAGGCGTCATTCAGGGCGTCGATAGGCTTTGGGTGAACGGGTCTGTGTTTCCAGCGTCAACCCTTGCAATGCGTGTCTATCACGGCAATGATGAGCAAATGCCCGACCCGATCATTACCGCGATTGACGGCGATGATGCCCCCGCTTTTCGCGGCACGGCTTATGTGGTTTTCGAAGATTTTCCGCTTGATGATTACGGCGCGCGCCTACCGCAAATTAACGCCGAAGTTCTGCGCCTGCCGCCTTCGGAACTGGACGCCCCGCGCCTTGAAGATCATGTGACAGGGGTCAACCTGTTGCCATCATCAGGAGAGTTTGCCTACGATCCGGATATAACTGAGGACGTAACTGGGCGCGCTTTTCCCGTCAATATGAACACGCTGTCGGGTCAATCCGATATGCTTCAAGCGCTGGATCAACTTGGCGCGCAGCTACCGAACTGCCGCAATGTATCGCTCATTATAAGCTGGTTTGGGACGGATTTGCGCGCAGGACAATGCAACATAAAGCCCGGTGTTGAGAGCGCTGAGCGTCTCATCAGAGGCGCGGATTGGCGGGTGTGCGGCAATGATCGCAATACGGCTTACCGCGTCAGCCAAGACATAGACGGGCGGCCTCATTACGGCGGAACGCCCTCGGATGCGTCAATCATCGCGGCGATTACCGAGCTGAAAACGCGCGGGTTTAAAGTCACGATCTACCCGTTCATTTTGATGGATATTCCGCCCGGAAACAGCCTGCCAGACCCCTATGGCGGGGCTGAGCAAGCGGCCTTTCCGTGGCGCGGGCGTATAACCGGGACAGATATGGACCAGTCAGCAACGCTGGAAATCGATCAGTTTTTCGGCGCGTGCACCCCCGGTGATTTCGGCGTTGATAGCCGGAGTGTGACTTATGCCGGGCCGGATGAGAATAGTTTTCGCCGGTTCATTCTCCATCACGCTAAGCTCGCTAGCTTTGCGGGCGGCGTCGAGCGGTTTGTGATTGGCTCGGAAATGCGCGGGCTAACAACCACGCGCGCGGGCGCGGGAATCTATCCGGCTGTTACCCACCTCAAATCTTTAGCCGCAGATGTGCGCGGACTATTAGGGCCGCAAGCCGGCATGACCTATGCGGCTGATTGGTCGGAATATTTCGGTCATCATAAAGACGGTGATGTCTGTTTTCATCTCGATCCGCTCTGGAGCGACGCCAATATTGATGCGGTGGGGATTGACGCCTATTTCCCATTGTCCGATTGGCGCGAAGGCCTTGATCATCTTGACGCTGCTGCCGGGCACCGCGGCCATGATACGGATTATTTACGCGCCAATATAGAAGGCGGCGAAGGTTATGACTGGTATTACGCCAGCGCCTCTGACCGCGCCGCGCAAATCCGTACGCCGATTACAGACGGGCTTTCCGGTAAGCCGTGGGTGTTTCGCTACAAGGATATTCGTAACTGGTGGGCGAACGCCCATTATAACCGTTTTAGCGGGACAGAAGATACGTCGCCGACGGCGTGGCAAGCCCAATCCAAGCCTATTTGGTTTACGGAAATCGGCTGTCCGGCCATTGATAAAGGCGCGAACCAGCCCAATGTTTTTGTTGACCCTAAAAGCAGCGAAAGCCACGCGCCGTATTTTTCCTCGGGCGGCCGGGATGATCTCATCCAGCGCCGCTATTTGGAAAGCGTTCTGACCTATTGGCAGGAGAATAATCCGGTCTCCACGGTTTACGGCGGGGCCATGGTGGATATGGATGCCGCGCATGTGTGGTGCTGGGACGCGCGGCCTTTTCCGGATTTTCCGGCGCGCGCAGATGTTTGGTCGGACGGCCCCAATTGGACGGCCGGCCATTGGCTGTCGGGGCGGACTGGACTGGCCGCGCTGGGGGATGTCATCCGCGATATTGCCGGGCAAAGCGGCGTGGCGG
>CAYGRF010000175.1:0-4204 GCA_964352275.1 uncultured Caulobacterales bacterium
GACCAATTCTGTGGCGCGTATGACCGGCATTCTCGGCGGCGTTTTCTTGGTTTGCAGCTTGCTGCTCTCCATCGCATTTAACCGGGAAAACCAAACACAATCAATTCTTGATGAAGCCAATGCGGAATCTACCTTGACGCCAGCCACCGAGTCAGGGGAGTACACAGACCCGTTAGCTGGCTTAGGTCAAGCGGCGACGGATAGCGCCCAGCAAGGCTCTGAAACCACCACACCGCCCGCCGAAGACACGCCAGAGGATCCTCAAAAGCCTGAGCGCGAATAAGCGTGCCCCGGCAGCGGGGTATGTATTAAGGTCGGTCTATGCCGCGTTATATTTTTATCACGGGCGGCGTTGTGTCCTCATTGGGCAAAGGGCTGGCATCTGCGGCTTTGGGCGCTTTGCTCCAAGCGCGGGGCTATAAAGTCCGCCTACGCAAGCTCGATCCTTATTTGAACGTCGATCCCGGCACCATGTCGCCCTATCAGCACGGCGAAGTCTATGTCACGGATGATGGGGCTGAAACCGATCTTGATCTGGGCCATTATGAGCGCTTTACCGGCGTATCAGCCGCGCAAAGCGACAATATTACAACAGGCCGGATTTACTCCAACATTATTGAGAAAGAACGGCGTGGCGATTATCTCGGCGCAACCGTTCAAGTCATCCCGCACGTCACCAACGAGATCAAAAATTTCGTTCTCTCAGACGCTGGAGATGTGGACTTTGTGCTGTGCGAAGTTGGCGGCACGGTGGGCGATATTGAAGGCCTACCTTTTTTCGAAGCGCTCCGGCAGCTTAAACAAGAACTGCCGCGCGGGCAGGTTTTGTTTATTCATGTGACTTTGCTTCCGTTTATCAAAGCGGCGGGTGAAATGAAGACCAAGCCGACCCAGCATAGCGTCAAAGAATTGCGCTCTATCGGCATACAGCCGGACATTCTTTTGTGCCGCGCGGACCGCCGCATTTCAGAATCAGACCGCCGAAAAATCGGACGGTTTTGTAATGTCCGCGAAGAATCCGTGATTCAGGGTCTGGATGCGCGCTCTATATATGATGTGCCGCTAGCCTATCACGCCGAGGGGCTGGACGTGCAAGTGCTGTCGCATTTCGGTGTTGAAAACCCGCCGGACGCGGATTTGTCCGAATGGGAACAAATCTCAAAGACCTTGCATAATCCGGACGGGAAAGTCCGTATTGCGGTTATCGGGAAATATACGGTCTTGCCGGATGCCTATAAGTCAATCTCCGAAGCTTTGGTTCACGGCGGAATTGCCAACAAAGTCGATGTCCAAGTCACATGGATCGAAGCCGAGGAATTTGAAAAAGCCGCAGACATCACCGCTTTGCTTCATAATATGCATGCTATTCTTGTCCCCGGAGGATTTGGTGAGCGCGGCGCGGAAGGCAAAATTCGCGCCGCTAATTTTGCGCGCGAACGGAAAATTCCGTATTTTGGTATTTGTTTTGGCATGCAACTCGCCGTCATAGAGGCGGCCCGCAATATGGCCGGGATCACGGATGCGACCTCGTCGGAATTTGGCGAAGGCGCGAGCAATCCACTGGTTGGCTTGATGACCGAATGGGTGCGCGGCAATGAGCGTATTGAGCGTACAAAAAACACGGATATGGGCGGAACTATGCGGCTTGGCGCGTACCCGGCTTCTTTGAAGGCCGGTAGCCTTGTGGCGGCGCAATACGGAACAACCGAGATAGAAGAGCGCCACCGCCACCGTTATGAAGTCAATATTGATTATAAAGACCGGCTTGAAGAGGCGGGATTATTATTCTCCGGTCTCTCCCCCGATGGTATCTTGCCGGAAATTGTCGAAATCCCCGGCCATCCATGGTTCATCGGCGTGCAATATCACCCGGAGCTAAAATCCCGCCCGTTTGAACCTCATCCTTTGTTTGCCGGGTTCGTCAAAGCTGCTGTAACGCAAAGCCGTTTGGTTTAGGGAAATTGTGCTTCAGCGATTAAGGCCGACATTTATGCTTCTCCCCGCTTGCGGGGGGAAGTGGGCTTTTGGCGACAACCAAAAGGTCGATGGGAGGCCCGCGGCGCAACCTTGTTACGCCCGCCTAACGCTTCCGCAAGCCTCCCACACCGCTGCGCGAGCGGAGGGAATGGTTAACAAGGCATCAGGGCCTTACCCCTACGCGGCTTTATGAAACCGCTCGATCTCTGCATTCTTTTGCTGTGCTGCCTTGCTTGGGCCGGGAACTTCGTGGTCAGTGCTTGGGCGGTGGGGAGCAATCCGGTGCCGCCCTTTATGCTCGCCTCTGTCCGGGCGGCGATTGTGCTGGTGATTATGGGCGTTTTTTTATTCCGCCCGCGCCCTGAAAAATTCGTTAGGCTCTTGATTGTCTGCGCCTGTGTTGGGCCTATTCATTTAGGATTTCTCTACACAGGCTTGCAAACGGCCAGCGCGTCCGGGAGCTCGATCGTTTCGCAAATCCTGATACCGTTTGCGACAATCCTGTCGATGATATTTTTAAAAGAGCGCGTGGGCATCGTGCGCGGAGCTGCCATTGTCGGCGCGTTTGGGGGCACGATGATCATGATTTATGAGCCTGGCGCGCTATCACTGGATATTGGGCTGATTTATATTCTTCTGGCTTATTTTTCTCTGGCGGTTGGCTCCGTTGTTATGCGCACAGTTGGCCAAATTGCGTGGACGCACTATGTTGCGTGGATGGCGGTCATGGTGCTTGTATGTATGGCTCCGGCCAGCGCACTGTTTGAAACCGGTCATAGAGCCGTATGGGAAACATCGCCCGCGCCATTGCTCATAGCCGCTGGGTATGCAGCGATTTTTGTGACGGTTTTGGCGCACGGTCAGTATTTTACCATGATAACCCGTTATCCGGTCTCCCGCGTTGTGCCGATAACATTGATGGTTCCAGTTTTTGCGACTATACTCGGGGTCAAGTTTCTCGGCGAAAGTCTCACTGCGCCGATGATTATTGGCGCTGTGCTGATATTGCCTTGTGTCTATATCATAGCGCGGCGGCAGGAGATTGTACCAGAGAAAATAGACTAAGGGGAGCATCATGGCGAAAGCCAACAATAAAACCGTCAAAAACGAAGCATCTGTTGCCGATTATATAGCCGCGATTACGCCGGAGATACGCCGAACAGACTGCGAAACGATACTGGCTATGATTAGCGAAATGACAGGATGGAAACCCAAAATGTGGGGAAGCTCTATGGTCGGCTTTGGCGATTATCATTATAAATATGAAAGCGGCCGTGAAGGGGATCATTTTCGGCTGGGTTTTTCCTCGCGGGCACAAAATATTTCGATCTATATTATGCCGGGCTATCAGGATTTCTCGGATCAATTGGCACGGCTTGGTAAACATAAAATCGGCAAATCCTGCCTTTATATCAAACGCCTGTCGGATATTGATGAGGATGTCTTAAAAGAAATGCTGCAAAAGGGCCTCGATATCATGGCCGAGAGATACCCGCTTGAACATTAAGCAAACACCCAGTCCCAACTTTGACGTAAGAACGCTCCCGGTCTCGCTGCTCATCCTGCATTATACAGGCATGGAGAGCGGGGCGGCGGCGCTTGAGCGTATGACGGACGCAGCCGCCAAAGTCTCCGCCCATTATATGATCGAAGAGAACGGCGATATTTGCCAACTTGTCGATGAGGATAAACGCGCCTGGCATGCTGGGGTCTCAAGCTGGCGCGGGCAGAGCAATATCAATTCTTGCAGTATCGGCATCGAGATCGTGAACGGCGGGCATGATTACGGCCTCCCGGAGTTCCCAGATGCGCAGATTGAGGCGGCATCGGTTTTGTCACAGCAGATCATGGTGCGGCATAAAATCTGCGCCCAAAATGTACTCGGTCACAGCGATATCGCGCCCGCGCGCAAACAAGACCCGGGCGAAAGATTCCCGTGGGAAAAACTCGCCGCCCGCGGCATCGGTCTTTGGCCGCAAAATATAGAGCCGGACCGCCGGGTGTTATTTGAAGCGGGCGACCGGGGGCGGGGCGTGTCCGCTGCGCAGTCCGGCCTTGCCCATATCGGTTACGGCGTGTCTGTGACGGGCGTTTTAGATGACGACACACGCCTTGTGATCGCAGCGCTCCAGCGCCGTTACCGCGCTGATCAGATTGATGGTTTGATTGATATGCAGACCCTACATATTATCCGCTGGCTGTCGGAAAACGCTGCGCCATAATCCTA
>CAYGRF010000176.1:0-4157 GCA_964352275.1 uncultured Caulobacterales bacterium
GGCTCAGACAGAGCCGGCGTTTTGGGCGGTAACGGTGAATTTTCAGCTTCAGAAACTGCGAAATCACCAGTGGTAGCCACGGAAACGGTTTTCAATGCTTGGCCAAATTTATAACCAAAGCCTAGGAGCACTATGACTGTGAAGATGGCGACCATTCCCCACACAAACTTGCCCATACGGGATGTTTGGCTCCCAATCATCCAACGCTCCCCTCAAGGGAAATCGCGACGAGCTTTTGTGCTTCAACAGCAAACTCCATGGGCAGTTCTTGCAGAACGTCGCGGCAAAAACCATTGACCAGAAGCGCCACAGCATCTTCTTCGGATAGGCCGCGTTGGCGGCAATAAAAGAGCTGATCGTCCGAGAGTTTACTCGTTGTCGCTTCGTGCTCGAACTGCGCTGTCGGCGTGTCGCTCTCTACATAAGGCACGGTATGCGCGCCGCATTGATCCCCGATCAGAAGGCTATCGCACTGCGTGAAGTTGCGCGCGCCGACCGCCTTTTTGTGGGCCGAAACAAGGCCGCGATAAGTCGAATTGGACCGGCCCGCACTGATGCCTTTTGAGATCACGCGGGATTTTGTGTTTTTACCTAAGTGTATCATTTTCGTGCCGGTATCAGCTTGCTGATGGCCGTTGGTGATGGCGATGGAATAAAATTCACCTTGGGAGTCATCACCGCGCAATATGCAGCTTGGATATTTCCATGTTACGGCGGATCCGGTTTCCACCTGCGTCCAACTGACTTTGGAGTTTCGTCCCCGGCAATCCGCGCGCTTGGTAACAAAATTATAGACGCCCCCTTTGCCTTCCGCGTCGCCCGGCCACCAGTTTTGTACGGTAGAGTATTTCACTTCTGCGTCTTCATGGACAATAATTTCCACAATGGCGGCGTGAAGCTGGTTTTCGTCGCGCATGGGCGCGGTGCAGCCTTCAAGGTAAGACACGTAAGAGCCCTTATCGGCAATAATCAATGTGCGCTCAAACTGGCCTGTGCCCTGCGCGTTCATACGGAAATAGGTGGAGAGTTCCATCGGGCACCGAACGCCCGGTGGAATGTAAACGAATGAGCCATCGGAAAATACAGCATTATTGAGCGTCGCGTAATAATTATCAGTGAGCGGCACAACGGAGCCCATATATTTACGGACAAGCTCCGGATGTTCTTTGACGGCTTCTGAGAAAGAACAAAAAATCACGCCGTCTTTGGCCAGCTCTGCCTTAAATGTCGTAACAACGGATACGCTATCAAAAACAGCGTCAACCGCGACTTTTGGCGCGCCCTGAACCCCGGCCAAAACCTCTTGTTCTTTTAACGAGATGCCGAGCTTGTTGTAAATTTCAAGGATTTCAGGATCGACTTCATCAAGGGATTTCGGCCCCTCTTTTTTGACGGGAGAGGCGTAATAATACATATCCTGAAAATCAATTTCCGGATAATCGACCATCGCCCATGTGGGCTCTTCGAGCGTCAGCCACCGGCGATATGCTTCCAGCCGCCACTCCAAGAGCCACTCCGGCTCTTCTTTTTTCTCGGAAATAAAGCGGACAATATCCTCATTCAGGCCTTTGGGCGCAAATTCCTGCTCAATATCCGAGTCAAAGCCGTATTTATACTTATCGGCTTCCAGCGAGCGGACACCATCAACGGTCGAGGCATCAATGCTGTCTTTAATTTTTACATCTTGGTTCATACAATATTCCGTCTCTTAAATAGGGAGGTATAATCTTAAAAATGGCGTCATCATGCTGCGCCTTGGAGTGCTTTGCGGCGAATTTTCGCCCATGCAGATAGAAACCTATCCGCGTCGGACATAACGGAGTCATATCCAAGACTAATCCGGATCGCGCCTTTGGGGGCTTTATCCAAAAGGCCCATGGCCCGAACGGCGCGGCTCTCGCCCGTTTTGCCGGATGAGCAGGCTGTGCCTGTGCTGACGGAAATACCGGCAAGGTCCAGCGACATCATAAGCGTCATGGAACTCGCGTCCGGCACCGCAAAAAAGCTCGTATTGGGAAGGCGCTCAGCACTGTGACCAAATATGGTCAGCTCCGGCTCCATGGCGCGAAGGCCCGCTTCAATTGCGTCCCGAATAGCACGAGTGTGCGAGAGATCCGTCATCGCTTTGACGGCTGCACCAAACCCTGCGATGCCCGGCACATTCAGCGTGCCTGCGCGGCGGCGGCGCTCTTGGCCCCCGCCGACCAAAAGCGGATCAAACGGCGCATCTGCTGCCACATAAAGCGCGCCAACCCCAAAGGGGCCGCCAATTTTATGAGCCGACACAGACAGGTAATCGGGCAAAAATGTCATCGGGAGCTTGCCCAAGGCCTGAACCGCGTCAATTAAAATCAGCCCGCCCGCATCATGGACAAGATCTGTGGCCGTTTCCGTGTCTTGGATAACGCCGGTTTCGCTATTGGCTGCAGTCATGGATACAAAGGGGCGCCCGTCGGCTTTATCCCAGCGCGCAAGCCGTGATTGAAGCCACGCCATATCGCTTCGGCCTTGAGCCCCCACCGGAATGGTCTCCACGGATACCCCGTAGCTTTCTGCCGCTATAATCGTTGCCGGATGATCCATGGCCGAGATTAACAGCCGCCGACAGCCCGCCTTCACGGCTGAGTGAACCGCTGTGTTATCCCCTTCGGTACCGCTGGCGGTAAAGATGATGTCTTGCGCGCACAGACCAAGCGCCATGCCGATACTCTCGCGCGCATCGGAAATAATCCGGCTTGCGACGCGTCCATGCTCGTGCTGAGCGGACGCATTGCCCGCCGCGCGCATGGCATTGGCTACGGCCTCAATAACCTCCGGACGCGCGGGCGATGTGGCGTTATGATCGAGATAGGTTCTTGGAGTGATGGCGGGTTTGGCAGCGCTGATCATTCTGCCGCCTCCAAAACCGGAAAGCGTTGGTGGACAACATCGTCAATTGTGATACGCGCCAGAAAGCTCTCAATATGGTCTTCGAGTGCACCCCATAGATTATGCGTCAGGCACCGATCCAATCCGCCCGTGCAGGCGATTTTTGTCTCAGGCGTACATCCGTGTGCTTTAATATCCTCATTTACGGCAAAGATAATACGGTCGAGGGTGATATGTTCAGGCGGAGCCGTGAGGGAATATCCTCCGCTCGCGCCCCGGTGGCTGTCCACCAATCCCGCTTTGCGTAATTTGCCGAAAAGCTGCTCCAAGAATGATAATGATATATTTTGACGCCGCGAAACATCAGCCAAAGACACGACCATGCCTGTACCCTGAGCGGCCAAATCAGCCACTGCCATAACAGCATATCGTCCTTTCGCAGTGAGTTTCACGTTTTGACCGCTCTTTCGTAAAGGTTTTACTCGCTTTTTGTGACGACCCTTGGTAAAGGCGGGCACAAATTTTCATCTAGCTGCGATGTAGTAATCCCGACTAAAAGAGTCAAGATTATTTGCACAGCTTGCGTAAGAAATAGAGAACAACATGCCAGAAGTGATTTTCGCCGGACCTGATGGCCGGCTTGAGGGCCGCTATCATCCATCCGATGACCCGGCTGCGCCGTGCGCGCTGATCCTGTCTCCGCACCCGAAAGCGGGCGGACATATGGATCACCGCATCCCCGTGGCGATGTATGAGCAATATAAAGCCCGCGGGTTTTCTGTACTCAGGTTTAATTTTCGCGGCATAGGACGCTCCGTCGGCGAATATGACAATGGCCAAGGCGAGTTGCAAGACGCGGCTTACGCCCTGGATTGGATGCAGAGCTTTAATCAAAACGCGCCGTTTACATGGGTGTCAGGCTATTCATTCGGTGCATGGATTGGGATGCAGCTTTTGATGCGCCGCCCGGAAATTGCTGGCTTTATTTCAATGTCGCTGCCGACCAACACCTATGATTTCGCGTTCCTCGCGCCCTGCCCGGCCTCCGGCCTTGTGACCTATGGCAGCCACGACCCGATTGTCCCTGCCGATGATGTTGACCGCGTGATTGAGCGCATCCGCGTCCAAAAAGGCACATCGATTACGACGCACCGCATCGAAGGTGCGGATCACTTCTATTCCAACCATTTGGAAGAAGCGCTCAATGTCATCGATGCTTATCTCGATGAACATCTCGAAGAGCGTTACGTGCCGCCGCGCGAACCGCGCTTGATCGAAGGATAGGCCAC
>CAYGRF010000177.1:0-4156 GCA_964352275.1 uncultured Caulobacterales bacterium
CTGGAGCCGTCAATACGTCCGATAAAGCTTTTACGGGACGCGCCCATTAACAAAGGACAACCGAGGGATTGAAAGTCCGCGAGCCCTGCAAATAATGCGAGATTATCCTCTTGGCGTTTTCCAAAGCCGATACCGGGGTCGATGATAATATCGCGGCGGTCCATACCGGCAAATTCACACGCATCGATTCGCTTGGCCAGCCAGTCTTTGACGTCATGAACTGCATGTCCGTAATGCGGATTATCCTGCATGGTTTCCGGCGAGCCTTGCGCATGCATGAGGATAACGGGGCAGCCTAAATCAGAGGCCACCGATTCGGAGCGCTCATCAAATGTGAGCGCCGACACATCATTCCAAATATCCGCGCCCGCATGAATAGCCGCCAGCGCCACATCAGGCTTGCGCGTATCAATGGAAATTTGCGGCTCAGAGTCCAGATCGCGCAGCGCCTCACGCAGGGCCATAATGACCGGCACGACGCGGAGAATTTCGTCCTCGATGGATATTTCCTGCGCGCCGGGGCGGGTGCTCTCCCCGCCAATATCGATAATATCAGCGCCTTGATCGACAAGGCTAAGCGCCTGCCGCACGGCTAAGTCCGGGTCTAAAAACTGTCCGCCGTCAGAAAAACTGTCCGGCGTGACATTGAGTATGCCCATAATCTGCGTGCTGCGAGGCATGCTGGGAAGGCTAGTTCAAATCGCCTGATTCAGCCGCGCGGCGCATCATTTCATCCCGGAACATAGCCGTGAAATCCGGCGGCTCCAACATGATCGGCGGGAACCCGCCATTTTGCGTGAGCTCGGCCATAATCTGGCGCGCGAACGGGAATAAAAGCCTTGGGCATTCAATCATGATCAGCGGCTGAATTTCTTCAACGCCAATATTTTGGAACGCAAACAGCCCGCCATATTCCACCTCGGCGATAAACACAGCGTCGTCCTCGCGGCGCGCATCGGCGCGGAGCATCAAGACAACTTCGACCGTATCATCGCTCATCATTTGGCGGCCGATTTCAATATTGATATTGATCGCGGGCGCGGGCAGACCGGAGCGTAGGCTTTCCGGCGCGTTCGGATTCTCAAAACTAACGTCTTTGGTATATTGTGCCAGCACTTGCAGCATAGGGCCCGTTTGCGCTGCGTCGCTACCGGCAGCCTCTTCAGGGATTGTCTCTTGTTTTGGTTCTTTGGCCACGGGCCTCTCCTGTTCACAGGGTTTTCGTAAGAATAGATTGCGCCTTGCGCGCGGTCAGCTAACATAGGGAAACATTTGGAGCAACAGGACAATTGCACCTTGGCCCTATAGTCCCTATCTAGGCATCATATTAGGCTGTAACAAAAATAAAATCTCGCGAGAGTGAAAGACGGATCATGTACGAAGTTATTCTTTACGCCGCCATAGCAACGATTGTCTGCGTTATGCTCTATTCTGTGCTGGGCAAATCGGTTGGCCAAGGGCCCGAATCCGGATTTGATCCCCGGCCTCTGATGGAGGACGAAGACCCGTCCGCCGGATTTGTTGCGCCTGTTGAGTCTGATCACGGCGTTCCGGGCCTGTCCGAGATTATCGCGGCGGACCGGGATTTCTCGCCCGCCTTTTTCCTGGACGGGGCCAAAGGGGCCTATTCAATGATTCTTGAAGCCTTCGCCGAAGGCGACCGAGAGACCCTGCAAGGACTGCTGACGCCAAGTGTTTATGCCGTCTATGTTGCCGCTATCGAAGACCGCGAATCGCAAAACCTGACCCAAGTCACAGATTTGGCCCGCCTCAAATCTGCGGAAATGGTCAGCGCCGAAAAATCCGGTAACACTGCTTTCATCTCGGTGAAATTCGACGCCGAACAATCCTCGGCCTTGGTGGATGCTGACGGGCAAACCATTCAGGGCGACCCGGATATGCTCGCGCAAATCACCGAAGTCTGGACGTTCGAACATGATTTGAAATCCAAAGCGCCTGACTGGCTATTATCCGATGTCGCCCCTTCCGAAGGCGACACGCTTGAGGCGGACCCGACACCGGATACGCAGGCATAAAAGCCGTGCGGCATCTCGCATGTTTGGTAATTGCGCTATGGCTGGGCGGCTGCGTAACAACGCAAACGCCCGCCCCTGTCACAAACACGCCGCCGCCCATCACCGACACCCCGCCAGTGGCCGAGCCAGCACCGCCCGTTATAATTACCCCTGCGCCAACGCCCGCTCCGCCTGTGGTGACACTGCCGCCCGCGCCGCCGCCAAGCGCAAGTAACAGTGTTTTCAGCCGCCTTACCTATTGGAACAGATCTGACATGCGGCCCGCGCTTGCGGCGTTTACCCGAAGCTGCGCGCGGTGGGAGCGGCGTGACCCGTCCGAGCGCATCAGTGCCTATCACCCTGAATATGGGCGGATTTCCGACTGGCTGGATAGCTGCCGCGCCGCACAAAACATCAAAGACCAACCCGGCAAAGCGCGTGGTTTTTTCGAGCACTATTTCTATCCGCTTTTGGTTGGCGCTGGCCCTGATGCGTCCGGGTTAATCACGGGCTATTACCAACCCGAAATACAGGCTCGCAAACGGGCTGACCGGATTTACTCCGAGCCTATTTTAGCCGTCCCAGTACGCGATAGTGACAGGCGATTGCCGCGCGCGCAGATGGGCAAAGCCTCTGCCCGCGTCATCGCCTATGGCCGTCCGGTTGATGTGTTTTTCATGCAAATTCAAGGGTCAGGCGTTCTATCCTTTCCAAGCGGGCAGAGTATCCGAGCCGCCTATGCCGCTAATAATGATCACGCCTTTACGCCCATTGGCCGCGTTCTTGTCGCACGCGGCGAGATGACCCTGGACCAGACATCCAAGCAAGCGATTGAAAACTGGATGATACAGGCCGGGCCCGAAAAAAGCCGGGCTTTGATGAATGAGAATGAACGCTATATTTTCTTCCAAGAACAAGTCTTAAAACCCGGCGAAGGCCCGGTCGGCGCCATGCAAGTCCCGCTGACCGCTATGGGGTCTATTGCGGTGGATCCGAAATTTCACCCTTACGGCGCGCCGGTATGGATTACCACGCACTTGCCCCGGCGGGCCGGTGATTACAGAGGCGAAGAAACGGGTCAGCTCGTCATTGCGCAGGATACCGGAAAGGCGATCAAAGGGTCTATGCGAGGCGATTTATACTTTGGCTCCGGCCTTGATGCTGGCGGGCGCGCAGGCGTCATGAGGCACCGCGCCTCATGGGCTATCCTGCTCCCCAAAACACTGATCCAGCCCACCTCTTGAGCGATGAGCGAGCGGCGTCTCACCCCCGATGAGCGGCAAATTTGGCAGCGCGTTGCCCGAACTGTCGCCCCGCGCCAGCCCGGACGGGCAAGGCCCCGCCATGCACCCGAAGATTTTGCCGGAATGATCCGCCTGCCCCCGCCGGAGACCCGGCACCAAGCACCGCCTAAAACCGCGCTTGCGGTTAATCATGATAAACAGACCCGGCGCGGGCGAGTGCATATTGATGCCCAAATTGACCTTCATGATAAAACCCGCGAGCAGGCGTTCCCTTTATTACTCGCAACTCTCAAGCGGGCACAGGCACGAAAGCTGCGCTGCGTTCTTGTGATCACCGGCAAAGGCGCGCGGCTTGACGGGGTGCTGCGCGGCGCTTTTCCGGGCTGGATCAACAGCGCGGAAATCCGTCCCCTCATCGCCACATATGCCCAAGCCCACATCAAGCATGGCGGCGCGGGCGCGTGGTATGTATTCTTGAAAAAAATGTCCGCTTCCTGAAACTTATGTCATAATCACGGTGCTGGCAGCCTATTTGCATAGGCGCGTGCATGAAAAATGTTTTTGGCATCGTCCTTTTATTCTCAGCCTTTATCGGCGTCTTATCCAGCGTACGGTTTCTGGACATTCAAAGCCAGCATTATCAAACCTGCACGCAATATTGGGTCAGCGCGGCGGAAGCCACAGCGCTCTACCCGCGTGAGCGTCAGGCCTTGACACAAAAATTTCAAAGCGGGGAACGGTTAAAACTCAATGGCCGAACCTGCCCGCGCCTTTTAGCCCCTCACAAAGACGCCATTCAGGCCAAGCTCATCGCCGGGCCGGCTTTGCGGCGATAGTCTTTTTAGGATCAAACCCTACAAAATAAATTTCGACAGATCCTGATCCGCCGCCAAATCG
>CAYGRF010000178.1:0-4125 GCA_964352275.1 uncultured Caulobacterales bacterium
AAGGTCGTATAATAGCACTGCATTTAGCACTCTGGAAAAGTCGAACTTTCCGTTAACAAGGACTTCCTTTTAGGAAGGTTCACAAAATGCAGGGCGAGCCTAAGGGTTCGCCCTTTATTTTTGGGGCACTTATAACAGCGGCGCAAACCCGCCCCTAATCGTCAAGCCCTATTCATTGAAGAAACGGAATCGCTCTAAACGGTTTTACGTTTGGGCAAGTCCGCAAACTTTCCGGGGCGTTTTTCGGCTTTGGCCTGCATAGATTCCATCATCTCAGACGGTATGAGCATCGACATGTTCCAGACGCCGATATAATCGAGCGCGTCGGCTGTCGAGTGGTCGCGTCCATAGGTAATCATTTTTTTGCAGCCATAGACAGCCATGGGCGGCTTGGACGCGATCTCATGGGCGAGCTCCATCGCGCCCTCTAAAAGACCGTCGTGGCTTGGATAAGAGCGGTTATAAAACCCGTGCCGGATCAATTCATCCGCGCCCATGCGGCGGCCCGTATAAGCAAGCTCGCGCACGATTCCTTCAGGCATGAGGTTCAAGATGCGCGGGAACGTACCAACATCCGCCGTCATGCCGACATTGACCTCGTAGATCGTGATGAAGCTATCATCAGTGCCAAGCCGTATGTCGCAAGCCGTCACCAAATCAACACCGCCGCCAATGCAGCCGCCTTGAATAGCGGCAATCACCGGAATGCGGCAATCCTCAATGGCGGTGAAACTGTTTTGCATGCGTTTGACCGTGGATAAAAAAGCGGGGCCGTGCTGCGCACGGTTTTTATCACCGCCGCCGTCAACCGTGCTGAGCATTGTCAGATCAATCCCGGCGGAGAAAATCGGGCCCGTAGACGAGATCACGACCGCGCGCGCTTTTGCATTATCGTCAATATCCCGGATGATAGCCGGGAGTTCGGCCCAAAAATCTGCGTTCATCGCGTTACGCTTTTCAGGCCGCGAGAGCACGATATGCGCGACCTGATCCGTGATAGAAACTTCAAAACAATGATACGTCATAGTCGCGCCCTAAAAAGTAAAGAGGAATCCCTTGGCCGGGTCTGCACGGCCCGCCAGAAAATCATTATAAACCGGCATAAAGGCGTCTGCGCCCTCGCCTGTCTCGATATTAAGCCAGCTTTGCGCGCTTTGGCAGAAGGGGAGCCAGCGCTCGGCCAGATTTTTCGCAAAGCCATCCGGCCCCCAATCCGCAAAGCGTTGTTTGGCGCGGTCGGGCGCAAAAAACATAGTGGCAGGCGCGCCCCTGCTTGGTTTTGGCGGCGGGCCGCCTTGCCAATGGGATTTTCCGACCATGCAATTATAGACAATATTCTCGCCGAAATGCTCATAAACCGCGCCGGTGACATCGCCGTTTCCTGCCATGTCTATAATAGCGGTTTTCTTGGACGCGTTCAAAGCAGTAATATTATCATAGGTTTCGACATGGTCGTAAAATCCTGTGTTTTCTGTAAAAGCTTTGTTCCCGCCGGACGTCAGCCCGGTCACAAAAACGCCGCCTCGCGCTTTGAGGCAAAACGCGGTTCCCATGGCCGTCTTGGACGAGGCGGATAAAAGCAATATTTGCTCCGCGCCAAAAAAGCCTGCATCACCGAACATATCATCAATCAGAAAACTTGTTGTAAATAGAGGCCGCAACACGGGCTGAATATCCATGAGAGTAGGCGTAAAGCTGGGATCGTTTTTGGTAATAACATAGCTATTATAAACGGAGTGAAGCTCTGTGCGGTGCGCCGTGCCGTCTTGAAAGCCCATAGGGTTCATTTTAACAGGCTTCATATCCATCGATTTTGCTATAGGGAAAAACCCGTAAATCAGATCACCAACATTAAGGCCTTCGCATGTCGTCTCTGTGACTTTTGCATATCCCCAAACCGGCATACGGCCCATTCCGTCTTGGCCGAACCCATAATCTTTGGGTTCGAAAAATTTCCAATATCCGATCATATCCCCGGTCACCATATAGGTGATATTATTCGCGGTCAGAGCAAACGGGCCAATATCGACGCGGATATGACCGTCTTCTAATGGCCTGGTTGGCGCATTAACCAACTCGGTTTTGGAAAAATCCGTGCGGCTTACGAGAAGAGTTTGATTATCTGTCATATCGGTCTTTCTTGAAACATACAGGCTTAAAATACACAGGCTTAAAATATACCGGAACCATCGCAGGATATGAGGAGTTGCCCCTCTAGTCCGGCGCGGCGGTGATAATGAATTTTGCGGTAAGCCTCCGATGAGACCATATCAAACATCTCTTGCGCGCTGGGATATTTGACGATTGCCGCCGCGTCCCATTCACCCTCGCCGCTGCCGATAAGGAATGTATTGATGTGCCCGCCGTAAAGCGTCTCGACCCCTTGGCCGCGCACCATCTCGCCAAAGGCTTTGGCGTAGCGCCCGTAGGCCTCTTTGCCGGAAATGTCTTCGCCGTCCTTATAGGCCGCCTTGTCTTTAAACTTAAGCAGGTTGAGCATATAGACCGGCTCGCCTGATTTGGTGTGGGAGAGAAACGCCCTGATCTGCTCAGGCGTTGGGTCGAGGGCGTTCAGCGTTGCCATATTAGCCTCCCGACATTTGAACAATGTTTGTCGGGCTACGCTCAAATACATCGTCAGGCACAAAGAAGTCGCCCGCCAAAGGCCCATCATACCCGGGAGCATATCCGCTAAAGTCAGTTACGCCTTCGGCACGCAAAATCTCTTCATCGATAATGAACTGGCCCGTGAACTCGCGGGATGGTTTGGTGAGCACAATATGGGCGGCGTCCGAGAGAATATCCGGCGTCCGGCTCATTTTCGCCAGTGCGTCACCGCCGAGAACATTGCGGACAGCCGCCGTATCAATGGCGGTTAACGGCCAGAGCGAATTAACCGCAACACCGTATGGTTTAAATTCCTCGCTCATACCCAATGTGCACATGCTCATACCGTATTTGGCCATAGTGTAAGCCGTATGGTTTTTGAACCATTTAGCGGACATATCAAGCGGCGGAGCCAGGTTGAGGATATGCGGATTGTCACCTTTTTTCAGATGGGGCAGACATAATTTCGAGAGCAAAAAAGTCCCGCGCGCATTGACTTGGTTCATCAAATCATAGCGCTTCATGGATGTCGCCTGCGTCCCTGTCATAGAAATGGCGCTTGCATTGTTGACGCAAATATCAATGCCGCCAAAAGCCTCAATCGTTTGATCCACCGCGCTTTGGACGTTCTCATCATCGCGAATATCACAAATCACGGGCAGGGCTTTGCCGCCCGCCGCTTCGATCTCTTTCGCCGCCGTGTATATCGTACCGGGCAGGTTCGGGTGAGGCTCAGCGGTTTTAGCGGCAATAGCAATATTGGCACCGTCTTTGGCTGCGCGCAGAGCAATGGCCAGGCCGATGCCGCGCGAGCCGCCGGACATGAAAATCGTTTTTCCTTTAAGAGACATAGAAGGCCTTTATATTATTAACGAAATGTCTTATGTGCAATTTGTTGCATAAACTCAAGGGGGAGTCTGCATGGCCTTGGCCGAAGCAATATTAGTATGCCTGACCGACCGCCCGATGAGCGGGTACGACCTTGCGAAAAATTTTGATGCCTCTATCGGGTTTTTCTGGCGCGCGTCCCATCAACAGATTTACCGCGAACTAGGTAAGCTGCGTGATAAGGGCTTTGTCAAAAGCCAAGAGATCACGCAAAACGGTAAACCCAACCGCATCGTTCATACGATTACGCCGGATGGGCGCACGGCTCTCAATCTGTGGTCAAAAAAGCCCAGCCGTATGCCGTCTATTAAAGATGATTTACTGGTCAAGTTTTACGCCCTCGAAGATGTCGATATTGACGCGCTCAAAGACCAGCTCACAATCCGCATGGAACAACACCAGACCAAGCTGACAAAGTTTTACCGTATCAAAGAGCGCTATTACCAAGACGCGGAGATGTCGATGAACCAGAAAGGCAAGCTCATCGCCCTTGAGATGGGTATTGCCGAAGAAACCCGCCGGATTGAAGATTTGCAAACGGCGATGATACGCATTGGCGAGCTATAAATCAGACTGCCTTATGCCACGCCAGATACCAAAACCGCGCCCCGAGCAAAATCGACGCCGTGA
>CAYGRF010000179.1:0-1443 GCA_964352275.1 uncultured Caulobacterales bacterium
CCCCGTAGTACGCATCCGGATTTTATCACATTGATGCCCGAATTTCGGCGCACAGCGCCGTGAAAGCTGATAGCGCTTCTTTATGAACACGCCAATAAACCAGCAAATGAGCGGGCGCGATATTGCGTCCCTTATTATTCTCTCCGTCCTGTGGGGCGGGTCTTTTTTCTTTGTCGAAATATTGGTCGACTATCTGCCTCCGCTGACGATTGTGACGGCGCGTGTGGGGCTGGCAGCTATTTTGTTGTGGGGTATCATCCGCGCGCGCCGCGTCCCGCTCCCGCAGACGTTTGAACATTGGGCCGGGCTTTGCGTTGTCGGGTTTCTGAATAATGCACTTCCGTTTTGCTTGATCGTGTGGGGCCAAACCCAGATCAATTCCGGGCTGGCATCGATCCTGAACGCGACTGCGCCGTTTTTTACCGTGATTATTGCGGGCGTGTTTTTAGCCGACGAAAAACTTAGCGGGCGCAAGCTTTTGGGCGTGATCACAGGGATTGCCGGGACGGCAGTGCTCATCGGGCCCGAGGCCTTACAAGGCATGACAGGCTCGACTTTGGGGCAAATGGCGGTTGCTGCGGCGGCTCTGTGTTACGCACTCGCGGGCGTTTTCGCGCGGCGGTTTAAAGTGTGGGGCGTATCGCCGTTGATGGTCGCGGCGGGGCAGGTCACTATGGCCGCGTTAATGCTCTTGCCGCTGGCGCTGTTTTTTGATCAGCCGTGGACGTTGACACTGCCGCCGCCGCACGCGCTTGCCGCGTTGGCTGGCCTTGCATGCCTGAGCACAGTGGTGGCCTATATTCTCTATTTCCGGCTTATATCCTCCGCGGGCGCAACAAATGCCGCTTTGGTGACGTTCCTCATTCCCATCTCGGCCATTTTACTCGGCGTTCTGGTGCTCGGTGAGCGGTTCTCGCCGGGGCAAGCGGCGGGCATGGCGCTTATCGGGGCCGGGCTTGTCATTATGGACGGACGATTTTTCCGGCGTTCATAGTGCATTGCCGGGTTGCCGCCGCGAGCGGGCGCATGTAGAGTGAGCGCCTAATTTAGAGGTAAGTCTATGTCACCCGGTCCTTGGCAAATCATCATTGTTCTTGTTCTTGCGGTTCTGCTGTTTGGTGGGCGCGGGAAAATTTCGTCCATAATGGGCGATGTCGCCAAAGGGATTACGAGTTTCCGTAAAGGCCTCAAGGAAGACGTGAGCGAGACAGGCGATGCGTCTGATGATGCTATCGACGTGACTCCGAAAAAAGATAAAACAACTTAGGTTGGGCGGGACTGGGCCGCGCCGTAGGATAAACACATGATCCCCCAAATCGGTTTTGCCGAGATGTTGGTCTTAGGGCTTTTAGCGATTATCGTTGTTGGCCCCAAAGACCTGCCTAAACTCATGCGGGCTGTCGGCAATTTCATGGCCCGTATCCGGGCGATGGGCCAAGAGTT
>CAYGRF010000179.1:1543-4056 GCA_964352275.1 uncultured Caulobacterales bacterium
TAAGACCGAAGAGACGGAGGTCGATCAAAGCCGCGCGCCATTGCTGGAACATCTGAACGAGCTACGCGCGCGCCTGATAAAATCGCTGCTCGGCCTGACCGCCGGGTGTATTGTTTGCATACCGTTTTTGCCGCACATATTGGCATTTTTGCGCGGCCCCTTTGACAGTGTGGTTGTCGATTATAATGCGGGCCTTGTCGCAGCGGGCAAACCGCCAGTCGATGTTGACCTGATTGCCACCACCATTTTGGAGACGTTTTTCGTCAATGTCCGGCTGGCGATATTTGGCGGTATTATATTGGCGTTCCCGATTATCGCGTTTCAGGTCTACCGTTTTATCGCGCCGGGACTATATAAAAAGGAGCGCGCGGCCTTTCTTCCCTATTTGTTTATTTCGCCGCTTTTATTCTCGCTTGGCGCGGCGCTCGTATTTCTGTTTATCTTTCCCTACGTGCTCAAATTCGGATTAGGCATATCCTCCGCCGGAAGCGTGGTCTTGCTGCCGAAAATCAGTGACTATGTAAAACTTGCCACGACACTGTTTCTGGCGTTTGGCATATCATTTCAATTGCCGGTTATTCTAAGCCTTCTCGGCCGGGCAGGCATTGTCAGCGCAGCCGCGCTGCGAAAAGGGCGGCGCTACGCCGTTGTCGGCATTGCTGCCTTTGCCGCTCTCGTAACCCCGCCGGATCCGATCACGCAAATCGTGCTCGGCATGGCGATATACATGCTCTATGAAATCTCGATTTTCTCTGTGGCGATGCTCGAAAAAAAGACCGTGACCGAAGAGGCAGAAGCCTAATTTTGCTCTGGATTTGGGTTGCCAGTCCCTGATAGCGAATCTCAGCGAGTGGCCGCTTTTAGGCGGTTGCCGGCATTAAGCGGCTCCGCCTGAGCCGCTCTCTCTTCGCCGTAGGAACCACCATATCACCAGCGCGCCTGCCATTTTTCCGATGATTGACATGGTCACATTCGGGATTGATAATTGTGCGTCGCGAATAAAACTGGCGCCGTATAGAAACACGGTGGTATCAATCGGTGCGGCGAGGGCGGACGATAATAAAACCCGTGTCGAGAGCTTGTATTTTGTGAAGGTGAACATCAGCCAGTCAACGATTTCGGAAATCGCAAACGCTGCGCCGCTGGCCAGCGCCAGTTCGCCGCCGGACGTCACAAATGTCAGCCCAATCGCCACGGCCATAGCAATCAAAACCTCATGACCGATTTCGCGCTGGGCAAAGTCGCGGACAACCAACACAAGGCCGGTGACAATCGTAACCGGATTAAACGCCCAGCCGGGAAGAAGCTCCCACATCGGGGCCCATGTAAACGACCAATTGATAAGGGGGATCAGCAGGATATAGACCAGCGTATATTTTATGTAGCGGAGGCTCGTTGGCGGGGCGGTTTTTTTTGAATATGTGCTCATATGGCCCTATACCTCATGCCTGCCGTCCTGTAACCCGCCAATATGATTGATATGCCAAAGCTTTCTTTGATTGTCGCCCGCGCGCAAAACGGCGTTATAGGTGTTGATGGGGATTTACCGTGGCGGCTATCCTCGGATTTAAAGTTCTTCAAAAAAGCGACTATAGGCAAGCCGGTGTTAATGGGCCGCGTGACGTGGGAAAGTCTGCCATTTGCGCTGCCCGGACGGCCGAATTTGGTGCTCACCCGTAACGCGGACTATATTGCATCCGGCGCGGAGGTTTTCACGGATATGCACGCCATGATCGGGCGGGGGTATGAGCTTGCGGGCGCTATGGGGGCCGATGAGGTCATGCTGATCGGCGGGGCCAAGCTATACGCAGCTTTGATGCCTCTGTGCGGGCGTATGTATATTACGGATGTTGATGCCCGGATTGAGGGTGATGCCTATTTTCCGGAGTTTGACCCACGGCAATGGACGCTCGTCGCCGAGACGCCCGCTCCCAAGGGCCCAAAAGACGACCACGCCTTTACGATCCGGGTCTATGATAGGGTCTAGGCTAAGACCCTAGTCCGGTTCGACCATAATGTTGAACGCCACAGAAATCCGCTCGCGCTTGCCCAAATAGGGCCGAACGCTGTGCTTCAGCCAAGCCGGGAACATGACCAAGCGGCCATTGACCGGACGGATCGGGGTTTGTGAATATTGCGGTTTGCCTGCTTGGTCGCGCAGGACAAGTTCGGGCATATACATAGTATTCATCGGAAAGCGCGGGTCGAGCAATAGAAGCTCGCCTTCGACATCTACATTTGGGTCATCTTCGCCGACATCAACATAATACACGCCTGACCACAGCGCGCCGGGGTGGCAATGCATCTGGTTAGAATGGCCGGGCTGCGAAATATTGGCCCACATTTGGGCATCGAATGAGAAATCCCGTTTCCCCATCGGGTGAATATCAGCCGTGAGCTTGGCGAGTTGCGCGGTAGCCGCGTTCAGAATGATTCGCGCTTCTTGCTCGGCCCACATCATCATATCCAGATTACTGTGCCAGCCGCCATAATTAGAGCGTTGCAGCCCCACA
>CAYGRF010000180.1:0-4039 GCA_964352275.1 uncultured Caulobacterales bacterium
GAATTAAGTGGCGGTAGACTTCATTTTCATTGGCAAAACTACCCATTTCAATTTGCGCTTTTACCCAAGCATGTTGTTGGTCTGTAATCGATACGCTGCGTTTTACATTACTCATATTGGGTCTCAAATCATGTTTCCTACTTAGTAGTATACACTTTCTGTTAATATGAACAATCTCTTAGCCGCTCTCAACACTACCTAAATGCGGGCTTTTTATTTCACTGAATGGGATGAAGAGAAGGGCCTGTATGTTAAGTGTAGCAACTTGACTTTTTGAAACGCAAACTCACATGCTACGTTGGAGACGTTAAGCAATGGCATTCGGGCATGGCCATTCTTGACACTTTTAGTATAAGGTATTTACATCGACAATATGAACAAGAAACTTCCACGCGAGCGCCTATCAATTCAAGATATTGGGACCATTGTAATTGCACTCGTGTTTTTGGGTTGGTTGATTGTTGGCTTTTTTACGTGGTTAGTGAAACCCGGTAGCCTCGGACAAGTCGCATCATGGATAGTGCAAATCATAGTGTCTTTATCGGTTATTGCCATGATGCTGGGCGCCGCTTACGCGCTAGACCGCATGGAAATTATGAAAAAAGACAATTGGGTTTTTATTATAGCGTTTGTTGGATTGATCGTTGGTGGTGGCATGTTGGCGGAATGGCTCTTGACCCGAGTTTATTGAGTTAATCCGGCACAATGCGGCATAGCTTCGGAAAATTAGCGCAACCACTCTGCGGCTTTTGGGGCTGCATATGTCAGGATGCCCGCGCATCCTGCGCGCCGGAAACACATTAGGCTTTCGAGGATGACTCTACGCTCATCCAGCCAGCCATTTTGCGCGGCGGCCATCATCATGGCGTATTCGCCGCTGACTTGGAACGCGTAGGTCGGCATGGAAAACGCATCTGTGATCCGCCGGATAATATCGAGATATGGCATGCCCGGCTTGACCATGATCATGTCTGCGCCTTCTTCGATGTCGAGGGCCACTTCGCGCAGGGCTTCATCCGTATTGGCCGGATCCATCTGGTATGTGCGTTTATCACCCGTGAGCGAGCTGGCGGTGCCAATAGCGTCCCGGTAGGGCCCGTAAAAACCGGAGGCATATTTGGCTGCATAGGACATGATCATAACGTCATTATGGCCGCTGGCTTCAAGGCTTTGCCGTATTGCGCCCACCCGGCCATCCATCATATCGGACGGGGCGACTATGTCTGCGCCGGCCTCTGCCAGCATGACCGCGCACTGTGCTAAGGCTTCGATGGTCGAATCGTTTTTGATAATGCCGGCTTCCAAATGCCCGTCATGGCCATGATCCGTGTAGGGGTCGAGCGCTGCATCAACGATGATCCCGATATCGGGAACCGCCGCTTTCACCGCGCGCACGGCTTGAGGGACAATACCGTCGGGATTATGCGCTTCGGTGCCAAGGCGGTCTTTGAACTTTGGGTTTATATGCGGAAAGAGCGCCAGCGCAGGAATGCCTAAATCCCGCGCCCGTTTCGCGTCTTCGATCAGCGCGGCAATATTGACTCGGTCCACGCCGGGCATGCTGAGCACTGGATCTCTGTCTTTTTTGCCGTCTGATAGAATAATCGTCCAAATGAGATTGTCCGGGGAGAGCGCAGTTTCGCGTGTTAGCCGCCGGGACCAATCATTTTGGCGTGTGAGACGCATTCGCAAGTTAGGGTATGCGGGCATAATAGCTCCAATATTTCAATATCTTATACATAAATCAATTCAAATTGCCCACGGTCAATTATGCGGCGTTTCGGCATTGGTTTTTAAGGCCATATAGGTCTATATATAACGGTATAATGAAAAGAAAAACCTGAGACGTGCCCATGGCCGACACATATAGAGATAAATTTGCAAGCGCCGTCGATAATGTGCGCGGTGAAGGCCGTTACCGTGTTTTCCAAGATATTCGGCGTAAGCGCGGCGCGTTCCCAATGGCAACGTGGTACAAAGACGATAATAGCGAAAAAGACATTACGGTTTGGTGCTCGAATGATTATCTGGGTATGGGGCAGAATGAATGCGTCATTGAGGCTGTGAAATCAGCAGTTGATGCAGCAGGAACAGGCTCCGGCGGAACGCGCAACATTTCCGGGACAACCCGTTATCATGTGCAACTCGAAAAAGAGCTCGCAGATTTACACAGCAAAGAACAGGCCCTGATCTTTACATCCGGCTATGTCGCCAATGAAGCCACGCTGGGCGTGATGAGTAAAATCCTGCCCGGTCTTGTGATTTTATCAGACGAGATGAACCACGCGTCTATGATTTCCGGCATATCCCGCGCGCGGTGCGAGAAGCATATTTTCAAACATAATGATTTGCGTGACCTTGAGGCCCAACTCAAAGCTATACCCAAAGACACGCCGAAACTAATCGCGTTTGAAAGCGTCTATTCTATGGACGCGGATATAGCCCCGATTGAAGAAATCTGTGATTTGGCTGATAAATATGGCGCGCTGACCTATATTGACGAGGTACATGCGGTCGGCATGTACGGCCCGCGCGGCGGCGGCATTTGTGAGGCGCGAGGCCTCATGGACCGAGTCGATATTATCCAAGGCACACTGGCGAAAGCTTACGGCATGATTGGCGGCTACGTAGCCGCTGACGAAGTGATTATTGATGCGGTGCGGTCTTTGGCGTCCGGGTTTATTTTTACAACCTCCCTTCCGCCCAGCACAGCCGCTGGCGCGCTACGTAGTGTGCGTATCCTTAAAATTACGCCGGATGTACGAACGCAACATCAAGAACGGGCGGAAGCGCTCAAAGCGCGCTTTCGCGCATCGGGTTACCCCTTTATCGACGGCGAGACACATATCGTCCCGTTGATGATTGGCGATCCTGTTAAATGTAAAGCCATGTCAGACCGGCTGATCACAGAGTTTGGTATATACGCCCAACCGATCAATTTCCCGACTGTGCCCAAAGGGACAGAGCGCCTGCGCTTTACGCCAAGCCCTGCCCATACGGACGCCATGATGGATAACCTCATGGCCGCTCTTGACGTGGTATGGGATGCGTTCGAGCTTAAACGCGAAGCTGTCGCTTAAGACCTGCACTAATCCCTAGTAGGGCTCGCGGCTGATCCCGCTAAAATACCGCCGTCAATCGTCAGTTCCGTCCCTGTCATATAGGCGGCCTCGTCGCTTGCGAGCAATACCGCAAGCGCGGCTACTTCATCAACTGTTCCGAACCGCCGCAGGGGCGTATCAGCCACGAGCGCGGCGATGTTGGCCTCACGCTCCGAACCTGCGCCCAGCATAGGCTCCCACATCGGCGTCATAATAGCGGCGGGATGAATGGAATTGCAGCGAATGTTTAACCCGTGCTGAGCGCAGTAAAGCGCCACGGTTTTCGTATGGTTGCGGATGGCCGCTTTTGACGATGCGTAGGCAGCGGCGGCGGGAATGCCGATCATGCCGGAGCGCGATGACATATTGATAATCGAGCCTGCGCCTTTCGCGCGCATGGCTTTAATAGCGTAGCGGCAGCCCAAAAACGTCCCGTCCAGATTAACCGCGTGAACCGCGCGCCAATCCTCCAGCGCGGCATGTTCCGGATCCTGAGCGGCTGGGCTATCCTCAAACCCCGTAATGCCTGCATTATTGACCAGAACGTCAATCGCTGGATAGGTTTGGGAAAATGTGTCCCAGTCAGCCTCAGAGGCAACATCCAGGTGAGCGGCAATAGCCGCCTTGCCAATAGTTTTTGCTACGCCTTGCGCGGCTTCTAAATCCTTGTCAGTGACGATAACCTGCGCGCCTTCGCGCGCAAAGCCTTGAGAAATGGCCGCGCCAATGCCGCGTCCTGCGCCGGTTACAACGCACAGCTTGCCTGATAAACGTGTCATACAATATCCAATAGAGAGAGGGCCGCGCAAGAAACAGTCCGCGCGGCGTGAATGTTAAAGCTAGAAATTTGGCTTAAATGTTCATTGTCTTAGGGCCTGTGGATACTTAGGGTAGAGTTAAGACGGGAGTGATTTTGTGTGAATTTTAGGAACAAAGCG
>CAYGRF010000181.1:0-4039 GCA_964352275.1 uncultured Caulobacterales bacterium
TCACCGCGTTTACAGCCATTTTTATGCTGGCTTTTACCGCCCACGCCGCGCCGCCGCCCGTTTCGGCCTACGCCCAGCTTCCGGCCGTTTATGACGCCGCCCTGTCTCCGGACGGAGATTATATGGCTGGAATCATGGAAAATGACGGCGGTTATATCATCCGCGTTTTTAATATTGTTGACGGGTCTGACAAAACTGTGCGAGCCACTGGTATCCCCGCTGGCGCGAGGGTCAAGAGCATTAAATGGGCCAATAATGACCGCATTCTTGTGCGCGTTGGCACGGAGCAGTATCTCAGTAACGGGCTGACAGGGCGCATTGTCAATACAAGCTTCATCCTGACCATGCCCAAATCCCTCAAAGATGCGGATATTTTGATAAAACCAAAACGCAACCGGCAAGCCAATAGCCGGATTGGCGGAGAACAATCCGGTTTCCAGCAATTTAATGACTATGTCATCGATTATCTACCCTCTGATCCCAATTCTATTTTGATGGGTTTTTCCGAAACAAAAGCAACCGCGCCCGACGTCAATAAAGTCAACGTCAAAACGGGACGCTATAAGAAAATACGCGGCGGCGGAGAAAATATTCAAAGCTGGATTACAGATTTGCGCGGAGAGGTTCGCGTGGGACAGGGACGTGCGAAATTCGGTGATGATTATGTCTTATCCATCCGTGATGCTGAGGGCGATGATTGGAAATCTCACGCAGAATTTCCCGGCCTTACGAGTGACGAGGCGATTGCCGGATTTATGCAAAACCCCAATGAGATGCTGGTTCTACGGTATGCGGGCGCGGACACATTGGGCTTATTCGTCTATGATTTAGTGCAAAAAGCTTTCACGCGGAAACTGTTCCAGCACGGGACGTATGATGTGTCGAGTATTGTTTTATCCGCAGACGACAAGCGCGTTGTCGGCGCGGAATATATTGCGGACACCGTAGAAACTGTGTTTTTTGATGAGGCTGCGAAAGCCCGCATGGAAACAATCGAAGCGGCGCTCAATGGTTATACGCTCCGTTTTATCGATGAAACACCGGACGGGCGAAAGGTTCTCCTCAAAGCTTTCGCGCCGGACATTCCCGCAAGCCTTATTCTTTATAACACAGAGACAGGCAAATGGATGAATATGGGATCAGATTATCCACAGTTGGCTGGCTTTGACCACGCCCATGTACAGCCCGTCCAATATACAGCCCGAGACGGGCAGACCATTCCGGGATATGTCACCTTGCCGCAAAAAGTTTTAGCGACAGGCAAAATCGAGAACGTACCCTTCATAATCATGCCCCACGGCGGAAGGTTTTCGCGCGATACCGCATCATTTGATTATCTCGCGCAATTTTTAGCCTCGCGCGGCTACGGCGTTTTGCAAATGAACTTTCGGGGATCAACGGGATACGGGCTGGAGTTTCAGCAAGCCGGACGATATGACTGGAAAGTCATGCAGTATGACGTGACCGACGGGGCTAAATGGCTCCTCGAGAAAGGCTACGCCGATAAAGACCGCCTCTGTATCATGGGCTGGTCCTATGGCGGCTATGCGGCGTTAATGGGCGCGGCCGAGCATTCCGATATGTATAAATGCGCGGCCTCAATCGCGGGCGTCACAGATCTGGGCGCGCTGCGTGAACAGATTGAATTGTTCCGCTTTGGTGACCGCATGGCCCGCGAATTGTTCGAAACCGGTTTTTCAGGCAATCAAGACATGCGCAACAACTCCCCTGCCCGGCGCGCGGATAGTATATCGATCCCTGTATTTTTGGCCCACGGAACCAATGATGTAAACGTCCCCTTCAACCAATTCACGTCTATGCAATCTGCCCTTAAAGGCAAACCCGCTATTACGTCCGTGAAACTTGAAGGCGCTGACGATAGCATCCTGGACGGCCCCAACCGATTAAAACTATTCACGGCTCTTGATGAATTTTTAAACCAAAACCTCGGAGCCAGCGAATATGCCCCTTAATATACTTGCCCGTACGTTTACGGCCGTCTTTTTAATATGCGCGGCTATAATCTGTTTGGCTGCCTCCGCCCACAGCGCGCCTGCGCCGGAAGAATTTGGCACCCTGCCAGCCGTCTATGACGCGGCGATTTCTCCGGATTCCAGCCAGATTGCGGTTTTCGTCAATTACAAAGGGATATACGGGGTCCGTATTATTTCCCTTAAAACCGAAGACAAAAAACCTCGGATTATCATGCTCAGAGAAGGGATTAAACCGCAATGGGTTAAATGGGCCAACAATGAACAAGTCCTGATAAGCCTTTGGGAAAATGATAAGATCGGGAGCACGCCCGTGACAGTTGGGTTCATTTACACTTTGAATACCAACACTATGAAGGGTAAATATCTCATAACGCCCAAAGGTATCACGCGGCAATATAACAATCAGGTCATTGACTTTTTAAATGATGATCCAGAGCATATTTTAATGAGCTTTTCCGACACTGATGTGTTTGCGCCGGACATACAAAAAGTCAATGTCGTTTCAGGGCGGTATGGACGAGAAAGGCGGGGAAACTCGCAAATACAAAACTGGTATACTGACCTGAGGGGAGAGCCCCGCATTGGGCAGGGCCTGCGCGATAATACCGATGAAGAAAAATGGCGGCTGATGGTTCGCGATGTTGATGACAATAAATGGCGAAGCTCGGACGAATATCCAGGTCTTGACGCCGACTCAAGCATATATGGTTTTACAGGCAATCCGAATGAATTGATTATCGGCCTCACAAAAGGCCGCGATACGCGTGGGTTTTATATTTACGATCTGGAAGCCAAAGCCCAAACTCGAAAACTGTTTCATCATGATGACTATGACGTAAGCGGGCTCATTCTCAGCGCAGATGGGAAAGATATAATGGGTGCAAGTTTTGTGGGAGACAGCAAAGAAATCCAGCTCTTTGATAAATATGACACTGTCCTCGACAGAATGCGCAAACGCTTTACTGGATTCAATATCGACTATATCGACCAATCCAAGAATGGCCGTATTGTATTATTCAGTATCAGTAACGGGCATAGTCCGGGCGCGTTAATGATGGTCAACGGCGATACGGATCAACTCACCCATCTGGCCCAGTACCGGCCGGGCCTACCGGAAGACCAAATGGGCGAAGTTATTTCTGTCAAATATACCGCGCGAGACGGGTTTAAAATTCCGGCCTATGTCACCCTGCCGCCATCCGTAACGGGTACGGATCAGATCAAAGACCTACCCTTTATCATTCTACCGCACGGCGGGCCGTACGCGCGCACGTCGCGCCGCTTTGATTATTTCGCACAGTTTTTCGCATCACGCGGCTACGGCGTTTTGCAGATGAACTTCCGGGGCTCAGCAGGTTACGGCGAAGCCTTCAAAGATGCAGGCCGTAAAAACTGGGTTCTGATGAAAGAAGACGTCGAAGACGGCACGCGCTGGCTGATTGAAAAAGGCTACGCAGACCCCAAGCGCGTCTGCATTGCGGGCTGGTCATATGGGGGCTATGCGGCGCTTATGGGCGCGATTAGAAACCCGGAGCTATATGCCTGCTCAATTTCTATGGCGGGCGTGACCGACTTAAAAGACATGATATCGGATATGGAGAAATACCGGTTCGGCAAACTATCCGCCAAAGACTTTGTCCTGCAGGGGTTTGAGGACAAAGATGACATCAGGGAAAACTCGCCTGTACGCCGCGCCGAAGACTATAGCGTTCCGCTTTTTCTGGCCCACGGCGAGGATGACCAGCGTGTGCATTTCGACCAGTTTAAACGCATGAAACGCGCACTCAGGAAAAGCAGCGCCCCGGTCACCTATATGGAGTTCAAGGACGAAGATCATTTCTTATCCAACCAGAAAAACCGCCAAAAATTCTTTACCGGGCTGGATAAGTTCCTTCTCGAAACCATGGGCGAAAGCGAACACAAAACCCCCGATTAGGGGGCTTAATCCTGAGGTTTTCAAAATAGTCAGCCTAGGGCCTGTGGACACTTAGGGTAGAGTTAAGACCGGAGTGGTTTTGTGTGAATTTTAGGAACAAAGCGCAAGG
>CAYGRF010000182.1:0-3984 GCA_964352275.1 uncultured Caulobacterales bacterium
ACAGCTTTATCGCTGGCGACATTTCCACCGTCATGAGCCCGCGTACCGTCATGAACTGGGCAGAAAATGCCCGCATCTTCGGCGACGATATCGGACAAGCGTTCCGTCTAACATTCCTGAATAAATGCGACGAACTGGAGCGGCCCATCATCGCCGAGTTTTATCAGCGTGCATTCGGCAAGGATTTGCCGGAGAGCGCAGCCACGGTGATGGTCGCGTAGTGGTCTAATGCGCTTCATAGTTAGAATTGCGATTTTTGCTTGGATTGTATCTGGTAGCACGGCGTATGGATGTAGCTTAGCACCAAGCTATTTACCCGATGAATTTGGTGGAAATGGAGTTGCATTAGGCAATATTGCCCAACGTGCTAACAAAATTGTTTTAGGTACTTTCACCAAAAATGAAGATACTACTGATTTAGCATTTAACATCTCAAAGACGCTCAACTCTTGGAAGTGGTTCACTGCTAAAAATATTAAGCGTGTTTCATTTCGCGATGTAGATCAACACTATTTATTATCAGGAATTGATAATGAAGCCTTCCCTTCTTCTGAAAAAGCATTGGGCTTTGTAAAGAGCTTAGACTCGAACCTAAGCGTAAAGCCTAACATCGCATATGGTGTGGGTGGCCCAATAGCTGGTATATTCCACGGAACTGACTGTGAACGGTTTGTGATAGTCTATGAGGAGCAAGAGTATTTAGTTTTTCTCGATGTTTCAAACTACGTCATAGCGAGATTCGCGATCAACAAATTACCTGTTGAAGACATCAAGGCGTTTATTAAATCAATTGATGAAACACTGTCTGAAAGCCAAAATGACTAACGCTCCCGCCCCTCTCGACACGTTTAAGCGCGCGCTTGGTCATACGACCAAGGCGATTTCGGGTGAGCCTGAGTTGGAAGTCTCCTTTGGCGGAGACGTGGCCGGGATTGTCCGTGATCAGGTTATGCTCCCGGCGCTGCCGCCGAAACCAAGCGCTGCCGTGATCGCCAAAGCGCGCGGCGAAGCCGACGCGCTGGCGCTGCGTATTGCCTTGCAGGACGAAGGTGCTTTCCGCCGCTCGCAGCCCGCGCACGGCGAGGCGCGAGAGATTTATGAAGCGCTTGAACAAGCGCGTGTCGAGGCGCTCGGCGCGCGGCATATGGCGGGTATCTCTGATAATCTTCACGCGGCGCTGGATGCACGCGCGCAGCGGCGCGGCTTTCACAAAGACACGCTGACCCAAGAAAATTCACCTATGCCAGAGGCTGTCGGCCTTTTAGCCCGCGAGATTTTTACAGGACGGGATTTACCGGATAGCGCGTCCGGGATTATGAAGGCGTGGCGGGATTATGTGGAGGCCAAAGGCGGCGAAACCCTGCGCGCCCTGTCTCAAAACCTGTCTGATGCGGAGAGTTTTGCGCAAGCGGCACTGAATTTTCTCAAAGACATGGACCTGCTCGATAATACGGCGGAGCCGAATGAGGATGAGGACAGCAAAGACGATTCCAGCGAAAACGAAAACGAGCAGCCGGAACAAACTCCGGATACGCCGCAGGAAGACCAGTCGGGACAGACTGAAACCTCGGACGCGGATGCTAGTGAAGACGAGGATTCAAACCCGCAGGACATGATCGACGCGGAAAATATTGACGGCGAGTCTGAGGCCACAGACGAGACGCCAAACCCCAATCCGCAGCGCGGAAACCTGACCAATATGCCGGATCCGTACCGGATTTATACGGCCAATCATGACGAGGTGGTCAAAGCCGAAGAGTTATGCGAGACTGAAGAACTTGACCGTCTGCGCGGCTATCTCGACGGGCATATGGCGGGATTATCGTCTGTGATTGCGCGCCTAGCCAACCGCTTGCAACGCAGGCTCCTGGCGCAACAACAACGCGCGTGGACATTTGATCTTGAGGAAGGGCAGCTCGACACCGCGCGGCTGACGCGCGTCATTATCGACCCCATGTCGGCGCTGACGTTTAAGGAAGAAAAAGAAACCGATTTCCGCGATACGGTCGTGACCATCCTGATTGATAATTCCGGCTCGATGCGCGGGCGTCCGATTATGGTTGCTGCCGTCTGCGCTGACATCCTTGCGCGCACGCTCGAGCGCTGCGCCGTCAAAGCTGAAATTCTCGGATTTACCACGCGCGCCTGGAAGGGCGGACGCTCGTTCCAAGACTGGATGAGCGCGGGCAAACCGGCAAACCCCGGACGGCTCAATGATCTCCGGCATATCATCTATAAGTCCGCCGACATGCCGTGGCGGCGCGCTAAACGTAATCTTGGCCTGATGATGCGCGAAGGTTTGCTCAAGGAAAATATCGACGGCGAGGCGCTTGATTGGGCCTATAAGCGCCTGATGGCACGGCCTGAACAACGCCGGATTTTGATGGTGATTTCTGACGGCGCGCCCGTGGATGACGCGACCCAAAGTCAGAATAAAACTGGATTACTCGAAGCCAATTTGCGCATGGCCATCGATAAAATCGAAAACCGCAGCGAAGTTGAACTTGTCGCCATCGGTATCGGCCACGATGTCACTCGCTGGTATAAACGCGCCGTCACCATCATGGACGTCGAGCAACTCGGCGGCGCCATGACAGAAAAGCTCGCGGAACTGTTTGAGGATAATGCAGGGCGGCGTTAGGCCCAAAACTCGCCGCTGCAAACGGCTTAAACTAGGCTTTTAACCATTGTGCAAAGCGGTACAGGCACGGCGCCATTTGTGTCCTCCCATTCGCTTTCAATATGGTAGCCACAGCGCTTATAAAATGGTACGCCCGCCATAGTCGCCGCCATTTCTAGGGCTTTGAAGCCTTCGGAGCGGGCCGCATTTTCCCCCGCGTCAATGATCATACGGCCAATACCCCGCCGGGCATGCTCAGGATGTGTATACATAGCGCGAATACGGGCGCGGTCAGTTTTGGGATTGAGCAAATTAGCGTTTCGCCCCGCACTATGATTGCCGCCGTAAAGCGTGGCACGCCGCGACCAGCCCCCGCATCCGACAAGGATCTTCCCGTCCCACACACAAAAATAGGTGCCGTCATCAATAAGCTGCGTATCCAGCCCCATACCGGCAAATGAGGCCTCGATTTGCGCCGGAGACAAGAAACCTTTTTGCAGCTCACGAATAGCCTTCTCCATCAAATCTTTGATGGCCGGAATGTCTTGTGGTGTCGCGATTTCAAGGTTCATAGTGAAATTTTGGGCATAATCTGTGTTAACAGGGTTAATTTGTGACGTTCTTGCAACAGTTGAAAAGATTCTGGGCCCTTTGAGGGAATGTGACTTGAACGGAAAGTGTATCTGGATAATTTCACCAGCGCAAACCATTCACCCACTTTAGGATTATATAATGCAAAAATACTCACTCAAGTCATACTTGGCGATGACGGCATCTGCCGCTCTCCTTGCCGGTCTTGCCGCTGCGCCTGCTTATGCTCAGGATAGCGGTAACGGCGCAAATAGCTCCGACGAAATCATCACAACAGGTACACGCCGCAAAGCGCGTTCCGCAGCCGACACGCCTGCGCCTGTCGACGTGATTTCCGGCGCTGAATTTACCAACCAAGCCTCTAATGACTTGCAAGATCTTTTGCGGACATCCGTCCCGTCTTATAATGTTAACGCACAGCCTATCTCTGATGCGGCGACAATCATCCGTCCTGCGAACCTACGCGGTCTTTCGCCAGATAACACATTGGTGCTTTTGAACGGCAAACGCCGTCATCGCGGCTCAGTCATTTCCTTCCTCGGTGGCGGCATTGCTGACGGCGCGCAAGGTGTTGATGTTTCCGTTTTCCCGGCATTGGCCCTGAAACAGGTTGAAGTCCTCCGTGATGGTGCGTCTTCGCAGTATGGTTCTGACGCGATTGCTGGTGTGATTAACTTCCAGCTTAAAGACGCGTCCGAAGGCGGCATGGTCGAAGCTGTATACGGATCTACATTTGACCAAGGCGGCGAAGATTACCGTATTTCCGGCAATAT
>CAYGRF010000183.1:0-3958 GCA_964352275.1 uncultured Caulobacterales bacterium
ACAAGCTTATCGGTATTGGCGTAGGTTTTTCCTTCATTAGTTTTTGTCCAGACGGTCTGGGCGAGATATTCCAGGTTTACCTGATGGCAAATTCCGGTTCCGGGAGGAACAACGGCAAAATTATCAAAGGCTTCCTGACCCCATTTGAGGAAGTCGTAACGCTCGCCATTGCGCTCATATTCGCGTTTGACGTTTTTCTCGAATGCGGAGGGCGTTCCAAAATAATCGACCATGACCGAGTGGTCGATGACGAGGTCAACAGGATTGAGCGGGTTAATCTTATTGGGGTTTTTGCCAAGGGTCGTCATCGCATCGCGCATAGCCGCCAAATCGACGACAGCGGGAACTCCGGTGAAGTCCTGCATCAAAACCCGCGCCGGGCGGTAAGCAATTTCGTGCGTGGAGGTTTGGGTGGAGAGCCATGCTGCGATAGCCTCGATGTCTTCTTTGGTGACTGTCTTTCCGTCTTCGTGGCGGAGCAGGTTTTCGAGCAATACTTTGAGAGAGCGTGGCAATTTTGAAATGCCGTCAAGGCCGTTCCCCTCGGCGACTTTGAGATCATAATAGGTGTAGGTGCCGCCGCGAACTGAAATTTCGCGTTCACAATTAAAGCTGTCGAGAGAGGCCATGAGTAATCCTTATAGGGAATCTGTGATTTTGCCCTCTTATAACACTGCCGGAGGACTTCGCAAGAATTACCCGCTGGCAGGGCCGCTGATTAAGGTAATCTCTGCTGCGCCGGATTTTAGGGGTGCGTTATTATCATCGGGCAGGCGGTCAAAGCGGATAATCGCCATGCCGCGCTCGCCGCGTGTATGGACAATATCGCCGACTACGCGCTCTCCGAGCGTGATTTTCGGGCTGTCAGTCGCGCCAATAATTTCAAATCCGCAAAGCCGTTTTTTAATCTCGGTCATGCGGCGCATGCGGCTGACAACTTCTTGGCCGACAAAGCAGCCCTTTTTGAAATCAACGCCGGCAAGCCTGTCCATATTGACCGTAGCCGGGAAAACCTCTGCGCTGCCAAAATCCCATTCGCTGTCTGGTAGGCCGATAGAAAGACGGAAATCGTCCCAAGCTTCCGGGCTCTCGCTGTCTTGGATGGGCTCGTCCGTCATTATCCGTTTCACTTCCGGACGGCGGGGGTCAGGGAAACCGGGGGCAACATCAGATTTATCGTCCCACGATACATAAATATTCTTGTTATCGCTGATGTCCTCAAGGGTAATTGGCGCGCGCAGCCTGTACATTTTCAGGCGTTTTAAAAGGCCTTCGCCAAATTTTTCCGGACTATCGAGGAGAATAATATCGGGCGTTTCCGCGTCCTGCCAGATGTAAAAATCCGCAATAATTTTTCCCTGCGGCGTGAGTAAGGCCGCGAATGTGAGGCTGCCGGAAAGGCTATCAGTGATCAGGCCGTCCAGCCATGCGGCTACTCCGTCGCCGGATAGGCGCAAAATAGTCCGGTTAAGTTTTGCGGTTGGCATATGCACTCCTGTGATAGAGTGCATATGGCCGTAGCGGCATCAGCAATCAAGGCTGATGCCAGCGGGCAATGACGCTTTTATGCGTCTATTGCGTCTTTGCCTCGAAAGAAGCTCAAGATAACGCCTGCAACGATATATCCGACAAGGAGGTGCGAAGCGTCAATCATAAACAGCTCAAGCGGGGCTCCGGCATAAATGCTGGCATAGCTGGCAAATGGTACAGCTAAAAGAAGGCCAATAATTGCCGCGATTTTTGCACAGGTCGACAGCACTTTGGCTCCGGATTGGTGTAAGATGTAATTGATACCAATGACTTGTACGACAGTTATGATAAAGCCCCAGACCATAGGCATGACTTGCATCTCTCCGTCCATCGGCAGTCCCTGAAGCGTCATCCATTTTTCCATAAATATGACGCCGTACCAAAGAAATCCGACGACATAAAATCCGATAGCGGCGGCGAGTATTCCCAGAATATTGGTTCCGTGTATTTTTGGCATTGATTTTCCCCTTGTTAAAATGGCCTTTGCGGCTCTGGCTTTCCGGTAGCAGAATTTAAGGTTAAAATCCAGTGAATAGCGAATAAGCGCTTTCAAAGCGCTTGCACCGAGGGTTTGCCGCGTTAGAACAGCGCGAGCGAACATGACATAAGGACGACACATGGCCCGCATTCTCATCACATCGGCGCTGCCCTATATAAACGGGGTTAAGCATCTCGGCAATTTGGCGGGCTCAATGCTACCAGCCGATGTGTATGCCCGCGCGATGCGCCTTTTGGGGCATGAGGTTCTGTATATTTGCGCCACGGACGAGCACGGCACCCCCGCCGAATTGGCCGCGCAGGAAGCGGGAGTGGGCGTGGCGGACTATTGCGCGGAAATGCATGCGGCGCAAAAAGCAGCCGGGGATAATTTTAAGCTGTCATATGATTATTTTGGCCGCTCATCAGCCCCGTCTAATCATACACTCACCCAGCATTTCGCCCATGTTTTGCAGGACAATGACCTGATTGAGGAGCGCACTTCGCAGCAGGTTTATTCCAATGCCGACGGCCGGTTTCTGCCGGACCGTTATGTTGAGGGCACATGTCCAAATTGCGGATTTGAAAAGGCGCGGGGGGATCAATGCGATAATTGCGGTAAGCTTTTAGACCCCGTCGATTTGATCAATCCGTATTCGGCTGTGTCAGGATCGCACGATGTTGAAGTGCGCGGTACCAACCATCTCTATTTGCGCCAATCCAAAATGTCTGATCGTTTGTGCGCATGGATTGATGGTTCTGAAGGCTGGCCGCCTTTGGCGACATCCATTGCCTATAAATGGCTTGATGAAGGTTTGCGGGACCGGGCGATTACGCGGGATTTGAAATGGGGCGTTCCTGTCACGAATAAGGACGGAAGCGCGCGCGAGGGATTTGAGACCAAGGTTTTCTATGTCTGGTTCGACGCGCCGATTGCCTATATCGCCGCAACGCAGGACTGGGCAGAGCAAACCGGCGGCGATTGGGAGCGCTGGTGGCGCACGGACAAAGGCGCGGGCGATGTCCAATATGTCCAGTTTATGGGCAAAGACAATGTGGCGTTTCACACGCTCTCATTCCCGACCAGCATCATTGGCTCCGGCGAGCCGTGGAAATTGGTCGACAGTCTCAAAGCGTTTAACTGGGTGACATGGTATGGCGGCAAGTTTTCCACCAGCCAGAAACGCGGCGTCTTTATGGATCAAGCCATTGACATTGCTCCGTCCGATTATTGGCGCTGGCACCTTATGGCGAACGCGCCGGAGAGCACAGATGCGGCCTTTACATGGGAAGAGTTTCAAGCCGGGATAAATTCTGATCTGGCCAATGTGTTGGGCAATTTTGTCAACCGCATCACAAAATATTGCGCCGGAAAATTTGACGGTAAAGTCCCGAGCGGCGGCGAGAACGGCGAAGCCGAAGCGTGGATTACAGATGAGCTTAAGGTTCGGGTTCCAGCGTTAGTCAAATATTATGAAGCCCGCGAGTTTCGCAAAGCGATGGCGGAGACCCGCGCAATCTGGGCGGCTGGGAACGAATATCTTACCAAATCCGCGCCGTGGACGCATTATAAGACCGATATTGATCAAGCCGCCGTCGGCGTTCGCACAGGATTGAACCTTGTCGCACTTTTCGGCGTTATCGCGCAGCCGATTATCCCGGACGCGGCCAAGAAAATACTCGACGCTATGAATATTCCGGAAAAAAACCGGACATGGAATTTCGGCGATTTCTCCGGCCTATCCAATGCAATCAACGCGGTGCCGCACGGCCACGCGATTTCTGCGCCTGAACTTTTATTTGCCAAAATCGAAGATAGTGATGTAGAGACATGGACAACGCAATTTGGCGGGGGAGAAAATCAATGAATTTCGGTGAAGCAGTAAAAACGTGTTTTCAAAAATATTTCGTCTTTTCCGGACGTGCGAGACGGTCAGAGTTTTGGTGGTGG
>CAYGRF010000184.1:0-3828 GCA_964352275.1 uncultured Caulobacterales bacterium
AGCAGTAAAATCTCGTATGTCTACTGTTTCTAAGTCCCAAATCTGATTCTTTTGCGCAGCGCCAATGACCGAGGTGCCCAAAATACCCGGAAAGGCCTCAGGGAACAGGGTCAGGATCGTCGCCGTCCAGGGGATATGGGTCTGCGTGTCAGCCATCGGCGGCTCTTAGCGGGTTTGCACCGTGAAGCCAACATAGTAATTTCATCACCGCAATCTCACGCCATACAGCCCTATCGACAAATATCAGGCAAATCGCGCAATTTCACGTCAACCATTGTGCGCAAATGGCTATTCAGTGCTGGAAATGCGGTTTGTCTGCGCAGCAAGCAAAATTATGAATAGATAGGCTCTGCAAAGTTTCAAAGCTTTGCGAGACGCGGCAAGGCTGCAACCTTGCCGCATGTGCCTATCAAGCATTACGCGAAAGGAACGAACAATGCTTATTAAACACCCTAGACTTTTGGCTATCATTCCCATGACTGTCAAGTCCGCCGCTATTCTGGCGGTAACATCTATATCTCTATCAATGCCAGCGCATGGCTATGAACTCATGCAGAAAAAATATACCGTAAAATTCAAACTGTCAGAGCTGCACGCGCCTGACGGGTTGGAAGCGGTATATGGCAAGCTGCAAAAAAGAGCCGCCAATGCGTGCAAATCCGGACCCGGATTTTCAGATGACGGCACAAGGCTGAGCACCGCAGAATGCGCGTCTGACCTGCTCAATCAGTTTGTTAAAACGGCAGATGTTGCTGAGCTGAAAGCGTATCATGAGCGAGTATTATCGGCGCAATAAATCTACGCCGGAGGCAGACATTGCCTCCGGCATCAGGCTAGCCCGAATAAACCCATGGTCTTTGCGCTGCATCACAGATTAGAAAGCTATCAATATCCGGTGCATGCTCAAGGCTCATATCAATGGGATCTAGGCCACTGATGAGCATGGCCTTATCCGGTGCGTTCATATCAAACTTGCATAAAACTTTACCTGAGGTGATGGTTTGCTTCGGCAAATCAATCGCCAGTGGGTTTAATCCGGCCAAGACCTTTGTGTTTTCCGTGCTAAGCTGCACGGGCACAATGCCGTTACGAATACAGTTATTATAGAAAATCTCGCCAAAGCTTTCAGCGATAATCACGCGAATACCGTAATCTTTGAGCGACCAAACCGCATGTTCACGGGACGAGCCGCAGCCAAAATTAAGGCCTGATATGAGTATGGTTGCCTTTGTGTATGGCTTTTGGTTCAAAATAAAGTCCGGGTTGAGCGTCCGCCCGCCAGCCTTTGCATAACGCTGCCCTGCAAACAATCCGCCGCCCAGCCCCTCTTTGGAAACCGTTTTCATCTCCCGCGACGGGATGATCTGGTCTGTATCGATATTATCCCACAATAGCGGCGCGGCGATGCCAGTATGGGTTTTAAAACCGGTCATTGCGTCTGCTCCAAATCCGCCACGGAAAGATCATCAGGTTCAGCAATGCGGCCTAAAACAGCAGACGCAGCAACAATAGCCGGACTCGCAAGATGGGTGCGCACATCCGGGCCTTGGCGGCCTTCAAAATTTCTATTGGTGCTTGATATTACCCGTGTCCCCGGCGCAAATGTATCTCCGCCCGCATAGAAACAAAAGGCGCATCCCGGCGCGCCCCATTCAAACCCGGCAGCCTTAAAAATAGCGTCAAGACCTTCGGCCTCTGCCGCGCGCTTGACGGATCCTGATCCTGGAACGCAAATGGCGGTCACCCCCGGCGCGGCTCTGCGGCCCTTTAAGATTTTGGCCGCAGCGCGCAAATCTGGTAGCCTGGCATTCGTGCACGAGCCTATAAACGCCCCGCCAACCGAGAGAGATTTAAGCGGAACATGTTCCGAAAGACCCATATAGTCTAGCGCCCTTCGGTCACCATCCGATTGTGCTGCCGGGACAGTGGAGGTAATATTTAACGTCTGCTCCGGACTTGTGCCCCATGTAATGGTCGCGCCCACGTCGGACGCATCAAATACATGCTCATAGTCAAAATGCACGCCCGCATCGGTTTTCAGCGAGAGCCAATGCTCTGCCGCGCGTTCAAACATCGCGCCTTTGGGAGCATAATCCCGCCCGCGCACAAAATCTATGACCGCCCTATCCGGCGCGATAATGGCGTTAAACGCAGCAAACTCCACGGCCAGATTACACAGCGTCAGCCTCGCTTCCACAGGCAGCACCTCAATAGCGGTGCCCGCATATTCAACAGCGCAGCGCTTGGCTCCGGAAGCGCCAAGCTTGCTGATAATGTAAAGGGCTAAATCTTTGGCTGTGACACCATCTTTGAGCTTTCCCGTCACGCAGATGCGCATTTGCGGCGGCTTTTTCACGCGTAGGCACCCTGTCGCCATAGCGTGCTCAGCGTCTGATGATCCGATGCCCCACGCCATAGCGCCGAGCCCGCCAAGGGTGCAGGTGTGACTGTCCGGGCAAACAATAGATAATCCCGGCAGAGCAATGCCCTGCTCTGGGGCAACCACATGGACGATGCCTTGATTTGGATCGAGAACATCGATGAGGTTTATACCTGCCGCGCGCGAAGCCGCGCGCGTCTCAGAGATAAAGACCTCCCCGCCCGGCATCCGCGCAGAATTCGCGCCCCGGTCCTCATCATTGGAGACAATATGATCCATCGTGCAAAATACGCGGCTTGGGTATTTAACAGGGCGACCCGAGACCTCAAGAGAGCGCAGGGCCACACTGCCCGTCCGTTCATGTAAAAACGTCCGATCAATTGCAATGAGGTCTTCGCCGGACGGCAAAGCCATAACCCGGTGCTGCGCCCATAATTTATCGAAGAGTGTTTGAGGTTTGGTCATTCCAATAACATAGGGCCTATAGGTGGAAAAACCTACAGGCCCTACTGCGTTGTCAAATAAGCTTAGAAATTAAAGCCAAAGTCAATACCATATGTTGCAGGCTCGCTGGCGTAAGCAGCTACGCCCGTGCCTGTACCTGCGCGAAAATATTCCTCATCCGTGAGGTTTTTCGCCCAAACCGCAACATTCCAAAAACTGTCATCCGGCGCATAGGCGATACGCGCATTGACCAACGTGGGTATCTCGGAGAAGGCCGAGGCAGGGGAATTGGCCACTAGGTTCCAGCTATCATCTTCGAAGCTCACATCTGCGCCAATCTTAAGCTCGCCCTTGGCCATAGGCACTGTGTAGAGCGCTGCAATGTTGGCTTTATAGTCCGGTGCATTCTTAAGCTCCAGATCCAGCGCGCACTGAATAGTCACTACGCCTCCAGCACACGGCACGCCATTATTGGTCAAGCCGCCAGCCTGCGGGAGAGTCAGGGACTGATATTCTGCATCCAAAATACCCAAATTCGCCGTGATTTCAAACCTGTCGGTTGGCTGGAAACGCATGTCAAATTCAAAGCCCTGAATAGCGGTCTCGTCCACATTAAAGCGCGTAAAACCAAGTCCGGGAACAGAAGCCGCAATTTGTAAATCATCATATTGATTATTAAAATATGTTCCGTTGAATTGTAGGCGGTTTTCCATAATTTGAGATTTAAAGCCAAGCTCAATGGTTTTAACGGTTTCCTCCTCGACAGGCTGAAAACAGGCTGCCGCGCCAAAACAATCAGGCGAGAAACCGCTACCTTTAAACCCGGTTGCATAGGAACCAAAGACCATCAGATTATCAGATACATCATAATCAAGTTTGACGTTATAGCTGATATTATCAAAGCTCGTTTTCGCGGCATTGGTGAGATTGGAAGACCGGTTAATACCTGCAAATTCACGGGACTCATCCGTATAGCGTAGGCCCGCTGTAAGCGTGATACGGTC
>CAYGRF010000185.1:0-3786 GCA_964352275.1 uncultured Caulobacterales bacterium
TATCACCGCGAAACATTCTTAAGGCTAGGCGGGTTTGACGAGCGGTTTTTTTGCAACCACGAAGATGTGGATATGGGTTTCCGGATGCAGCTTGCTGGCGGGATCTGTATTCAATCCGCAGACGCGGTCATTGACCATGTTAGTTCCGGCGTGTCAGGGCGTGCGTCGGATTTCGCCGTCTATCACGGCACGCGTAACCGGATTTGGACGTTTTTTAAAAATATGCCGGGGCCATTATTGCTGATCCTGACGCCCGCGCATATCGCGCTGAATATGGCGATGCTGTTCTGGGCGTGTTACCGCCCCGGACGGTTCGGGCCGACTTGGCGCGGGGTGTGGCATGGCATCAGGGGCCTGCCGGATATGGCCGAGGCGAGGGCGCAGGTGCAAGCCAGCCGGACGCTGTCATCATGGCAGGTTCTGAAAATATTGGCATGGTCGCCGATTAGCGTCGTGCGCCGCGCAGTTCCGAATATACAAAGCCGGGCAAAACCCTATAAGTAGGATGTATGAGTAAACATCGTGATGCGGCCCGCAGGGTCTTGAAAATAGAAACTGACGCACTGGCGGCGTTGGCGGACGGGCTGACTGAGACCTTTGACGGCGTTGTTGATCTTCTCACCTGCCTTGAGGGCCGGATTATCCTTGTTGGCGTTGGTAAAAGCGGACATGTCGCGCGAAAAATCGCGGCGACAATGGCGTCCACTGGCAGTTCATCCCTTTACGTTCATCCCACAGAGGCCAGCCACGGCGATATGGGCATGATCGCCAAGGGCGATGCGGTGATTGCGCTCTCGCGCTCCGGTGAAACCAAAGAGCTGGCTGATGTGATCGGCTATTGCCGCCGGTTTTCCGTCCCGCTCATCGCGATGACCGTGAACGCGGATAGCGCGCTTGGCCGCGCGGCGGATTATGTACTCGCGCTCCCCGACGCGCCGGAAGCTTGCGCCGAGACCCGCGCGCCGACAACCTCGACTACACTGCAAATCGCACTGGGCGACGCGCTGGCCGTTGCGCTTTTAGAGGCCAAAGGCTTTACGGCCAAAGATTTCAAAACCTATCATCCGGGCGGCGCGCTGGGCGCGTCCCTCGCGGTTGTCTCAGACCTTATGCATAAGGGTGAGCATATGCCCGTCGTGCCGTCTGGCACAGATGTGCAATCGGCGCTGGCCGTGATGAGCAAAAAAGGATTTGGCTGCGTTGGGATTGTCAAAGACGGCAAGCTCATTGGCATGATCACGGATGGTGACATTCGCCGCAACCTCGCCGCAGACCTCACCACGAAAACCGTGACCGATATTATGACCGCCGCTCCGAAAACGGCCGTACCGCAAGAGCTGGCCGCTGACGCGCTGCGCCGCATGACGGGCGGCACGTCCAAAATCATGCAAATGTTCGTGATCGAGAACGGCGAACCTGTCGGTATCGTCCACCTGCACGATTTCCTGCGCGCGGGGTTGGTGTGATAGTGCAACGCACACTTCTCGTAGCGTCCGTGCTAATCCTTTTGTATTTGGGGGTTATGCAAGCATTGACCATCGCATTTTATGATCCTAGCAATGTTTTTCACTCTCCGATGATTGCCGCAATTATTTTAGCGCATGCACTATCCATGGCCTTGTTTCTGGTTACGTCTTACAGGCAAATCCAAGTTCGTCGTCCAAGGATGCTGGTTCTTTGTATTATCATGCTGATCATATCAAATTTCTTGATTATGCTATCATTATATTTTTTCCAACAAGACACGGCGGCACAAGCGTGGCACGAGCAGATGAATAAGGCCATGATTGATGCTTTAGAAAACAGTAATATTGCGGGCGGAAGTTCTGATGTATTGAAGGCAGAGGCACTTGAAACACCGACTTATATGGACGTGGTGAAAGCTTTGGGTTTCTCGCTTCTACTATTGATTATCCCTGCCTATGTGAATTTTCGTCCAAGGCTGAGGAGTGATTAAGTCCGCTGGTTTGTTCACTTACAGGGCTGCCTATTTGCGAACTCACCACCTATTTTTCAAGCCGCCACAATCCGCCTCCCTGAATTTAATTCAGGATCTCAAGCAGCCTAGCCTCATAAATCCTTAAAACTTGGGCGCTATAAGCGCGCCGTAATAAGGATAGTCCTATGAGCCGTAAACCAAAGCCCGCCATTGCCCCCAACAGCCTCGAGTTTGAAACTCACGCGCTTATTAAGCCCACAGGCTTTCGCGAATATGACGCGCGGTGGTGGTTTGGAATTCCGGGACATGAAAAAGACCCGGATCTAAACCTATACGGCGTGCAGGCGCTTGGCGAAGGTCTCGGCACGCTGATGCATGAACGCGGCGTTGATACAAAAATCGTGGTTGGCCATGACTTTCGGCACTATTCGCTCTCGATTAAACAAGCGCTCACAGTTGGCTTGATGAATGCGGGGATCGAGGTTCTTGATATTGGTCTTGCGCTCTCGCCCATGGCTTATTTTGCGCAGTTCCATTTGGACAGCGCCGGCGTGGCGATGGTCACAGCCAGCCATAATAATAATGGTTGGACGGGAGTCAAAATGGGCATAGAGCCGCCGCTCACATTCGGCCCTGGCGAAATGTCACGGCTTAAAGAGATTGTGCTTGCGGGCGAGTCCATCCCGCGCCCCGGCGGGTCTTATAAATATGTAGACGGCGTTCGGAAGGCGTATATCGATGATTTGGTCAAAGGCGTACGCCTTAAAAACAAAATCAAAGTTGTCGCCGCCTGCGGGAACGGCACAGCGGGCGCGTTTGCCGAAGACGTGCTGACCCGCATTGGCGCAGAGGTTGTACCTGTGGAGTGTGATCTGGATTATACGTTCCCGAATTACAATCCGAATCCCGAAGACATGAAAATGCTTCACGCCATGCGCGATGCTTGTCTTGAGCATGGCGCGGATGTGGCGCTCGGCTTTGATGGCGACGGAGACCGCTGCGGCGTTGTTGATAATGAAGGTGAAGAGATTTTTGCTGACAAAGTTGGCGTGATGCTCGCGCGGGATTTATCTGCGCTCTATCCCGACGCGCAATTTGTGGCCGATGTGAAATCCACCGGATTGTTCCTGACGGATCCTGTTCTTATCAAAAACGGGGCGAAAACCGATTATTACAAGACCGGTCATTCCTATATTAAGCGCCGCTCCAAAGAGCTGAACGCGCTGGTTGGATTTGAAAAATCTGGACATTATTTCTTTAATGCGCCCATCGGGCGGGGGTATGATTGCGGGTTTGTTTCTGCCATCGCGATTTTGCAAATGCTTGACCGTAATCCGGGCAAGAGCATGGCGGATCTTCGCCGCGCGCTCCCGAAAACTTGGGGCAGCCCGACCATGAGCCCCTATTGCTCGGACGAGGAAAAATACGGCGTCGTTGACCGCGTCATCGCCGAATATACCGACCTGTATGAGCGCGGCGAAACCATTATGGGGCAGATAATTCGCGACATTAACACGGTAAACGGCGTGCGCTTGACGCTGGAAGACGGCACATGGGGCCTTGTGCGCGCCAGCTCCAACACGCCTAATCTTGTCGTCGTGGTCGAAAGCCCGGTGAGCGAAGCCAATAAGACGGGGATGTTCCGCGACATCGAAACCCGCCTCGCCCAACATCCCGAAATCGGTGAATACGATCAGAAGATTTAGAGGGGGCTTGGAGTGATAGGATTTTTCCTGCGCCGCGATTCATTTAGTGCAATTCCAGTCAAGTCGGAATCGGAAATTGGGCCTTACTTGCCCATTTTCCGTTACTTTCGTGAGTATGACTAAACAGGAAATGCACTAAAG
>CAYGRF010000186.1:0-3779 GCA_964352275.1 uncultured Caulobacterales bacterium
ATGCCGGAGCGTTTCCAAGGCCTCGACGTTATCCGCACATCGGGCAAGAAACGCGGCCAAGACGGCAAAGCCAACGCCGAAGTCCTCAAGGCCCTTGTCGAGACCGGCAACTTACTTGCGCGCGGCGTTATGACCTTGCGCGACGCCCATTCATGGCGCTCCAAAGCCCCAGTCATTCGACGGGCAACGCCCCAATGGTTTATCTCTATGTCCAAGGGCGGGCTGCGTAATAAAGCGCTCACAGCGCTAGAGTCCACCGGCTTCGTTCCGCCGCGCGGGCGCAACCGCTTAGAAGCCATGATCAATGACCGACCGGATTGGCTCATCTCGAGGCAGCGCGCCTGGGGCGTTCCGATCACCTTGATCGTCCACGAAGATGGCCGCCTTCATACAGACCGGGATGACGCCGACGCAATCAATGACCGCATCCTAGCAGCCGTCACTGAGCACGGCGTAGACGGCTGGTTCGATACGCCGCTCGAAACGCTCATGCCGGATGACAATGACGGGTGGAGCAAAGTCAGCGACATTCTGGACGTCTGGTTTGATAGCGGCTGCACCCACGCCTTTTGCCTAAAACGCCGCGATGACTTGCCCGACCGCGCTGACCTCTATCTTGAAGGCTCCGACCAACACCGGGGCTGGTTCCAATCATCCTTACTCGAATCGTGCGCCGTTTACGGCGAAGCGCCGTATGATAACGTCTTGACCCACGGGTTTGTGGTCGATGAAAAGGGCTATAAAATGTCCAAATCCATCGGCAATACCGTCGCGCCCGAAGACATTATCCGCCAGAACGGGGCGGAGATCATCCGCCTCTGGACAGCCTCATCGGACTTTACCGAGGACCTTAAAATCGGCGATGAAATCATCAAAACAAGCGCAGATGCCTACCGAAAAATCCGCAACACGCTGCGTTACATGATCGGCACGCTAACGGATTTCGACCCGGCAGATACGGTTGATTTTGGCGATATGCCTGCCTTGGAGCAATGGGTTTTGCACCGGCTTGCGGAGCTCGACGTCACAGTGCGCGAAGCTTATGCGGCCTATGATTTGAAAAAAGTGTTCGCCTCCTTGTTTAATTTTATCACGGTTGATCTCTCGGCCTTCTATCTCGATATTCGAAAAGACGCGCTCTATTGCGATCCAGCCGCAAGCACACGCCGCCTTGCCAGCCTGACGGTTATCGACGCGCTGTTTGTACGCCTAACCACATGGCTGGCCCCAATCCTGTCTTTTACCGCTGAGGAAGTCTGGCAAGCCCGTTTCCCAAGCGAAGACGGTTCTGTGCATTTACAGCTCTTCCCGGAGACGCCGGATAGGTGGCGCAATGATTCGCTTGCGGCCAAAATCGAAACGGTTCGCACCTTCCGCGCCTCAGTGTCCGAGACCGTTGAGCCTCTGCGGAAGGACAAAGTGATCGGCTCCAGCCTGCAAGTCCATGTCACCGCTCCGGCCGATGACGCACTCGCGGCCGCTTTAAGCGCCCTTGGCGTGACCCGCAAAGACACATACGATAGTCCCGAAAACCCCAACGATACGCTGGCGGATTACCTGATTGTCAGCGTCTGCGATTTGTCGTCAAAGACGGAGGCGATTGACGTAAAATCGCTCGCGGACAATACCGCATACACAAAATGCGAACGCTCGTGGAAATATTTCAAGGCCGTCGACAACGCGGACATTACCCCGCGCGACGCCGCCGCAGTTGCCGTATGGGATGCCGCAAATGGGTAAATTACGAATAAAGCCTCTCCTTGTGGAGAGGCAATTGCCGGATTTTCTATGACCAAACTCTATAAATCGTTCTGGGCCTATGCCGCGCTTATCCCCGCTCTGATTGTTGCTGCTGACCAAGCCAGTAAATATTGGGCCGTGAACATGTTCAACGTCCCGTTCAATATTTGCGAGATCAATCCCTTCCCCGGATTGCAGCGCGAAATGAGCCCTATTGTCGATCTCGCCCTTGTCTGCAACCAAGGCGTTAGCTTTGGGCTTTTATCCGGCGATTCGGATTTGAAACGCTGGCTGCTGACGATTTTCGCCTTTGTGATGTGCTGCGTGCTGTTATACGCGCTGTCGAAAACCAAAGACAGATTATCCCGGTTTTCCATCGCGCTGATTATTGGCGGAGCTATCGGCAACGGCATTGACCGGGCACTTTTCGGCGCCGTGACAGATTTCATCAGCGTCCACGAGCTTATCCCGTTCTTCCCGTGGATTTTCAACATTGCCGACAGCGCGATCACTTGCGGCGTTATTGGATTATTGCTCGCAAGTTTCATCCATAAGCCGGACGCCAAGCCGTCTAAAAATTAAACATATGGTCACTTGGCGAAACGCATTGCTTTCGCTATGTACGGCCAAACGGAGTTTTCTATGCGTCACATATTGCACATTTCCGCTATAGCGCTGCTCGGCCTTGCCGTGACAGGATGCGCGTCAGCGTCTAAACAGCTCGGCCTGACCAAAGCCGCCCCCAATGAGTTTAACATCCTGACCAAAGCGCCGCTTGTGGTGCCGCCGGAATATAATCTACGCCCGCCAGCGATTGGCGAATCGTCCGCTGAGAATAATTATTCACAAGAAGCCGCCCGCAAAGCTCTGATCGGCAGTGTTGATCCGGCAGAGCCGTCCCAAGGCGAGATTATCCTCATGGCAAAATCTGCCGCGGCCCGCGCAAACCCGGAAATCCGCCTTGTTATTGACGGACAAAACAGCGTTGAGCGTAAAACCACCGGTTTTGCCGACCGCGTGTTATTTTGGGATAGTGGGACAGCCCTCGACGCAGCCGGCTCACCGCTTGATCCGGACGGCGAAACTCGCCGCATGCAAGCGATCCAGTCCGCGACAGGTGGCGGCCAAGTCAAAATCAGCCGCCGTCCAGGAGGCGCGAAGCTCCCCGGTCTCTAAGGCTTAATTGACAGGTTTTTCTAAAATTCGTTGATATGCAATCTCAAGCCCCGCTTCACGGCGGGGCTTTTGCATTTGCGCCAGATTTAGATGGTTCAGAGCTGCATAGAACCTCTGTCATGGCCGCAGTGATCTGATTATCCCAGAGCGCGACCTGCTGGCAAATGTCCAGCCAGAGCTTTTCAGGATTTCGGCTTTCTGCACTTTCGGAAGACCGCGCGCGGCCCCCGCGTAAATCACCCGGCGTAATCGCAATCGGTTTGATATCGAAATTCCATGCCGGCCTATGGCCACCTGTGCGTCGGCCCCGCGCAGAGCCGGAGCGCATTGCCACCCGACCGCTCGAAATAGATGCAAGACGGAATAGGCCCAGCCGATCAGTTGTGCGGCTGGTTCCCCTGCGCTTTGCGCGCGGCGTTTGCGCGGCTGTACTCTGTAGTGGCTGTGAATAAGCTTTCGGCTCGGGCGCGGTATGACTTTCAGGCGCACTTGATAATCGCTGCCGCCGCTCCCAGCGCCGAAGTGCCTGATGCCCGCCGAGATCGTCAATGACGCGCTCTTGCCATGCGGCATTGCCCCGAAGCACGCTAAGTACCCACGCCGCGAATGCTTCGCGCTCGGCCTTGAACAGTGTGCGCAGCATAGTTCTCGCTTTGGCAATATGACTCCAACTCCCGCGCGCCAGCATCGGAAGCTGCGCGAGATAGGCCGCCATCGCTACGCGCATGCTCTGAAGGGGCATGGATTCATGAGGCGCGGCGGCGTACGGATCAGGGCTGTCAGTGGGTGTCTCGTTTGAATAAGTCATGATGAAACATAACCCGAAACCCGAAACCGAGGATTATTTTTCTCAAAACGCCGCT
>CAYGRF010000187.1:0-3729 GCA_964352275.1 uncultured Caulobacterales bacterium
GAATACGTCAACGATATGGGGCATGTTCAAATCCTTCTAAAGTCTTATTCAATTCTGCCCCGTCGCCATTACGGCGATGGACGTTGCCGGGTTCAAATCCTCGCGCGGATCAGTGAGGTGGCCCGCCGGAAAAGAAACGGATTGCGCCGGATCGGTTGTGTCCAGACAGAGTAAATGATTATTGTCACCATCGTTCAGATCAGCCAGCGCGAAGGGTGTCACGTCGCGGAGCGATTGGTTCACGCTTTTCACAGTGATCTTGTAGAGCGCACGTTCCTGATCGCCCGCAGGTTTTCCGCCCGGCTTCGTGACGCCGCCACCCCAGGTCGCGCGAACAACTTGCTGCGTCCCAACCGGACACCGGTTTCCGCCGCCCCAAGGCAATGATGTCGCGTTAGCACCGAGATCCCATATTGATTGCGGCACGACCTCCGCGCGAATAATTGTCGGACCGTCCTCCAGAGCTGTGACTTTGATGCGTGCGCCTTTAAAATTTACGCTCCCGTCGAGCGACAAGACGTTGCCAATGATCTCAACGATCGCTGGCTGGTCATCAATGCCTCCATATTCGCCAGCCAATAAGGCGGTGCGCAACTCGCCAGGCTCATCCGCCGGCGCAAGCGTGAGACACACCACCTCGCCAATGGCACCGGAGACTGTCGTTACCCTAAAATCGCCCGGTTCGAGCGTTTTGATATCAACCTCGTGAGAGAAGATGACCGGCATTCCATCCGCGCCGCCCGCACCTTCGCATGCAACGCGACCCGTGATGCGCTCTGGCAGTGCGTTATCTAATCCGAAGAAGGCCGATATCAGCCCGGCTTCGTGGCCATCTGTATGGCGCACATTTGTGATGTCTGTCTCGGTCGTATCGGCTTGCGAATAGGCATCAAGCGTACGCTCGTACCCTATAGCTTGAGCATAACGTTGAAGAGAGGTATCTGCGCATCCGGTGAATAACAGTCCGCTGCAACAGACAAGCATCGCCTGCAAATAAGATGGTACCTTTGTTGACATAATCTATCCTCTGGAGGCGAAGCAAAATCGCTAACCAATTGAAAAGAAGCTAGCATTCGCGCCAAAGCAAAAATACAAAGTATTTTGGATTTTAGAGAGTTATTGCTAACAACACTGACCTATGCGCGAAAGCAAAGCGCCTCCAGATCATTTAAATGACCTTGCCCGCCAAGATAATTTGTAAGGTTTTAATGCCTCCGCGCGGGACATCGTCTTCGATTTGCGAAACCAAACCGACCTCTATGGCCTCCGGTCATATCGCCCCCGATTCACGCAACCAGGTCTGCAACTTAGCTTTGTCCGGAACTTTCACACAACGATAACCCGTTTCAACCAGTCCCGCTTTTTCCAATTCTTTTAATGCATTGCCGATGGAAACTTCGGAAACGCCGAGCAAATCAGCGAAGTCGCACTGCCGACAGGCGACGCCGTCCGTCAATTCGCCGCTTCCGATGTGGATATGAATGACCTTGGCAAGTCTAACCGTCACCCCAAAGGTCAGTGCATCATCATAGAGCCCCAGCACGGCATTTAGACGGGCGGTATTGCAGCGCCAAATGCCAAGCGCGAACCCTGCTTCATTGCGCAAAAGCTCGTCCAGCACCTTTGCTTCGATGACATAAATCTCGCAGTCTCCTACAGCGATACCATCATGTGTGTAAGCCGCATGCTGTAGACCTATATCCCCAAAATGCCCGCCGACCCCGAGTTCTGTAACTAAATTGAATGAGCCGTCCGGGTGATACCGACCAAGACGAACGATACCCTTGGCAACAATACAAAGGCGCGGGGAGGTATCGCCTCGCAAATGTAGCACTTCGCCATCGGTAAATGTTTTACGAAAAGCTTTTTCGCAAACGGCCCGATAGGTTTCTTCGGGCAAGTAGTCGAGCAAGGTCCCGATACGAAAATCTAATCTATCCATCTCTTTGTGCCTAATTCCAAAAAAGTATAGAATCAAGCGTCGTTACCTCAAACGAACAGATGTCAGAAACTGACGGTTTACTGTCGAGCTAGGCGTTGAATGAGAGGGCTAAATTCGCCCCATAATGGCCACTGGTAATGTTCGACATTTCGCACTCGCTAAGGTCCGCAATGCCCCCCAAGCTGAAATAGACGAGCTTATCTGTTGCCTAATGTAAGCCACCCAAGCCTCCCGCAAAACTGACAGCTCTCGGAACCACGCGCCTTCACCCCCGCTGTAAATCAACGGAAATAAGACGTGATGACGCGCCTGCGCCCGCGCCGTTGCAGACGCGGTTTGTAAGGCTTACATAACATCCGGAAAGATGAGGTGAGGCTATGGCTATTCAAACGCAAAACCCTGCGACAGGCGCAATCATTCAAACCTTTACGGCGCATACAGACGCGGAGGTCGACGTGGCGATTGCACGGGCTTACGGCGCCTACAAAGAGCTGCGAAGCTGGACATTTACGCGCCGCGCGGAGTGTATGCGCAAGGCGGCAGATATTCTTGAGCGCGATGCCAAGGCGCTTGGCCGCTTGATGACTTTGGAAATGGGCAAGACATGGGCGTCCGCGGAGGCGGAGGCTAAAAAATGCGCGTGGGTGTGCCGGTATTACGCCGACGAGGCTGAGCGTCATATGGCGGACGAGGTGGTCGAAACGGGCGCGTCTCTGTCTTACCGCGCATATCAGCCCATCGGCCCGGTTCTCGCGGTCATGCCGTGGAATTATCCCTTTTGGCAGGTGTTCCGTTTTGCGGCTCCGGCGCTGATGGCCGGGAATACCGGGCTTTTAAAACATGCGTCTAACGTGCCGCAATGCGCGCTTAAAATTACCGAGATTTTCACGAAGGCAGGTTTCCCCGAAGGGGCGTTTCAAACGCTGTTAATTGGCGGCGCTAAGGTTGAGCGCATTTTGCGTGATGACCGTGTGCGCGCGGCGACGCTCACCGGATCTGAACCTGCGGGCGCGTCCGTGGCGTCGATCTGCGGGCAGGAGATTAAGCCTGTTGTGCTGGAGCTTGGCGGCTCGGACGCGTTCATTGTGATGCCCAGCGCCAATTTGGATGAGGCGGTGAAAACCGGTACCAAAGCCCGCACGCAAAATAATGGGCAGAGCTGCATCGCCGCTAAACGGTTTTTGGTTCACGCGGATATTTATGATGACTTTAAAGCGCGGCTGGCGGCGAGCTTTCGCGCGCTGAAAATTGGCGATCCGATGGACGAGAGCACGGATATTGGCCCGCTAGTCAATCAGGGCTCGCATGAAGAGGTAACCGCTCAGGTTGAAGGCGCCATTGCTGACGGCGCGGTGCGTGTTATTGGCGCGAGGCCGATTGACGGGTACGGGTTTTATTTCGAGCCGGGAATACTCGAAAATATTCCTGAAAGCTCCAAAGCTTATCACGAAGAAATTTTTGGCCCCGTTGCGCTCTTGTTTAAAATTGAGAGCTTGGAAGAGGCGATCGAGATTGCCAACGCCTCACCGTTCGGATTGGGCTCAGCCATTTGGACCGCAGATAAAGCCGAGCAAGCGCTTGCGATCCGCGATCTGGAAGCGGGCGCGACCTTTGTCAATTCCATGACAAGTTCCGATCCGCGCTTGCCGTTTGGCGGTATTAAACGCTCAGGCTTTGGCCGCGAGCTGGCCGCGGAAGGTATTCGGGCCTTCTGTAATCTCAAGACGGTGTCGATTGCTTAGGGGCAAAGTTTAAGGCTTGCCCTTGGCGCCATCCTTCGAGTCCCT
>CAYGRF010000188.1:0-3718 GCA_964352275.1 uncultured Caulobacterales bacterium
CCCCACAGCGACCTCAACGCTGCGCGTCTACCAATTCCGCCACGGCCGCACATTGAGGAACGCGGCTCATAGCAATGTGCGCAGGGTTTGTGAAGCGAAAAAGACGGCCTCTGATGATTATAATTTCGCGCCTATGCCTTTGCCTATTCCGTGAACTGAAACAGGCTCATGCCTCTGGCGCGTTCATCAAAGGATAGTGTCTTGTTGAGCGGCGCGTGCGCGCGCTGGCGGCAATGTTGGCGCTCACACACATAGCAATTCACGCCAATGGGCGTGGGTTTGGGCGCGTTTAGATTATACTTTCCGGAATAAATCAGGCGCGGTGCGTAGGCAATATCGCAGCCCAGGCCGATGGCGAGCTTTTGCGAGGGATTATCAAAGGTGCCGTCGCTGCGCGAGACCATCTTTGCTATGGAGAAATAGGTTGTATCATCGGGAAGCTGGATAATCTGGGTGTGCAGTTTCCCGGGGGCTTGGAAACATTCGTGAATATTCCAAAGCGGGCAGGCACCGCCAAATTTCGAGAAATGAAACCGTCCAGCCGAGAACCGCTTGGACACATTGCCCGCCACATCAATGCGGATGAAAAAGAACGGAATGCCGCGCGCGTCGGGTTTTTGCAAGGTGGTTAAGCGGTGGGCGGTTTGCTCGAAACTGGTGCCGAACCGGTAGGAAAGAAGATCAATATCATACCGGCTTTGCTCGGCCTCCTTTAGGAAACGGCCATAGGGCATGAGCAGCGCTGCTGCAAAATAATTGGCAAGGCTTGTTCGGCACAGCCCTTCAGCTTCGCGGCCGGGGAGCTTGGCCGACGCGACAATCTCGTCAATTAGGCCCCGATATTCGAGCATACCGATTTGGTAGGCGAGCTGAAAGCGGCGGCCCGATTGCGGCAAGAGCTCGGACAGATTGATACGTTTGGAGTGACGGTCAAAATAGCGCAGCATTTGCGGCATGACGTCAACGGGCACAATCCGCACGCGAATATCGTGTTTATTGATAAGCCGGTCTGTCAGCGCCGTGTGCGGTTCGCGTTTTTTCGGGGTGAGCTCGCGTGAGAGGTTTTCCGCCGCCGCGTCAAGTTCTGGAAAATAGTTGCGCTGTTCATGAATGAACCGGCGGACCGTATCGACGGCCTGCGCGGACTGCTCCAGCAATTCAACCTTGTCCCGATCCGACGCCATGGTTGATGTACGGCGCGAGCGGGTACGGTGCTGTTCATACAGTTTCACCAGAGCGCGGGCGGCGTTCGGGCTCGCATTGACAAGGTCTTCGGCTTCGTTTTTGGAAATGGAGTCGCCTTTGAATAAGGGGTCGCGCAAAGTTTCATAGACTTCGGCAACCAAATGCGCGTCGCCTTGCCCGGCAAAATCCGACAGATCAAAATCGTAAATCTCCGCCATACGCAGCAAAACCTTGGCGCTCATAGCACGCTGATTACGCTCCATCAGGTTTAAGTAAGACGCTGATATGCCGATGTCTTCGGCCATACGGGCTTGGGTGATGCCGAGCGTTTGCCGGAATCGCCGCAGCCGAGGGCCGATGAGAAGCTTTTCATCTTTGGGTGTCATATTTACAAACTTTACAAAAAAATCAAATGTGTCCTGACAGTATTTACAAAAATACCGCTAATTTACAAGTACTTATAGACATGAAAAGAGTTTTGTAAAATATGTAATGAAAAAATACCCATGGAGACCGCTATGAACGCGCCAACACATATCACCCCTGTTCCCCGTCACCGGGTTCTCGCTAAGGTCGTCGGTAAGACCGCGCCAGGCTATGAGGCCGTCTTGACGCCGGACGCGCTATTGTTTCTGGCTGATTTGGAGCGCCGCTTTGGCTCGACGCGCCGTATTCTGCTCGAAGACCGCAAATTGCGCCAATCGCGTTATGATGATGGCGAGCTGCCGCAGCAGCCGCCCGAGACGCAGCATGTGCGCAACCAAGCTTGGGAAGTTGATCCCGCTCCGGCCGCCCTGCGTGACCGCCGCGTTGAAATCACAGGCCCGGTTGACCGCAAAATGATGATCAATGCGCTAAATTCCGGCGCGAAGGTTTTCATGGCAGATTTTGAAGACGCGTCTGCGCCAACCTTTGCCAATATGATCGAAGGCCAGATCAATATGCGCGATTATGCGCGCGGAAACCTGTCGCTGAAAACCGAGAAAAAATCTTACGCCCTTGGCGAAGAAACAGCCGTTATGATGGTGCGGCCCCGCGGCTGGCACTTGGTGGAAAACGGGATCACCGTTGATGGCCGCCCTATGTCAGCGAGCCTTGTTGATTTCGGCCTACATATTTTCCACAATGGGAAATTGCTGGCTGGTAGCGGGCAGGGGCCGTTTTACTATTTGCCGAAAATAGAGAGCTACCAAGAGGCGCGCCTCTGGAATGATGTTTTCAACTTTGCGCAAGTCTTTGTCGGCATTCCGCACGGCACGATTAAAGCCACGGTTTTGATTGAGACATTGCCCGCAGCCTTCCAAATGGACGAGATTCTCTATGTCCTTCGCCATCATATTACCGGCCTGAATTGCGGGCGTTGGGATTATATTTTCTCCTACATCAAGACCCTGCGTAACCATAAACAGTTCGTATTGCCGGACCGCGCGCAGGTCGGCATGGACCGGGATTTCCTCAAAGCCTATTCCCTGCGCCTTATCGAGACCTGCCACAAACGCCGCGCCCATGCGATGGGCGGTATGGCCGCGCAGATCCCAGTCAAGGGCGACGCGGCGGCCAATGATGCGGCCTTTGCCAAGGTCCGCACCGATAAAGACCGCGAGGCCCGCCAAGGCCATGACGGAACATGGGTCGCGCACCCGGATTTGGTACCTGTTGCTATGGACGTTTTTGATGCTGTCATGCCGCAAAAACACCAGATCCTCAAAAAAGGTCTCGCGCCGCGCGTCTCGGATGAGGCCATGCTGGCCCCCCATTCCGGCGACATTACAGAGGGCGGTATCCGCACAAATATCTCCGTGGGCGTTCAATATATCGCCGCATGGCTGTGCGGCAAAGGCGCGGTGCCGATCCACAATCTGATGGAAGACGCAGCAACGGCGGAAATTTCCCGCACGCAAATCTGGCAATGGCTTCGCCACGCTGTCGACGTCAAAATGGCGGCTGGCACTGTCCAGACCATGACATCGGATTTGTTCGGTGCATTGTTTGAAGAAGAGCTCGACGCGCTCAAAGAGCAGATGGGGCGCGAGGCCTATATTGCGGGCCGTTTCCCCGAAGCCGCTAAAATTTTCGAAAAGTCAGCAACCTCCGTTGACCTGCCTGACTTCCTAACCATCCCCGCTTACTCGATTTTGGAGAAATAATCATGACACGCTTAACCTATAATGACACTCGCAACGCTCTTGAGGCGCGCTACCCAAACGGCGCGCCGGCAGGCATCAATCTTGATGATTTGGTGCAATTAAAGCTGCAAAACACCTATAGTACCCATCTCGATATTGCCCGGGATATGGCCAAAGTTATGCGCGCAGATATGGCGCGCTATGATATGGATAGCGGAGAATTTACCCAGAGCCTTGGCTGCTGGTCCGGCTTTCACGCTATGCAGATGATGCGCGCGATTAAACGCCAAAAAGGCACGCTTGATAAAGCCTATGTATATCTGTCTGGCTGGATGGTCGCAGGTCTGCGTAACCGTTTCGGACATTTGCCGGACCAAAGCATGCACGAGAAGACCTCTGTGGTTGAC
>CAYGRF010000189.1:0-3629 GCA_964352275.1 uncultured Caulobacterales bacterium
GCCTATCCGGGCGATGTTTTCTATCTTCACTCCAGACTGCTTGAGCGTGCTGCGAAACTCAATGAGGATAATGGCGGCGGATCTTTGACGGCGCTTCCGATTATTGAGACGCAAGGCAATGACGTGTCGGCCTTTATTCCGACCAACGTGATCTCAATCACAGACGGCCAGATCTTCCTGGAGACCGATTTGTTCTTCCAAGGCATTCGTCCGGCGCTGAACGTGGGTCTGTCCGTATCACGGGTGGGATCATCGGCTCAGATTAAAGCCATGAAACAGGTTGCCGGCCCGATTAAAGGCGAGCTAGCACAATACCGCGAAATGGCGGCGTTTGCGCAGTTTGGTTCTGACCTTGACGCGTCAACACAGGCATTGCTTGCGCGCGGTGAGCGCCTCACCGAGCTTCTCAAACAGCCGCAATTCTCGCCGCTCCAAGTACAAGAGCAAGTCTGCGTGATTTACGCGGGTACGCGCGGCTATCTTGACGGCGTTCCTGTTAAGTCTGTGCAAAAGTACGAAAAAGAGCTTCTGGCGCATTTTGCAGCGGATCAGGCGGATCTCTTGGCGGACATAGCGACTGAGAAAAAGCTCACAGATGCTATTGAGGATCGTTTAAAATCCGCGCTTGATAGCTTCACGAAAAACTTCGTCGCTTAGCATTCGCACCTGATAGGAGCAGGCGATGGCCAGCTTAAAAGAACTCAAAAACCGGATCAGCAGCGTTAAGAACACGCAAAAGATCACCAAGGCTATGCAAATGGTGGCGGCGGCAAAACTGCGCAAAGCGCAGGATGCGGCTGAGCGCTCCCGGCCATATTCTGACCGTATCGGCAGCATTATCATCAATCTGGCCGGCGCTATGCAAGGCGCAGACGGCGCGCCGGAACTTTTAGTTGGCAACGGCAAATCCGATACGGTTATGTTGGTTGTCGCAACGGCAGACCGCGGCCTGTGCGGCGGGTTTAACTCCAATATTGTCCGCGCCGCGCGCGAGGAAATCGTTGCGTTGGAACGTGCGGGTAAAACCGTGAAATTATTCATGATCGGCAAAAAAGGCTATGACCAACTTGGCCGTCTGTATAAAAAGCAAATCGTCAAATATATTTCGCTCAAAGAAGAGCGCAAACTTCACGCCGGGATTGCGCAAAATATCGGCGAGACCGTCACGGCCATGTTCGAAGCGGGCGAGTTTGATATTTGCAAACTGATTTATTCAAAGTTTGAAAATGTCATGACGCAAACGCCGCACGCGAAAGTGCTGATTCCCGCCTTGGCCGAAACGGGCGTAGCCACGGGCGAGGGCGCGGCTGACGAAGTCTTTATGCCCGACCTTGGCGGCGCGACATATATTTACGAACCCGACGAAGAGGGCATTTTAAAAGTCCTCTTGCCGCGTAATATCAATACGCAGATTTTTGCGGCACTGCTTGAAAACCAAGCGGGCGAAATGGGATCGAAAATGACGGCGATGGATAACGCAACGCGCAATGCGGGCGATATGATCGACAGACTAACTTTGACATTTAACCGTACACGTCAGGCACAAATCACGTCTGAACTGATTGAAATTATCTCCGGCGCAGAAGCGCTTTAGACAACAGCTAGCTAGAGGAAAAACCCATGGCAAAAGCAGCAACAGCAGCGGCAAAAAAGCCCGCAGCGAAGAAAACACCGGCAAAGCGGGCCACAAAGGCCGCCGCTAACACAAATAAAACCGCTACCGGCAAAATCAGCCAGGTTATCGGCGCGGTTGTTGACGTGGAATTTACCGGTGATTTGCCGTCCATTCTCAACGCGCTTGAAACCGATAACCAAGGCAACCGCCTTGTTCTTGAAGTCGCGCAGCACCTCGGCCAGAACATTGTCCGCACCATTGCTATGGACGCCACCGAAGGCCTCGTTCGCGGGCAAGCTGTGACAGATTTGGGCGCGCCGATTACTGTGCCGGTTGGCCCGGAAACACTCGGACGTATCATGAACGTGATCGGTGAGCCGATTGATGATCGCGGCCCGCTGAAAACTAAAGTCACGGCGTCTATCCACAAAGAAGCCCCGGCTTTTGTTGACCAAGCGACGGATACAGAAGTCCTCGCGACGGGTATTAAAGTTATTGACCTGCTCTGCCCCTATTCAAAAGGTGGTAAAATCGGTCTCTTCGGCGGCGCAGGTGTGGGTAAAACGGTTCTGATTATGGAACTGATCAACAATATCGCCAAACTGTTCGGAGGTTACTCCGTGTTTGCGGGTGTGGGCGAGCGCACACGCGAAGGGAATGATCTGTACCACGAAATGATCGAATCCGGCGTTATCAATCTTGACGGCGAGTCCCGCGCAACCCTCGTTTACGGCCAAATGAATGAGCCTCCGGGTGCCCGTGCCCGCGTGGCTTTGACAGGCCTGTCGCAAGCGGAATATTTCCGCGACGAAGAAGGCAAAGACGTGTTGTTCTTTGTGGATAATATCTTCCGCTTTACCCAAGCCGGTTCCGAAGTATCAGCGCTTTTGGGACGTATCCCGTCCGCTGTGGGTTATCAGCCGACACTGGCCACTGAAATGGGCCAAATGCAGGAACGGATTACATCAACTAATAAAGGCTCGATTACCTCCGTGCAGGCCGTTTACGTGCCAGCCGATGACTTGACCGACCCGGCTCCGGCGACCAGCTTTGCTCACTTGGATGCGACAACCGTTCTGAACCGCGCGATTTCTGAAAAAGGGATTTACCCGGCGGTTGATCCGCTCGATTCGACATCGCGTATTCTTGAGCCGCGCACTGTGGGCGAAGACCATTACCAAGTTGCCCGCCGCGTTCAGGAAATCCTGCAACGCTATAAATCGCTCCAAGACATTATCGCGATTTTGGGCATGGATGAGTTGTCCGAAGAAGACAAACTCACCGTGGCCCGAGCCCGTAAAGTTGAGAAGTTTCTCTCTCAGCCGTTCGACGTTGCCGAAATTTTCACCGGCTCACCGGGCATCCAGGTTCCGCTCGAAGACACAGTGCGCTCCTTTAAAGGCCTTGTCGAAGGTGAATATGATCACCTCCCTGAGCAGGCTTTCTATATGGTTGGCGGCATTGAAGACGTGATCGAAAAAGCGGCCAAAATGGCAGCAGCGGCCGCTTAAAATGGCCGCTTCGCTGGATATCAAAGACTGTGTCAATGACATCTGTCCCTGGTCGGGCGAGCCTGTGAACGCGGACGCGCTCACACTTTACAAAGGCAAAGTCGTCGGCTTCTGTAACACCGGATGCCGCGACAAGTTTGAAAAAGCGGTGACGCTTTTCGAGCAAAGTTTGGGAGCCTGATATGGCTGACACATTGACATTCTCATTGGTTTCCCCTGAGCGGGAGCTTTTCTCGGGCGAAGTTGACCAAGTGGACATTCCCGGAACCGAAGGGGATATGGGGATTTTACCGAGCCATATTCCTGTCATGGCGGCGATCCGCACCGGCGCGATTACCGTGTTTGCAGGCGGCGCGCAGACACAAAATTTCGTCCAAGGCGGGTTCGCGCACGTCACCCCCGAAGGCCTAACGGTTCTCGCCGAGCGCGCAAGACTGATGAGCGATATTGACGCCGCTATGGTGGCCGCCGAGGTCGAAAAAGCGGCAGCCGCTCTTGAAGGC
>CAYGRF010000190.1:0-3583 GCA_964352275.1 uncultured Caulobacterales bacterium
ATGGTACTTTGTCTTAAGGCACGGGAGAGTAGGTCGCCGCCCGGTTTTTTCAGGAATTGTTATTAAAACTATATTATCCTCCATAAACTCATCGCATATAAAGCCCCTCTCGGTTCATTCCGGCGGGGCTTTTTTTGTGTTTGAGAGGCCGTAACTCAGGAGTTTGGTGCCAAGAATTGTTAGTCAGGGACGATTGCGCTGATCTTTGCATAGCCAAATCCAATGTTCGGGATAAGAAACTTATATTTTACTTATGAAAAGGCGGTGCGCATATAGGGTTATAAGAATTGGAGATGATGCTTTGCGTAATAACTCACATTATTCACGACTATCAGGCTTAGCAAACGCTTTTCTGGTAGCTATTATGCCCGAACAACGCGTCGTCACAGCGCCAATTTATGTGCGCGTAACATCATCTCATCACCCACTTCCTGGTGACCTTAACAGGCGGTAGGGACAACATTTCGTCATGACTCAGGCTGCGGCGCCAATCTCTCCTCTCGCCCCCTTACCAGAGGATTGTCTTGCTCCTAAAGGCGGCCTTGGTTTGGGTCATGACGGAAAAAATAAGGCACAACAAAAGCAGGGCTACGCAAAGCCCTTCTCTATAACGAAAGGACCGCCCTATGAAATCTGTTATATCGACCGCTGGGAAGATGAAGGCGGAACTTACGCTGATTAGCCTTATCCTGTTTCTGGGCGTTGCTACATAAAGGCTTTTCCGTAAAAGAACTGATACACTTTTACTAAACATAAGCCCTTTGGATTTGCGTTTACCGTTCTATAGTGCATAGCGTTTCCAAAAGGAGGCGCGTGCTTTTTTTTGTGAAATATGATAAGTTTGCCCTAGGGATCGTATCCTAAGCGTAAATAGTAGGAGCTTCTCATGGCCGAAGCAGGAACACTCAAGAAAAACCTGACATTATTTGATGTCTATGCCATGTCGACCGGCGCTATGTTTAGCTCGGGACTGTTTTTGTTGCCGGGTATTGCCGCCTCTTACACGGGTAATTCCGTGTGGCTAGCTTATTTTGTTGCTGGTTTTTTAATCCTGCCGGCTATGTATTGTATGGCGGAATTATCCACGGCCATGCCTAAGGCTGGCGGAACCTATTACTTTCTGGATCGCTCTATGGGCCCGCTCATGGGCACCATCGGCGGGCTTGGCTCCTGGATAGCCGTTGTTCTGAAAAGCGCGTTTGCGCTCGTTGGAATGGGCGCGTATTTGGGCCTTTATTTGGATCTGCCCTTGGAGGTCACAGCGATTATTCTGACCGTTTTATTCGGCTTGATCAACATATTCGGCGCAAAAGAAACGACGTTCTTGCAGCGCGTTCTTGTCACGACCTTGGTCGGCATTCTGATTGCTTTTGTTATTCTGGGTATCCGCGAGACAGGATTGGTCGATGCGTTCAGGCCCGAAGCCGGGCACGGCCCGTTCTTTAAAAGCGGCTTTGTCGGCTTTGTGTCGACCATCGGCTTAGTTTTCGTTTCCTATGCGGGTCTGACCAAGGTCGCGAGTATAGCCGAGGAAGTTCAAAATCCAGACCGAAATATCCCGCTCGGGATGACTTTGTCGCTGATAACGGCAACCATCATATACACTTTGGGAACGGTTATCCTGATCAAAATATTGGAGCCGGAGGCTCTCTATAGCAGCGTGACACCGATTGCGGATGCTGGCCGTATATTCTTGGGCTGGCTCCCATATGACCTTGGCGTCATATTTATCGTTATTGCGGCGATTGCGGCTTTTGCCTCGACTGGTAATGCCGGCATTATGTCGGCGTCGCGATATCCATACGCCATGGCCAAGGACAAGCTGGTTCCCCAGTATCTGAGCAAAATTGGACGCTTTGGCACCCCGACAACGGCGATTTGCGTAACTGTTGTTGCGATGATTTTAGTCCTGATTATATTTGATGTTGCGTCGGTGGCGAAGCTCGCTAGTGCGTTTCAACTCCTATTATTTGGCCTTGTCTGCATTGCGGTTATTGTTATGCGCGAGTCGAAAATCCCGAGCTATAAGCCGGGATACAAAGCGCCGTTTTATCCATGGCTGCAAATTATTGGGATCCTGATTTCTTTCTGGTTGATCATTGAAATGGGCATATTGGCGATTGCCTTTACCGGTATGGTCACAATCGGGTGTGTCTTGTGGTATCATTTTTACGCCTCAGGGAATTTAGAACGCCGCGGCGCGATCTTCCACATCCATGAACGCCTCGGGCAGCAACGCTACGAAGGCCTAGAGCGTGAACTTATGACCATTATCCATGATCGAACCCAAGCAGAGAACCTGTCCTACGAAGCCTTGATTGCGAGGTCTGTCATGATGGATTCGCGTTACGGCATGTATGATGATGATCACATAAGTGATATTTTACAGGAAAAGGCCAAATCGAAATTCGATATTGAGCCGGAGATTATGGCGAGCGTTTTATCCGGAGAAACCCTAAATTTTCATCCCTTGAGCGAAGGCGTTCACATTGCCTATCACACCCACGCAGAGATCACTCAGCCGGAATTGTTTGTGTTGCGTTTTGGCCCGCAAGCCAAGCTCAATATATCCGGAGCTTCCGATGCCCATACCTTAATGTTCCTTGTCGTACCTACTAAGCCGGTCGGTCTTGACCTTCGGCTGGCGGGTCATTTGGCGGAAGTGGTTCAGAGCGATAATTTCGAGGCGCGTTGGCTCAGCGCGCAGTCTGAGCGCGGCATGAACGAAGTATTGATGCGTGATGACCATTTCCTGCACGGACCTTTGAAAAACTTCCCAAAACTATACGCGCAAGCCGGTCAGAAAATATCTCAGGTGGAAATGCCAGCTTCATGCTTGATTGCGATTATTGAACGCGGCGGCGAAATTGTCGTTGCGACCCCGAATACGGATCTCTTGCCGGATGATGAAGTCGCAATTATTGGAGAACCTGTTGATCTGGACGCGCTGAAACAGGATGTCTAAAGCCGCCTAAAAAGTAGGAAAAAACATGTCCCTAGACCTTGCATTTTCGACCCTTTTGTCGCCAATAGTTTTATTTTTTGTGTTGGGGCTAGCCGCTGCGCTGATGCGCTCGCAAATGAGCGTTCCCGAAGCGTTTGCAAAAGGATTGGCGCTATACCTTATGATGGCCATTGGCCTCAAAGGCGGCGTCGAAATGTCGAAGGCGGCTTTGACCCCTGAAATTTTTGCGATTGCGGCGGTTGCGATCCTGCTGTCTCTTTTGATGCCGTTTCTCGCTTATATGATGCTCCGGGCCACCAGCAAGATGGACCGAACCAATGCGGCGGCCGTGGCTGGGCATTATGGATCGATTTCTATCGTGACATTTGTTGCGGCTACGCAAGTTTTGCAGCTCGCCGGTATTGTCACCTCTGGCTATATGGTTGCCATGGCGGCGCTCATGGAAGTCCCGGCCATTATGACAGCGCTTTTCCTTGCGCGGCGCGGCATGAAAAAGGGCGGGGAAGTCGCGGGCTCCGAGAGCGGCGAGCTGTTCCGCGAGGTCTTTTTGAACGCGTCTGTTGTCGTGCTCGTCGGCGCACTTGTGATTGGCTGGATAACTGGCGAGACCGGCATGGA
>CAYGRF010000191.1:0-2132 GCA_964352275.1 uncultured Caulobacterales bacterium
CTACCTGCCGGGGTAAATTATCCAGAACATCTTCGTGTTGCACCCGCAAAATACGGCCCTTGGGCAGAACCGCATCCCAATGGGCCATCATCTCAACATAGGCGGCGTAATACTCGCCTATATCGCTGAGGCTGTAGGTAAACTCCTGTCCCTCGGCGAATAATTGCTTGAACCCTGACCAACAACAATCCAGCGGCGCGCGGCGCGCATCAATAATTTTGGCATTCGGCAGGATCATATGGATGAGCCCAATGTGCCAAAAATTATTGGGCATTTTATCCGTGAAAAAAGGCGCATCTTTGCGGTGGACGCGCGTTTGCTCGATATAGTCATCGCCAAGCTTCGTTAGGGCTGCGCTGCTCATATCTTTTAATACACGCGGATAATGCTCCCGGTCCGTTATGTGGCTGCGTCCGCGCAGACGGTGCACCATTGATAGAATATTGGGAAGCTCCATAGTACCGTCAACGCGGCTATGAGAGGCTAAAATCTGCTCGATCAATGTTGACCCAGCCCGCGGCAAACCTACGATGAAAATCGGATCGCTGGCGCGGCTGCCTAGGCCCTGTTTTTTCGCGGTCACATCGGCGCTTATATGCTTGACCTGCGCGTCAAGTTGTTCGCGCATCTGCTCCACCGTATAGCGGGCCTGTTTGGATTTAAGGTGATTGCCCAAGGCGTAATTGTCAAAAGATTGCTGATAGTCCCCAGCATCTTCAAAAGCTTTACCCAGCGCAAAGGCCACATGGATACGGCCCATATAGGCCAGATTTGGGTCGGTCTGAATAGATTGTAACTGCGCAAGTTCACTATTCGAGAACCTATAGGTTTTTAAATTTGCCAGCGCTGACCATGCATCACCCGCGAAAGGGTCCGCTTCACTTGCGGCTCTGTAAGATGCGACAGCCTCATCTGATTGTCCGTATGTTTTTAGCGCGTGTCCGCGTGATGTTAGGGTTGAGGAATCATTGGGCAGAATGCGAAGAACTTTATCAAACATAGTAATTGCGCCCGGATAATCTCCGGACTGCATGGACTCGATGGCATAAAGCGATTGAAATACCGGGCTTTTGGGGTCTTTTTTAAGCAAAATTCTCGCTTGTTCTAACGCTAGCGCGAATTGTTGGCGTTTGCGTAGAACTTGAATGAAGTCGATCCGAAGCTGTACGTTATCGGGAGACAGCGCAATGGCTGTCTCCAGCAGAAAAACAGCGTCATCATGCACGCCAAGGCGTGTGCCAATGTCCGCGAGCAGCCGCATGGCCTCAATGTGCTGCGGGTTTTTGAGCAGGAAAGTGCGCGCCAATTTTTCGGCGCGTAATATTCGGCCTTCATAAAGATGGTTTGTTACGGCCAGTAATTCAGCGGGCATATCGTTTAAGCGCGCTACCTGTGCCTCGGCCTGTTCGGCTTCAGCGGCTCGGCCCAACTGGCGCATTATCTTGGCCTGCGTGCTCCAGCTTGCGGTTAATGACGGATTATACCGGGTTGCCAATTCGAAAGCCCGCAAGGCGCCTTCAGTGTCGCCTTGGCTAAGGCAGAGATGCCCGTCTTCCTGAAAGGCCCGCCCGTAATCAGGCGCGGCTTGTTTAAGCCGCTCTAAATAGGTCCGCGCTTTGTCCGCATAGTTAAGATAACGCGCGCAGACAGCGGCCATATAAAGTGCGTCTTTATGATCCGGCGATTGCTCCAGAACCGGATTGATGAGGCCCAGTGCCCGTTCAAACGCGCCAGATTGCATATCGGCACGCACTGTGCTTAGCGCTTTATCTATGTCTGTTTCAGTCAAAGTCACGCCTCTATAAACGCGTAAAGCCTTGAGTGATCAAGGCTTTACAGACGATGTATATGCCGTAGGAGGTTAGTAATTATATCCAATACGGAATCCTACTGTACGTGGACGCATAGGATTAACGCGCTCACGGTCAAACACGAAATTATTGCTAAGCTCAGCATATTCATTCGTCAGGTTGGTAACGAATAATTCTGCTGACCACTGATCACCCGTGACTCCGAGCGTTGTGCCCAAAGTCATATAGCCATCGGTTTTGGCTTTGTTGATTTCAATGATGTCAGAAAATGCCTCATCCGAGAATATGAATTGCGGCATAATATGAGCCGTAAGGGTGGAG
>CAYGRF010000191.1:2142-3568 GCA_964352275.1 uncultured Caulobacterales bacterium
CAAGAACGTCATTTGTTGGCGTCAGAACCTCTGTCACTTCTGTGTCGAGTAATGAGAATGCTCCGGCGATTGTCAGCCCGTCAATCGAATAGGGTGCCCATGTAAAGTCGCCCTCAATACCTTTGATCTCGGCGTTGGCCGCATTATCAGAGAAGAACAGGTTCGAGATGGACGGATCAAAAATCGTTGTCTGGAGCCGGTCTACTTTTACGAAAAAGGCTGAGCCGTTAAAACGCAGAGAATTGTCAAGAAATTCGCTCTTCCAGCCAAGCTCGTAGTTTTGAACGTCATCCGTGTCGAGCGCAAATGGCACAGTAAAACCGTTCGGGCCAGCCGCTCCGCCGGGGCGGTTTAAGAGACCGGGGCGGAAACCTTCCGAATAGGTTGCGTAGAGCAAGTGATCGGGAGACGGCGTCCATGTGCCTGTGGCCTTAAAAATAACGCCGTCGGTTGCGGCCTTATCCGGCGCGCCGACCGTGTTGTTAGGCGCAAATTGTGCGGAGATGTTCGTGCCCGCCCGCTGCGCATCGTCGGTTTGCCCTAGGTTAAAGAAGGACGAGTTGGCAGAGCCCTCCAGATCGACTTCAATATCATAATAGCGCGCGCCCAGTGTCAGGGCGAATTGGTCGGACAGATCAAAAGTTGCCTCGCCGAAGACGCCCATCTGTTTATCCGTGCGCAAAATGTCATTACGGAAAATCACACCTTCGGGAAACGGCCCGGGGTCTGAGAAATAACCCGGCGAGGCGCTGCCAACTGTGCCTGTTACAGCCGTATTGGTGAGCGGATAGTTGGCTGCAAACCCAGTTTGCCCATTAAAGCCAATGGCATTGACAGAGCCGGGGTAAATAAAGTCATTAAGCTCGGTTAATTCCAAATCGCTATAAAACCCGCCAAATGTTGCACGCAAGCGGCGATCGCTCGGCGTGTTAAAGCGGATCTCATGGGTTTGGACTTTTGTTTCTGTGCCGGATTTAACATTTAAATTCGGTGCCTGGCATGTGCCGCTTGGCGCGCCGCCCGGATATGTGACAGAGCCATCACAGATATAGTAAGGCAGATATTGCCCGACAAAAAGGTAATCCGATTAATCCACGCTTTGATCTGTGGTTCGTTCTGTGAATGCCCCGGTGTAGAGCGCTTCAAGCGCGCCCAAGCGGCCTTCAAGCGTCCAGCTTGTATTATGAAAGCTGTCTTCTATGCGGTCTTCTGAAAAGCCCTCAATTTGATACTCGTCCAGCTCCGGATCTGCGAAGAAAACGCCGTCACTATCGAGTTGTTGCCGCGCATGGGTTACCAAAAGGTTCCAGTCCGCGTTAAATTCATAAACGCCGCTGACACGGAAGCCTGCATAGGTCGTGTCATTAAAATTCTTCTCGGCTAGGCTGGAATTGTTCGCGTCAATAAAGGTCACGCCGGATAGGTC
>CAYGRF010000192.1:0-3543 GCA_964352275.1 uncultured Caulobacterales bacterium
ACATCATTCCGTTTATGGGGTTCGGGGTGCGCGGTGTTTATCTCAAGCATAAACACGGATTGGCCTATAAGCATTTTAGCCAAAGCCTGATCGGCGTGCTGGTCATTGAATGGTCTATATTTGCCCTGATTGCGGTTATCGCTGCGGCGGCTTTGTTCACAGCGGGCCAACCGATTAGCTATCTGCTTGTGCTGCTCATGGTGGGTATATTGTGTGGATTCGTTTTTCTATTTGCCATGCGCGCCAGTTGGGTGCCGGGATTTTTGCCGTTATCTGGATTCGCTAAAGGCGTCTTAACCGACTGGCAATCCTATGTGGGGCACCGAGGAGCATTATCCAAAGTCGCATTTTATACATTCTTAGAGGCCATCTGTTTCGCGTTTGCATTTGTTGTGGCTTACAAAGCGCTATTTCCCGAAATCCCTGCGGCGGCGAGTGTGTTTGCGGCATCGCTGTCTGATCTCGCCTTAATCATCCGCATACTACCTGCGGCTGCTGGGAGCCTCGAAGGGGCCTTGCAATTAGCAATGGCACCTTACGGTCTGGGTTTTAGCGATAATTTATCAGTGGCATTGATCATGCGTTTGGCTTTGGCCGTTGTTTTCATTCCGTTAGGCCCGTTCTTCTTCTGGTGGTTGATGCTGCGCTCCGGTGTTAAGCAACAGGCTCAACAGGCTGAAGCTGAAAAAGAGTAGGCATAAAATGCGATTAATTGTAAGCTTACGTGTGAGTTTCTGACTTAGCGGTTGGCGCACAATCGACCATATGTATATAAGGCTGGAAACCAGCAGATACTTTGCCATAAAATTGAATTATATAGAAGGATTTATCATGAAAATCATCTCTTATAGCGCTGCTTTTTTTGGCGTTGACTGCATTCGCAGCCTGTAATTCAGAGACTGAAACCCCCGCGAACTCAGGCGGCTAAATTGCGATTACAGCTCCAGACGTCGCGCCGGAGCCTGCGGTGGTCATGCCGACCGAAATCAGTTTTACCGAGGCCGTTAAGGGCACCGCGTTTGAAGGCTGGAACAATAAGGCCAATGCTATCGGCATGACGCCAAACGCTGCGCCAAATGGCATGACGCTAAAGTTCACAAATGTCGATTATGTGATGACACTCGTTGATGATCCGGCCCCGGTCACAGGTGAGACCTACCAATTTTCTATTGATATGAAGAACCTCGGGACGGCGCGCAGCGGGGCGCGCTTGGTTATATCGCGCGGTTGCGCCGCAAGCGGTCAAGAATACTCATTAGAAGAAGTTACTTTATCACAGGACACGGCGACATATTCAGTAACGCATACCTTTAAGCAGAATTACCCGTGCTTTACATACGCGTTGTTGGTTCACGCAGCGTCAGACGACACACCGAGAATGGTCGAGGTATCAAATCCGTGCTTTCAAAAAATTTCAAGCTAGAAGCGTTCTCTTGTCTGCCGCGCAATAGGGGCGGCGGCTCATAATAATCTTCATAGTGTGGCGCAGCTTCCCTGCGCCGTTTTTATTTCGGCATCTGGCCTCTTTCATACAGCCGCTCAGGGGTCTATAAGGCATTATGACCGATACCGAAAAGCCGCAAGCCTATCAGGTTTTAGCGCGTAAATACCGCCCGCATACGTTTGAGGATATGATTGGCCAAGAGGCTATGGTCACGACCTTAAACAATGCGTTTGAAGCCGGGCGCGTGGCGCATGCCTTTATGCTGACGGGTGTACGCGGCATTGGTAAGACGACAACAGCGCGGCTTTTGGCGCGGGCGCTCAATTATGAAAGCGATACACAAAACGGGCCTTCAACGGCTTTGTCAGTGCCGGGCCGCCACTGCGAATCGATTATGGTGTCCAGTCATATGGACGTTCTCGAAATAGACGCGGCCTCGCGAACCGGCGTGGAAAACATGCGCGAACTGCTTGATGGGGTGCGTTACGCGCCTGTGTCCTCGCGCTACAAAGTCTATATTATCGACGAGGTTCACATGCTCTCGACAGGGGCGTTTAACGCGCTTCTCAAAACCCTCGAAGAGCCGCCTGATCATGCGAAATTTATTTTCGCGACGACCGAAATCCGCAAAGTTCCGATCACGGTCTTGTCCCGCTGCCAACGATTTGACTTAAGACGCGTTGAGGCTGGCGTCTTAAGCGATCATCTTAAAAATATATGCGCTAAAGAAGGCGCAAAAATATCGGATGACGGGCTGGCGCTGATCGCCCGCGCCGCTGAAGGGTCTGTGCGCGATGCTTTGTCATTGCTGGATCAGGCTATCGTGCAAGCGGGCCTGAGCGGTGATGAAGTCAGTTTTGAGCAAGTCCGCGCCATGCTGGGCCTGGCCGACCGTGTGCGTATTCTCGATTTATTTGCATTGGCCGCGACCGGAGACGGGGCGGGCGCGCTGGGCGAAATGCGCAGCCAATATGATGACGGGGCGGATCCCGCCGTTGTCATGCGCGATTTATTGGATATTTGCCATACGGTGAGCCGGGTAAAATCGCTCGGTGCAAACGCGCAGCTTGACGCCGCGCCGGACCAGGCCGCACGGATTACAGCGCTTGCAGAACAACTCAGCCTCGGACAGCTCACTCGTGTTTGGCAAATGCTTTTGAGCTCTTATGATGACGTACGCCGCGCGCCCGCGCCGCTTGCCGCCGCAGAAATGGCGCTGCTAAAGTTGGCTGTAGCAGGCGCAATGCCGCCGCCGGAACTCGCAGCGAAAATCATCGAGGAAATAAGATCTGGAAATTTTACCCCGCCAGTGCTGACGCAGCCGGAGCCTGATGCGCGCCCGTCCGCGCAGCGCACTATCATAGAGACAGCGCACGCGGGTGCCGCCCAAGCGGCCGCCTTAAGCGTTGCAAAGCCCGCCGCCGCGCCAAAGCCGTGTGTTCAGTTGGAAAGCCTCGCAGATTTTACAGCCGCACTGTCAGATCAACAGGCCGCCCTTCGCTATGATGTTGAAAAATATGTAAGGCCCATTCGGTTTAGGCCCGGCTCGATCACGATTGAAAACCTAGTCGACGCGCCGTCGTCCCTTGTTGGGCGCATGGTGGAAGCGCTCCGCGATATGACCGGTGATTTGTGGTTGATTGATCAAGAAAAAGGGGAGGGAGCGACGACGCTCGCCGAGAAACGCAAAGAAGCGATTGCAGAGCGGGATGCCCGCGACCGCTCGCACCCGGCCTTTTCGCACCCCTTATTTAAAGATGCGCGGCTTATTGAAATCCGGGATATTGCTCCCACTTCTAAGGATAATATCATATCAGGGAATTTCGGCGGTCAAACGCTGGGCGATGAGAACGGAGACAGTTAAGTGAAAGATTTAATGGGCTTAATGAAGCAAGCCAAAGAGATGCAAAGCAAAATGGAAGCCGCGCAAGCGGACGTGGCCGATCTGGTGGCGGAAGGCCGTTCCGGCGGCGGGCTTGTGACCGTGAGCGTTTCGGGGGAAGGCAATATGAAAGCCCTAAAAATTGATCCCAGCTTGCTCAACGGCGAAGAAGCCGAAATTGTCGAGGATTTGATCATCGCGGCCTATCAAGATGCCA
>CAYGRF010000193.1:0-1455 GCA_964352275.1 uncultured Caulobacterales bacterium
GGCGAAGAAGCCGAAATTGTCGAGGATTTGATCATCGCGGCCTATCAAGATGCCAAAGCCAAATTGGACGAAGCCAAGGCGAGTACAATGCAATCGGCGTTTGGTGACCTGCCCTTGCCGCCCGGCATGAAGATGCCGTTTTAATATGAGGGATTTCCTATGATATTGCGTTTGATTGCTAGGGCGGCGGCAACCGGTTTGTTCCTAACATCAGGGACCGAATTTGCGGCAGCTCAGACAGACGAAATCATTGTGACGGGGACCCGCATTAGCGACTCAGGTTTGGAAGAACCGTACATAACCATGAAACGCCGCCCGGACAATGTGGTTATGTCGGTTTCTGTTATTTGTGATACGCGCGATAATGTCCTTAGGCTTCAAGAATTACAGCAAACTATGAGCCGCGTTATCGATGCGGCCAAACGCAACCCTGCGATTGATATGGGCCTTCTCGTTGAGCGCGAAGATGTTGACGGAAATGACATCACATTTATCAAACCCTATGATCCTGAAAAATTCGGCGATTATGTCACTGGCGGTTTCCGCTCTGACACGAGCGCGGTGAATCTGGTTTTAAAAACCAAAGTCGTAGACGCCTATAAAACGGAAGATGACGCGCTCGCGGTTTTAGAAGGCTTTATCGACTCGATTGAAACTGTGGGGCGTACCGAAGTCGTGTCAACTGATGACCCTGTTTTGTCGATTATTCGGCCGGGGCAATACCGATACGCTCTCGTGGAGGATATAGCGAAAGATGCTAACCGGGTAGCCAAGGCTTTCGGCGCGGATTATCGGGTCAACGTGAAGGGTTTGCAGGCCCCTATTGTCTTTTACCAAACGGACGCACTCGAATTAACGCTATTTGTTCCTTACGCATTTGACGTGGTGCACAGCGAGTAGGCGTTAGGCCTTTTTTGCTGCGACTTTTGCCGTCTTTTTAGCGGGTTTTTTCTTTTTACCAACGCCGTGCTCTATCAAAAATTTTGCGACCTCGTCAAAGGCATCCATAGCTTCGGGGATTAGCAGATCAAAGGCGTGCCAGACATGGCAAACATGGGCCCAGCTTTGCAGGGTCACGTTGGAGCCTTCGCTTTGGGCTTTGGCCACATAGCGGCGAGCATCATCATAAAGCATTTCTGCGGCGCTCACATGCACAAGCGTTGCCGGGAGGTTTGATAAATCATCGCGCAGCGGGGAGACGAGCTTTGACGCCGGGGAAATACGGTTAGCGCGCCAAGAGGCCCATAGCAAAATTGGACGCGGAATTTTCAGTATAGGTCCGACAAGCGGCTTAAGCATTGTATCGGTTTCAAAATTGGCCTTAATCGACGGGCTTTCTGCCGTCGAATCTGTTGCAGGGGAGAGCGCAACAACCGCGTCAGCCGCGCGCATGCCGGTATCACGAACCCAGTTTGATAGCATCAAGGTCAAGTTCCCACCCGCAGAATCGCCGGC
>CAYGRF010000193.1:1465-3503 GCA_964352275.1 uncultured Caulobacterales bacterium
CGGCCACGGCAAGCTTATCAAGCGGCGCCGGGCCGTCAGGGCCGTTTTCTAAGATCCATTTATAAGAGGCTCGCGCATCATCAATGCTGGCCATGCGCGGATTTTCCGGCATGAGGCGGTAATTGGGCGCGAAGACGACGCAGCCTGTGCGCGTGGCAATATTGCTAATAATGGCGCGGTGGCTGATGGCGCTACCGACTGTAAACGCGCCGCCGTGAAGATAGAGTATCCGGCGTTTGGGGTCTGCGCCCGGCGCAATCGTCCATTCCCCGTCAACGCTAATGCCGTCCATTTCGGCGCTATCTTGTTTAAAGGTGACGGGAAAATCGCGCGATAGACCCTTTTCCTCAAAGCGTGCCCGTTTGGCATCCAGCTTTTCGCCTGTGCTGCTGGCCATCAAGGCCGGCTTGACAAAATTCTCGTAAAGATATTCTTCAACTGCCTTTATGCCTTTTGAATTCGGGTCTACATCGAACGTCACCGGCGCGCCCGTGTCATATTTGGACATGTTTTTGCCCATAAGGTGAAATTTCGTCACTGCGGCGACGGCGGCAACAGGCAGGATGATGGGTAGCGTAAAAAACATGATAATCTCTGTCGGTTATGATGGCGCACATATATGCAATTTTATGCATAGATGCAATTGCTGAATGTCGAGGCATCAAAAGCCCTCACCGCGTCAAAATCCCCGTATATTTTTCGATAAGCCGCCGCTATAAGCGCGGGCAATGCTAAGAACCATCCTCATATTTTTCCGCATGATGCGAACAGGCTGGGTGCTCATTCGCCACGACGCGCTTGTGCCGAGCGAATATGCCGAGAGCGTGCCCTGGTTCATTCGGGCGGCGGGCGGCATGTCGCGTTTGTTTGCGATTCGCGGACGGGCCCATAATCCGGGCGAGCGGTTTGCCAACGCGCTGGAAAAGCTGGGCCCGGCCTATATCAAGTTTGGACAAATACTCTCGACGCGCGGTGATATGCTCGACCCGGTCTTCATTAAAGGGCTCTCGCGCCTCAAAGATAAAGTCCCGTCTTTCCCAATGGAAAAGGCGGAAGCCATGCTCGCCGCAGAGTGGGGCGGGCCGTGGACAGACACGCTGCAAAGCCTGTCACAACCGATTGCAGCGGCCTCTGTGGCGCAAGTCCATAAAGGGGTTTTGAAGTCGGGCGAAACTGTTGCTGTCAAAATCTTGCGCCCCAACATTCGAAAAGCTATGGCGCAGGATATGGAAGTCCTCGGCATGGTGGCGTCATTGGCCGAGTTTTTCGTGCCGGATACGCGACGCTTAGGGCCGAAATCCTTTGTCGAAACGGCAGGCCGGGCGGTGATGTTGGAACTGGATTTGCGCTTGGAGGCGGCCGCCGCGTCCGAAGTCTCTGAGGCCTCGGTAGAAACCGGTTATTTCGCCGTTCCCGAGATTTATTGGGAGCTCGGCGGCAAAGACGTTTTAGTCACGCAATGGGTCGACGGCATTGCTGTATCCAATGATGCCATCCTGACGGATCCGGCCTATGATCCCAAAGAGATCGCCCGCAAGATCATGCAAACCTTTCTCGCTTGCTCCTTTGATTACGGCGTGTTTCATGCGGACATGCATGAAGGCAACATGATTGTCATGCCGGACGGCACGCTTGTCCTGATTGACTTTGGTATTCTTGGCCGTCTGTCACCGCGCGAGCAGCGCTTTCACGCTGAGATCTTGTATGGCTTTTTGAAACGCGATTATCTGCGCATTGCTGAAGTACATTTCGAAGCCGGATATGTGCCCGCCCATCACGGGATTGAGGATTTTGCTTCGGCCCTGCGGGCGGTTGGCGAGCCGATTTTTGGCAAAACCGCCTCCAACGTTTCCATGAGTAAAGTGCTGTTGCAGCTTTTCGAAATCACAGAGATTTTCGATATGAAGATGCAGCCGCAGCTTATTATGCTGCAAAAAACGATGATGCAAGCCGAAGGCGTGTGCCGCCGTTTGGACCCGGATTTTGACATGTGGGGCACAGCGGCTCCGGTTGTCGAAGCGTCCATGCGCCGCGAGCT
>CAYGRF010000194.1:0-3390 GCA_964352275.1 uncultured Caulobacterales bacterium
TTGGGGCGCTGTGGTGGCAAATCCTGATACTTGGCGGTCTGCATCTCTGTATTGCTGTGATTGTGCATATAGGAATCGTCATATTAGGCGCAAAACTCGGCGGCGCGTTTGAGCAGTGGCGCACCTCGCTGGCCGCCCGCCTGTTCTTCTCACTCAGCCTCGTCGCCATAGCCATATGGATTGCGATTTCGACAGCGTAATGCTTATGATTAAAATTGCATCATAGCTGCAAACAGATTAGTCATAATTTTTATTCGGGGGACCACAATGAAAACTCTTATCACGGCCATTCTCGCAAGCGCGCTTTTCGTTTCATGCAGTAGCCAAGATATATCTGAGGGCACAAATAAGCGAAGTAAGAAAGCCCCCCCCAATATCGTGCTGATCCTCGCGGATGATTTAGCCTTGATGGATTTTGGCGCATATGGCGGCGAAGCCAGCACCCCCAATATTGACGCGCTGGCCGCATCCGGCACAATGTTTACGAATTATCATACATCGCCTATGTGCGCGCCGTCGCGCGCGATGTTGATGACGGGCCTAAACAGTCACCGCACAGGCGTACCCAACCTGCCTCTATTTTTACCGCCGGAATATCAGACCACGCCCGGATATGAAGGCGTCTTGAATAATGATGTGCAAACCGTTGCCAGCCGCCTGAAAAATAAAGGCTATGATACCTATATTACAGGGAAATGGCATTTGGGACATACTGACACCACCCTGCCAACAAAACGCGGTTTTAACCGAAGCTATATCCTGAACGCGTCCGGGGCCGATAATTACGAACACCGCCCCTATTTGCCCGGGCAAGGTAAACCGCCATGGTTTAAAGACGGGCAGCCGATCGATCTGCCCGAAGGGTTCTATTCCTCACGGTCTCTCGTAGACGAGATGATCGGCTTTATGGATGAAGCGCGGGAGGCGCGCCCGGAAAACAGCCCGGAAACCAAAACTCCGTTTTTTGCGTTTTTGAGCTTTCAAGCCGTTCACGTTCCCGTTCAAGTGCCCAAGGCCTATACTGAGAAATATATGGATACATATGCGGATGGATGGGAAACCATGCGCCAGAAACGGTTTGAGACAGCCAAATCACTCAAGCTCATCCCGGCGGAAGCCACGCTCGGCGACATGCATCCAGCATTGAAAACGTGGGAGTCGCTCACGCCGGAACAGAAACGATATGCCGCCAAATCCATGGCCGTCAATGCGGGCATGATCCACGCTATGGACGAGCATATCGGGCGATATGTCGATTATCTCAAAGCGCATGGACAATATGAAAATACGATATTTATTATCACATCCGATAATGGCCCCGAAGCCAGCAATCCAGCTATGGTTCCGGGCATGGACCGCTGGATGCAATCGCAAGGCCTATCCGCAGACTATGGTATACTTGGCGAAAAAGGCTCCGTAACCGCCATCGGCCCGGAATTTGCCAGCGCCGCCGCAGGGCCTAGCGCGTTCTTTAAATTTTATGCAGGCCAAGGCGGATTGCGCGTCCCGCTTATCTTATCGGGCCCAGGCATACCCGCCGGAGTTCTTAATCACGATTTCTCATTCGTGACCGATATTACCCCGTCCATCGTGCATATGGCCGGAAACTCCGCTCCTGACGCAGAGGACTATGATGGCCGCAGTGTCATCCCCGCGCTTACCGGCGCAGCGGACTATATTTACGGGCCTAATGAGCCGGTTGCGCTCGAAGCCGCCGGTCAAGCCGCCCTGTTTAAGGGACACTATAAAATCACCCGCAACAACCCACCCTTTGGCGACGGCATATGGCGGCTGTATGATCTTTCCCAAGACCCCGGTGAAACTCAAGATTTGTCACAAAGCCAGCCCGCACTATTCTCAGAGATGCTGGCCGAATATGATGATTTCGCCAAAGACAACAGCGTCCTCGACATGCCCGAAGGCTATGAACCGCTCAAAGAAATCGCGAAAAAAGCTGCAGCCGGAGGACGATAGCGGGGTCAAATTTTACACCCTTTCGCCTTATTTCTGTGCTTAATTATCGCAGTGCTTACCGCGTCCTAACCTCTGTCAGTAACGCCTCAAGCGCCGCGATAATCGTTTGGTTTCGCACGGATTCGCGGGTCTGCTCTTTACAGAGTAAGGTCTTGGAATAGGTTTGTACTCCCGTCTGCGATAAGCCGATATAGACCAAACCCACTGGCTTGGTTTTTGTGCCGCCGCCGGGGCCTGCAATCCCGGTAACCGATACGGCGATGTCGGATTTTAATAGCGACCGCGCATTGTCCGCCATCAGCTTCGCGGTCTGTTCGCTCACCGCGCCGTGAGTTTTGAGCATGTCTTCGGGGACATTCAGAACCTGCGCTTTCACGTCATTAGAATAGGCAATTATTCCGCCTAGGAAGACGCTGGACGATCCCGGGATGGCCGTTAAAGCTTGCCCGATACCGCCGCCTGTGCAGCTCTCAGCCGTAGCAATCGTGATTCCTTTTTGCGCCGCGGAATGAATGAGATCTTCGGCGCGCTTGTATATCACGGCGTCCATATCAGCCCTCCGGTAATTTAAGCGTCGCGCTTGCCTGCGCGGCAATGCCCTCGCCCCGTCCGGTAAAGCCGAGCTTTTCCGTCGTCGTGGCTTTGACGCTGACACGGGCTTCCGACAGGGACAGAATGTCCGCAATCCGGGCGCGCATCGCGGCGCGGTACGGTTTGATTTTGGGTTTTTCGCAAATCAACGTCACATCCACATGCATAATCTGCCCGCCGCGGGCGCGCACTTCATTTGCGGCAAATATCAAAAACTGGTCCGATGACGCACCCGCCCATTTGGGATCGCTTGGCAGGAAATGATCGCCAATGTCGCCAAAGCAGAGCGCGCCCAATATAGCGTCCGTCAGCGCATGCAGACCGACATCGGCGTCGCTATGGCCTTTGAGCGCAATGCCCGCCTGAATTTCAACGCCGCAGAGCCATAAGGACGGACCGGGTTCAAACCGGTGAACATCAAAACCCTGACCGCAGGCCATATAGGTTACAGGGATCGAATTATGGGTATTCATCATATGCTCCGCTTTGGCGAAATCTTCCGGGTATGTCACTTTAAAATTCTTATCATCACCCTCGGTAAAGGTGACTGACAGTCCGGCATGGCGCGCAGCAGCAATATCATCGGCAAAAGACTGCTCCGGCGGCAGGTTTTCAAACGCAGCTAAAATCGCATCATAATGAAAGGCCTGCGGAGTTTGAACGCGCAGGATTGCGTCACGATCAACGCAGTCCCCTTCCAGAGTTTTTACGGCGTCTGGGACTTTTAGAGCCGGCGCAGCGGCTTTACTGCTATCAAGCGCAGCCGACAGAGCGCGCAATAATTGAGGCGTCACAAAGGGCCGCGCTGCATCATGAATATATACG
>CAYGRF010000195.1:0-3335 GCA_964352275.1 uncultured Caulobacterales bacterium
GCCGCGCTTTAGGCATAGACGCTCTAAGCCCGCCAGAAAGATGGTGTTAACAGTACCAATGCTGTAACGATTTCCAACCTACCAACGATCATGCCGCCCATAAGCACCCATTTAGCGGCATCAGGCAGAGATTGATAGGTCCCAGCCGGGCCGATTATATCGCCCAATCCCGGCCCGACATTGGCGACAGCGCTGGCTGCGCCTGACCAAGCCGTCATAGGGTCTAAACCCAGTATCGATAAAGTAATCGCGCCAACAGCAAATGTCATAAAAAATAAAAAGAAATAACTCATGACTGAGTGCACAACGCTTTCCGGTAGCGGCTTGGAACCATATTTCAGCGGCGTCACAAGGTTAGGGCGCGGCATGCGGAGCAAGTATACACGCAGTGCCTCAAAGGCGACTTGATAGCGGAATATTTTTATGGAGCAGGCCGTTGAGCCAGCACACCCGCCAATAAACATAAATGCAAAAAAGGCCGCGACAGCGAAAGACCCCCAGCTATTATAGTCAGCAGTTGCATAACCCGTACCCGTCACAACAGAGACAACATTAAAAGCGGATAGTCTTAGCGCGCGGCTTTGAGTCAGTTCCGAATTGATCCAAAGTGACACCGTCATTAACGCGATCAGAGCCGCCAATACCGCAATAAATGCCCTGACCTGCGGGTCCCGAAATGGCGCGCGTAGATTACCTCTTACCATCAATAGATAGACTCCAAACGGTAGGCCGCCCGCAATCATAAATGCGATACACACAAGGTCCGCCCCATTATCCATAAATCCGCCCATGGATAAGTCCGACGTCGAATATCCGCCCGTGGCAACGGTTGTCATCGCGTGAGCAACTGCGTCAAACGCGCTCATGCCAACCCACATATACCCGGCAGCACACATCATCGTTAGGGCCAGATAAATGGCGCTAATTGCGCCAGCCAAACTCGCAGCACGCGGCAGAATTTTTTCGCCCATGTCCGAACTTTCAAGCCTGAAAAGCTGCATGCCGCCAACACGCAGCATTGGCAAAACGGCCATCGCGGTCACAATAATACCGATCCCGCCAATCCATTGCAAAATAGCCCGCCACAGCAATATGCCTCGAGATTGGTCATCAAGCCCCGTCATAATCGTCGAGCCAGTTGTTGTAATGCCGGATGTCGCTTCAAAAAGCGCGTCTGTGACGCTCATATTGCCCGGTGCCATCAAAAATGGGATCGCTGCAAATCCCGACAGAAACAGCCAAGATAGAACCGTGAGCAAAAAAGCACCCTTTGCAGATAATTTGGGACGCGGCATGTAGGCTGTTGTTGATAAAACCGTTCCGACAAAAGTCGTAAAAACACCTGAAATAATAAACGCAGCCCCGCTTGGGCCGCCATATGCATAGTCAACTAGGCCCGGCAGGAACATAGCCGCGCCCAGTGCAGCCACCATGAGGCCAATAATAAAAAAGACGGGGCGAATATCCGGCATAATGCGGCCTACACCAGTTACGGCGTGAGTTCAAAGCTTACCTGATTCTACGGTTCAATTATCGCTGCCCAAAACTAACATGGTTCCTGCGGGGCTGCCGCATATATCTGCGTACACTCCCCACGCATACATTGTGATTTTTTGGCCGCCAAGGCTGTTTACAAGAAAATCACATAGAGCCTGTTGTTCGGGCGTAAAGGGGCGCTCATATCCATAGTAAATCGCCGCGCCGAGAGCATTATCCAGAGCCTTTTCATTATCAAGCGCAAAGTCCCAATCCGGTTGATCCTCGACAATAGCGATGACGCAATTGGCCCGCGCATATTTACTCATCCACGCATCAGGGAGCGGCGCAAGACGGCGGCGACGACCTTGTACAAAATCATCACTCAGGAGAACTTTAGGGTGACGCCTCCAGAAAAAACTTAACATGCAGTCCTCAATTATCCGAATTGGCACAGTCCAGCGCGCGGCGCTTATGACATTCAGTGCGTGCAAATCTCGCGCCACGGATAGGCTTTTCCCGTTCCTTACGAGGAATTAACATGCTAACAATAGCTGAGTATTTGAGGGTCTCTGTGCGTCTCTATGACAGTCTATGCAAACTGACGGTTGACATTTTGCCGTGAAATCGCCACATCGCAAACGACCGAATTCTGAGAGCTCCCATGACCTATATCGTCAAAGACGAATGTATTAAATGCAAATTTATGGACTGCGTTGAGGTCTGTCCGGTCGATTGCTTTTATGAGGGCGAGAACATGCTCGTCATTCATCCGGACGAGTGTATTGACTGCGGTGTGTGCGAACCCGAATGCCCCGTCGATGCCATTGTCCCTGACACAGAGGACGACCCGGACGGCAAATGGCTTGAGATCAACTCCAAATATGCCGAAATTTGGCCAGTGATTACAGTCAAAGGCACACCGCCTGAAGACCGTGAAGCCTTCGAGTCTGAAACCGGTAAGTTTGAAAAATATTTCAGCGAAAAACCTGGAACCGGATCATAAGCTATTTTTATTGTGTTTTTTCCTTTAATTTTTACATTTCTGTGAAAATTCAGCCCTGTTTTCCTAGATTTTATGTCATTTTTATGATATTAAGTTTCCTTACATACGGCGCGGACTAAAAACTCCGCGCCGTTAATTTATTTAAGCATCAAGCGCATATTCGCGCAAAACATTATGAGGTTTACTGACATGGCTACTGCTAAACCAGCAACGCGTCGCCGCGCATCCAAGAAAAAACCGGCCAAAAAAGCCAACTTTAAACCGGGACAATATATTGTTTATCCCGCACACGGCGTTGGTCAAGTTACCGGTATTGAGCAAGAAGTTATTGCAGGCTTTGATATTGAAGTTTTTGTTGTATTGTTTGAGCAAGATAAAATGACTCTGCGCGTCCCTACCATGAAAGCAACCGGGTCCGGCATGCGGGCTTTATCGAATGAAAACATATTAAAAGATTCTTTTACAACCCTTAAAGGGCGCGCCCGTATCAAACGCACCATGTGGAGCCGTCGGGCACAGGAATATGAGGCCAAGATCAATTCCGGTGACTTGATTCTCGTATCTGAAGTTGTTCGCGACCTACACCGCGGGGAAACACAGCCGGATCAGTCTTATTCCGAGCGCCAACTCTATGAAAGCGCCCTAGACCGTATGGTTCGTGAAGTTGCCGCCATAAACCGTACTGATCGCGGTATGGCGCTTGATGAAATCCTTGAAACTCTAACCAAAGCTCGGACGCGCCAAGCCGCGAAGGCAGCTAAAGACGCCGCTGATACTGAAGATAAGGATGATACCGAAGCGGCTGCCTAGCCGCGGCGCGGCGGTTACTCGAAAACCATACTTCAATATCTAG
>CAYGRF010000196.1:0-3324 GCA_964352275.1 uncultured Caulobacterales bacterium
GCCTCATAAGGCTTCATCACCCCATCAACCACGTTATAAACCGCGGCGACTTCATCGAGGATTTTTTGGGTTCGGGCGGGATCGACGAGAGGTTTGAGCATGGATCCGGCTTCGAACCGGTTGGGGGTTTCTACGGCGATGAGCAAAAGCCCCTCCAGGAAGGCAAAACGGATATTTTTACCGTCCACCACGCGCTCCAGATCGACAAGTTTTTGCATGAAATCGGGCGTGAGCAAATACCGTCCTTCGACCTGGTCGGTGCCGTAGGCTTCGAAGATTTTCTCGAACACCGGGTCGACAAGACCGATGCGTTTCATATCGTTTTTGGTCTTGGCATTGAAAAAGCCTTTGTCACGCAGCACAACGGTTTTGCCAAGGAAATCCCGGTGGAAATCAATCGCCATGACTGCGCCGCGAAACACGGTTTTCCATGTGTGGCCGTTTTTGGTTTTGACCTTTTTTTCAAAGTGGCACTCGGTCATGGTAAAATCCGCACCGTGGGCATTGCCGGAAATTCTATCCTCAAACGATGAGCGGTGATAGGTTTTGGGGAGCATGCTATGCTCAACCATAATATCGATCTGGGGCTGCCCACTGGCGTGGGCACGGTAATCCCAGCCAACATAGCTACAAACGCCTGAGACTATCCGGGACTTGGTGTCTGCCCTCACCTCGGACAAGGCAAGGGATGCATAGCCGAACGCCCCCATAATACCCATGACAGGCACTACGACAGCCCACGGCAAAATATTCCAAAAATGCCAGACCAAATACCCGCCCACACAGAAGAGCAGAAAGATGAGCGGCGCGCGCGTTACGACTTTTTTTACCGCCGATAAACGGCGCTGCTCATCAGCCTCCAGATGGGGCAGGATTTCACGGTTATAATAGTCCGAAAAGCCGCGCAGTTCAGGATGCGTTTCGTTAAACAATGTCATTCGGTTGCTCTTTGGCGAGCGCTAGGAAAATAGTTTTTGCAGACCAAAAGCCACAGACTTATCGCCCGAGACTTTGATGCGGCCTGACATAAACGCGCCCACCGGGTTCATTTCGCGTTTCACCATCGCCATAAAATCATCTTTTTTCAGCGTAATCGTGCAGTCAGCGTCTTTGTCTTCGCTGACCGCCTCGGTACCGGAGATATGAATTTGCCCGTCCCCTTTGAAATTAAACTTCACCGAACGATCCAGCCCGCCGTGATCGGCGAGCAAAACATTCATTTTTTCAATGATTTCATCATTGGTCACAGCGCATCCCCCCGTTTTCGCCGATATGCCTATTCCGGTTTACGGAATTTAAGGGTTGCGCGGTCGCTCTCGCCAATGTTTTTGTAGAGTTCAGCGTCGAAGGTAGCGGCCTCATCTGAGCCTTCTTCAGGCGCACGCGAGCGCGGCTGCAAGGTCCAAACCCCGAACGGGTGATCGGCCGTATCACGCGGGTTAGCATTGATCTCGCTGGCCTCAACAAATTCAAACCCGGCTTCTGCCGCCAGCGTCTTCATGTAGCTTTCCTGTACGTAGCCGGTTTTGCCCAGCGGATCCTGCATCGCGGACTCAGGCAATCTATGCTCAACAATCCCAAGCGTTCCGCCGGGTTTCAACGCCGCGTAAAATTCTTTAAAGGCGTGAGCCTCAAAGCCCCCGCCCATCCAGTTATGAACATTACGAAAAGATAATATTATGTCCGCGCTTTCAGCCGGCATCATCGGCGAGAAGTCTTTGCCGAACGCGCCGTACTGAATCTGGCCGTACCGGGCCGTATCGCCAAATTTTTCTTTGAAGGCCGCAATGCGCGGGATCGTGCGCTCAGTCTCAGGATAGAGCACCGCCGTGTAAGTACCGCCGTTCGCGGTCAGGTAAGGCGCGAGGATTTCTGTGTACCAACCGGGCCAGATTTCGGCGACGTGTTTACCGGGCGCAACACCAAAAAACTCTAATGTTTCCTTGGGGTTACGGAACTGATCGCGGGCGCTGTCTGCCGCGCGGGCCGGATCAGCAATAGCGCTATCGAGTGTCACAACAATCGCAACGGGGGCTTCGACCTCGGCGTCCGGAGCGGGCGCATCAGCCACTTTGGCCTCACATCCCGCCAGCGCCAAAAGCGATAAGGATAACATAGTCGTTGTCAAAAATTTAGCAGTCATGGAACGCCCTTAAAAGTTAGAATTACTTTGGTAGCTGTAAATTGGCGCAAAACCCCGCCTAATGCAAGCACAGCATTTTTTAACGCCCCAATCTCTTGACGGCCCAAAAACCCTTCCTACCTAATTTTACGAGACGCCATAACGGGTCTCATAATTGCCGGCTCGTCCATTGCGGAGAGCCAAAACTCAACATTGCTATAAAAGGATGAAACAATGAGAACTTATGATTTTTCCCCCCTCTACCGCTCTTTCGTCGGATTTGACCGTATGGCCAGCCTGATCGACTCTGCCAGTCAGATTGACGGCAGCGGATCATATCCGCCCTATAATGTCGCGCAAATCGACGAGGACAGTTACCGCATTGAACTCGCAGTTGCCGGTTTTGCCGATGACGAGCTTGAGATCGAAAGCCATGAAAATGTGCTGACCGTGACAGGCCGCAAATCTGCGCCGGACGCGGACAATGATGACGGGCCAACATATTTGCACCGCGGCATTGCCGAGCGCGGGTTTGAACGCCGTTTCCAGCTCGCCGACCATGTCTATGTGACAGGCGCGGATCTCAAAAACGGCCTGCTTGTGATTTCTCTCGTGCGAGAGCTTCCCGAAGCGCTCAAGCCACGCAAAATTGCGATTGGCGAGCAATCTGACGAAAAGTTAATCACGCAGAAATCTTCCGGTAAACGGAAAGCTGCTTAAAGGGTCTCAAGCGTCGATAACATCCTCTCCCCTAGGATAAATATCCGCTTCTGACTGCGGCGCCGCGCAAGCCCCTCCCTCCCGCGCGGCGCCGCTTTTTTGTTTTTACCCCGACAAATATATTGCGACTATAAAGGCACTGCGATGAGCGAGTATCCCAGCTAAAACTCTATCAAACGCTTTAACGATTTTTCCCGCCGACTCTCTTGAAAAATAGATATGCTGCGCGGATGAGCCCGCACAAAAAAAGGATAAGTCCGGGAATGATGATGTAATCGGCAATGGATTTATTGAGTAGCCATCGTGCTTGCTGCTCGGCTGTAGGGTCTTGATAGGGGAGACCCGCGAAAAACATATCAAATGTAAAGCCGCACAGAACGACGACAATGCCGATAAACATCAAACGCATATATGGGCCTTTGCAGTGCTTTAGTGCATTTCCTGTTTAGTCATACTCACGAAAGTAACGGAAAATGGGCAAG
>CAYGRF010000197.1:0-3294 GCA_964352275.1 uncultured Caulobacterales bacterium
GGTCACATTTGACTCCGTGCCGTTTAATACGGCCACGAACGGATTGAATTATAACGCGATTACCCAAGAACCGGCGCGGGGCGTCACCGTGGAATTACTCGATAGTGCCAGCGGCGTTTTAGCCACAACTGTGTCTGATGCGGCGGGTGATTATAGCTTTACCGTCAATTCCAATACGGATGTACAAGTCCGTGCCAAAGCCGAGCTGGTGCAAACCACGGGCGCGTTATGGGACGTTAGCGTCACCGATAATACAAACGGTAATTCTCTGTATGCCGTTCAAGGCACCTTGACGAGTTCCGGCGCTGCTGACTCTATTCGCAATCTCAATGCCGCTTCAGGCTGGGGCGGAGCCAGCTATACGGGCACACGCGCTGCCGCGCCGTTCGCGATTCTGGCACCGATTTATGATACACTTCAAAAAATTGCTGCTGTGGATGCTGACGTGAACCTTCCGTCTATGGAATTTCGCTGGAGCACGCAAAACCGCGCTGTTTCCGGCAACCGGGCTCTCGGAGAAATCAGTACGTCCTCTTACGTGCGCTTGCAGGGTGCTGCGCAGGGCAATGTTTATATTCTTGGTGATGCTAATAATGACACGGATGAATATGACACCCATGTTGTTGTCCATGAATGGGGACATTATTTCGAAGATCGTATGTCGCGATCTGATTCTGTTGGCGGCCAACATTCCGGTGGTGACCGTCTCGATCCGCGTGTGGCGTTCGGCGAGGGCTTTGGCAATGCTCTCTCTGGTATCATGCTCGACGATCCTTTTTACCGCGATAGCTCCGGGGGCAGTCAAGCCGTTGGATTTTCCATCAATGTTGAGAGTAATAACACCGCCAATGAAGGCTGGTTCAATGAAAGTTCGGTTCAATCTATCCTTTATGATTTGTACGACACCACTGATGATGGCGCAGATACGATTTCGATCGGTCTGGCTCCGCTCTATGAAGCCTTCACCTCGGCGGCCTATACAAGCCAAAACCTTTTCACGACGATTTTTACATATACGGATGTTCTCAAAGCGCAAAATCCCGGCCAAACGGCGGGTATTGACTCGTTGACCGCCGCGCAATCCATTAACGGGACAGGCCCGTCCGGCGCCGGAGAAACTAATAATGGCGGTATATCCAACGCGCTTCCTGTTTACCGGCAGGCCATTGTTGGAGGAACCATAGAGATTTGCTCGGTCAATGATGCGGGCACTTATAACAAGCTTGGCAACCGCCAATATATTACGTTCACCCTTCCAACCAGCGGCGTGCGCACCATTACAATGGCACGCAAATCCGGCGCAACCAACCGGGACCCAGACTTTTATTTTTTCCAAGCCGGTACGCTTATTCAGGGCGGAGAATCTGGGGTTGTCGACACGGAAACCTTCACAGGGAACTTGAACGCCGGAGATTATGTAGTCGATGCCTATGATTTCCATAATATTGATCCCGGAGCCAATCCGCCGCCGGGTGATGCATGTTATGATTTTACGGTTTCGAATTAAGGGAGCAGATGATGCGTAAATTTACGATACTTGCGAGCGCGCTATTGATGTCCGGCCTGATGGTTAGCGCCGCCAGCGCTGGAACGGCTCACAAAAAGACCGCTATGCCCTATATGAAACCGGGCGCAAGCGTTTACCTGACCCATAATTATGATGGTAAAACCGCAGTGGGCGAGATTGAAAATATTACAGTCACGCTCACCGAAGCCTATGATACCGGGACGCTAACGGCGACAATCTTGCCCACAGATGGCCTGACGATCTATTCCGATACGCGGATGCATAGCTTTGCTATGAACGGCGCCGCTGAGCATACGCTGAACGTCCAAGTCAGCGCCAATACTGACGGCGTCTATTATCTGAACCTGCAAATGGTTGTCGAAGACGGCACTGGAAATGTTATGCGCCGCAGCGGCGGGGTTGCTATTTATGTCGGCGCTAATGCGTTGCCGCAAAAACAGCGGGCCTTGATCGCGGGCTCTGCCGATGTTGCCGGTGAGCCGGGCTTGATCGTCATGGACGCCGAGGAAGAGATCACCACTAAAGACTAGGCGCTTAGCCTCCTGAACGTCCAACTCCGCCGCCGGGGCTTAAGCCTTGCGGTGAACCCATCTTTATAAGGATATATCATGATTGGTTACACAACACTCGGCGTGCGCGATATGGACGCGGCCAAAACATTTTACTCTGAACTTCTCGGCGCGAAAGTCCTCGTCGATGTGGGACGTCTGGCGATGATCGGCACGTCCATGCGCGAGCCAAAAATTGCCGTCTGCATTCCGTATAATGAGCAAGACCCGCATCCCGGTAACGGCGTTATGGTCGCGTTCCCCGGCGGCTCTAAAGAGGGCGCGGACGCGCTGTATAAAAAAGCGATTTCTCTTGGCGCGACGTGCGACGGCGAGCCGGGACAGCGGGTTGAAAACATGTTCTACGGCGCCTACGTCAAAGATCCGGACGGCAATAAGCTCTGCTTTTTCGATTTCAGTTAGGCTGCGGAGTATTTTAGACATCGAGAGTCGGCCATGAAACACTCGCAAAACTCACACTCTCCACCTCGCGGGGAGGGACTTGCACGAGCGTTTATCTGAAGCCGTAGATTTCATCTTTCAATCGGTTTCATACGATAAACTGGGGCTTCAGACCCGGCAAAACTACGCCTATTGAAAATGTTCCGCGCAAGGGGTAAGCGCTAGCGCTCATATTGCGAGGCTCTTATCACACATTCTGATCACCACACGCCCAAAGCCTCTGTTATCATTGTCAATTACAATGCGGGTGAGTGGCTTGCGCAGTGCGTGGGGAGTTTGCTGGCGCAAACTGAGGCGGATTTCGAATGTTTTATTGTCGATAATGGCTCATCTGATGGGTCAATGGAAACATTGCCGCCGCTCGATGCCCGGTTCGAGATTATTATGGCAGGGGAAAACCTGGGCTTTGCTGTCGGTAATAATCTGGCGGCAAAAAAAGCGCGCGCGCCGTGGCTCGTGCTTTTAAATCCGGATGCGTTTGCCCGCCCAGATTGGCTGAAAAACCTTTTGTTGGCAGCCAGCACGCCCGGCGCGACGATGGCAGGGTCGACGCAATATTTGGCGCTTGAGCCCGGTAAATTTGACGGGCTGGGGGATTTCTACCATGTTAGCGGCCTAGCGTGGCGCGCAGGGTTCGGGCGGGATGTATATCCGGTAAAGTCCGGGGAAGTCTTCGCGCCGTGCGGCGCTGGCGCGCTCTATCACCGCGAAACATTCTTAAGGCTAGGCGGGTTTGACGAGCGGTTTTTTTGCTAC
>CAYGRF010000198.1:0-3289 GCA_964352275.1 uncultured Caulobacterales bacterium
CAACTCTGAAAGCCGCATGGGCAGAGCAAAATGTGTTTCGCCCCATGCTGGGCATTGCTTGGTTTTACGGCCTTTCTGCGATTTTTGTGACTGCATTTCCGATATTTATCGCGGATGTGATGATGTATGATCAGTGGGTTCTGACGACCGTGCTTGTTTTTTCCACGCTGGGTATTCTTGTCGGCTCCCTGCTGTGTTTGGTTCTTGCGCGCGGACGAGAGGCTATCGGCCTGACAACGATCGGCATCATCGGCGTTGCCGCGTTTACATTGGATCTATATCTGAATAGCGCGCAATCCACACGCACGACGCTTGGGGGCTTGGATGTGTTTTTTGCTGCGCCTGAAACCAATCGATTTTTAATTGATGTGGTCGGCGCGTCATTGTGCGCGGGTCTTTTTGTAGTGCCGCTGCAAGCCATGGCGCAAAGACGGGCCAACCCCGAAAACCGAGCACGCATGATGAGTGCTGGCTCGGTTCTGCTCAATCTGTCCGTCAATATTGTGACTTTTGGATTATACTTTATAGGGTTTGGCCAGATGAATCCGGCAACGCCGTTTTTGTTTATTGTTCTTATCAGTCTGATTGTTGCGGTATATGCGCTCTATCGGTATGTTCAGATTGCGAGGGAGGAAAAGCGCGCATGAGAGGGTATTTCGGTGTCGGTGTTGAAGGTATATCCAAGGCCCATAATCTTGGGGCGATGCTCCGCACCGCTCATGCGTTCGGGGCGAGTTTTGCCTTTACCATTGATGCGTTTCATAAAGCGCTGGATATTAACCGCACAGACACATCGGCGTCCAAAGACCATATGCCATTTTATGAATGGGACACTCCGGACGCGCTGATTCTGCCTAAAAACTGCCAGCTTGTCGGCGTGGAGTTAACCGATGATGCGGTGGATTTGCCAAGCTTTCGTCATCCGCTTAATTGCGCATATGTACTCGGCCCCGAAGACGGGTCACTGTCACAGGCGATGCAGGCGCGCTGTAGCCACATCGTGAAAATCCCGACGAAATTTTGTATCAATGTCAGCCTTGCAGCTGCGCTTACGCTCTATGACCGCTCGCTGTGTTTTGGGGGTTATCCCGACCGCCCCGTCAGGCCGGGTGGTCCGGGACTGGACGCGATTGAAGCGTGGAAAAACCCGCGCCGCCGTTAACGGCCCGACGCTCTTATTTAATCCAGAGCTTTCATACGGGCAGGCAGGGCCTCCATAATGGCGCGGCGCTCAGCATCGCTGTAGCGTGTCCAGCGCGCAATTTCCTCGCGCGAGCGGCCACAGCCAAAACAGTGATGACTTTTCAAGTCAAGCTGGCAAATGAGTTGACACGGGCTTTCAATGACGGGGGTTTGGCGCAGGCTCATTTACGGCGCTCCGCGGTCAGTCATCAAATATGTGGCGAAACTGGCCAGCCAGTGCGAGCCGGAATAATGCGTATCCGACACAGCCGCAACGCCTATATCGGCGTGAATTTTCGCAGCCGCCACGAGCGCGCCAATACGCTGATCCCCTTCCGGCAAGGCCCTGGCTATATTGTACAGGTTCCAGGCGCGTGACGAGTTCACACCGTCCAAGTGGACGAGCTTTCCGTCGCTGGCATCTTTGACAATGCCGGGGGCCAGCCAATCACCGGATCCGTCCGTTGGCACGCTTGGCATAAAGGCGCTAAGCCAGGCGGAAAACTCAGCTTGCGGCATGATGCGGCGCATGAGATCCGCTTCCATCAGGCAGGGCGAGAGAAAGTCTTCACCGCTGGGTTCATAAGCGAGCGGGCAATTCACGTCGTCTTTGTGAAACGCCAAAGACCGCTGAGTGATTAACGCTTCCATATCCGTATCTCCGGACACGCGCGCCCAATCCAGCATGAGGCCAAAGGCAAATGCGGATTGATTATGGGTGCCAAGCCGGATGGGATAGGCCAGTTTAGGAAGCCAATCTTTCAGACTATCAGTAATATCTTTTTCCAGCGGTTTTAATCGCTCCAGCCAAATATTGCCTTGCGGATCATCCCATTCGCGCAGTTCTGCGGTTAATTGAAGAAACCATGCAAGGCCGTATGGACGCTCCCAAGATCCGCGCGCTGGCCGGGAAAATTCGGCAATTTCCCACGCGATTTTTTCCGGCGTAAAGCTGATTCCGAGTTTTTCAATCGCTTCAATGCGCCACGGCGCGTCTTGCGGGCCAACCCTTAAAAGCCGCACTAAAAGCCAATGTCCGTGTACCGAAGAATGCCAGTCAAAACACCCAAAGAATACAGGGAACAGTTCGCGCGGCGGCCCGACTTCCGCGTCGTTATCCATCGTGCGGGACACTTTGTTGGGATATTCGCGGTGGACACAATCCAACGCAAGGCGAGAAAACCGCTCGGCTAAATCCGGCGAAATTTCACCGGGATATTCAAATGTTTGCACGGTCTGTACGGGCGGCATCGGCTGAACCTGCTCAGTTGGAGGCGCGGTGCATGCACAAAGACCAGCCAGCGCAATAGATAAGAGAATTGATTTTTTCATAGGTTATGCTATATCATGTTTTGGTGCCATATCTACTAGGAAGTCTCACGCCATAGGCGCTAAGACTTTCGCCTTGGGCCAAATTGGACTGACGCATTTTGCAGATTGCGAAATTGTTTGAAACATTTTCAGACCCCGCGCGTTGTTTGATTTCACATATAATTATTCACCCTCTTTAAGGAGCTTTAATGACTGCTTTAACGCATGACAATATATCCCTCACATTTGACTCAGGCATCGCTTTTATGACCCTGAGCGGCCCAGTCGGTAAAGACGATGTTGACAAAACGCTCGATTGGCTCTCGCAAACCAGCGAGGCGAATGACGAATTTGATCTCTGCGTCGATATGGCAAAAATGGGATTTCCGTCACTCGGAGCGGTCGATAAAGCGTTTAAAGATGTCGGACATGTTTTGAGGATGAACCCGTCGATCAATAAATGCGCTATATTAACAGACAGCCCGTTCATCCAATCCAAAGCTAAAGTTGAAGGCGCGGTCATTCCGGGCACCAAGATTGAAAGTTTTGATATTGAAGAGCTCGCCCCTGCTGTTAAGTGGCTCAATGACGGGGAGCATGTCGAGCTTTCTCCCGAGATTATGCAGTCGCAATCGGCTGAAACGAAAGAGCCAGAAACCGTAGACCTAAAATCGATGTTTGGTCTTTAGGTGGTGCTCGATAATTAGTACCTTAACGAGATTTTCGGTAAGGTTTTCTTTACTAGGCCGAAACAAAAACCCAGCGCAAGCGCTGGGTTGAGTGTATAAAAATGAGT
>CAYGRF010000199.1:0-3192 GCA_964352275.1 uncultured Caulobacterales bacterium
CGATAGATGAAACACTCGGCAGCCACAGTAGTTTTTGATCCAGCAATGACCGCAAATCCTCAGTATGTTTGAGTAAATCAACCTGAAGCGTCAGCAAATCATCCGCTTCAGTAATTCTCGCAAACGCAGCATCCGAAACCTCCAAGAGCAAGTCTCGGCGCGCAGCGTACAAAGCCTGCAAACCCGAAGCATCGACCTCCATGAGGCGCTGCCCGCCGGTTAAGGTTCGCCAGTTTTGAGTCAGGCTTTCGGCGTCAAATTGGCCGATCGGAAAACCACGTAATTGTTCCTGCGCCCACAACCGATCCTGCGTTGCCGTTAAGATTGCCTCCCGCGTTGCGTCGATTTCAGAATTCACAATATTGATTGAAGGCCTTTGGTTCCGCAGACGCCGTAATGTGGCGCTGGACTGGCGGTTAATCGCCCCCAATTCTGTCAGTTGCCGCGCCACGTCTAAGTCGCTTTTGACGGCATCGCTGCGGGACCGGGCATCTGCCTGTAGCCTAGGCGAGGCGCTCGCATCGGTTGCAAGACCAATCAGGCGGTTACTAATTGCCACATTTTCAGCAGCGTATTCGATCAAAAACGGATGCGCGCTTTCCATGGCGCTCAACATTTGAACCGTATTATTTTGTATCGCGCTTGCCTCGGCTAACCGGCGTTGCCCAGTTTGGTTTTGCAAAGTAATAACATCGGTCTCGGCAATCTGCGCTCTTAATTGCGCCAGATCACGCCGCAAATTCAAGACTTGCTGACGGCCCGACATTCCGGCGATCTCACGCTCCAGCGCTGCAATTTGCGCGCGGCGGTAATATTGCAGCGCTTCAAGCGCATAACGCCGCGAAGCCCCAATCGGTTCAAGCTCTGCAATATCCCCCATAGTCTCAAGATTGGCTGAAATTTCAGCAAGGCGGGTACGGGCTTCCGCTAGGTCTTCGCGAACAGGCCGCTGTAGTAAAGACTGCAATGATGTTTCATAGTTGGCCACCTCAACACGAAGTCGGCGTAATTCTCCCTCCTTAACAATCAAATCCTGCCGGAGTTTTAGAAGGGTTTCACCCGTAATAATTTGATTTCCACCCACTGGCTCGGTCGTCACTGATGTCTGTGCATTGGCAACATCATCCCGCAAACGCTCTAATGTTTGCGGCATGCTCTCTAGCTCAGCTTGAAAACGCTCAGCAGACTCAATCGCCGCTTTAGCATTTTCCATCGCAGTACGCGCCCGGTCTAGACTAGAATTGGCGGCTGTTTTCTGATCCGCCGATAAATTCGGATCATCACTGATACGTTTTTTTTGCTCTGATAAAAAATCACTGGTAAAACTAGGCTGCGCAATCGCAATGTCGATTGACGATTGCCCTGCTGCGGGCAAGGCAAATACTAGCCCTAAGCCAACACATATTATCATGACCACAAGGAGGCGATAGATGTGCGTAAAGCGCCGTTGATGCATGAATGTCTTCATACCGCTATATTGCAGAATAAATCAGATAATCCCAACACTCTTTTACGTGAACCCATAAAACGCTTTGCAGTTCTCATATTGCTTTGCGCGGCTATCCTCGTTAGGGAGCGCCCATGCAAGTGCAGAGATTTGACATAGACGGCCCCGCCTTACTGATAAGCCCTGTTTACCCCGACGTCCGCGGCGCTTTTTTGGAGTCTTACAATTCTACTCTCTTGACCAAAGCGTTAGGGTTTGACCCCGGCTTTGTGCAGGATAATATATCCCGATCAGTGCGCGCGTCGACCCTAAGAGGCCTGCATTTACAAAGGCCGCCTTACGCGCAAGGCAAACTCATACGCTGCATATCCGGACAGATTATGGATGTCTTTGTCGATGTCAGGCCCGGCTCAGAGCATTTTGGCCAGCATATATGCGCGGATTTAAAGGCAGAAGATGGGCGCGCGCTGTGGGTGCCTGAAGGGTTTTTGCATGGTTTTATAACGCGCGAACCGGAGACCATTGTGACCTATAAGGTCACAAATGTTTACAACAAACCTGCGGATGTGAGTGTCCGGTGGGACGATCCGGATCTTGCGATTGATTGGGGCAGCGCACTGCCCGCTCCGATCCTCGCAGAAAAAGACGCAAACGGGTTGAGCTTTGCCGATTATAAAGCCTCAATTAAGGCCGCGTCATGACGGTGCTTGTCACAGGCGGTGCAGGCTTTATTGGCTCTGCGGTTGTGCGGTTGGCGCTCAGCCGGGGTCAATCCGTTGTCAATCTTGACTGCCTGACTTACGCCGCCAATTTGGACAATCTCTCGCCGTCACTGCCCAATGATAATTACCGGTTTGAACAGGTAGATATTCGAAACACAGAGGCTGTGCAGCGCGTGTTTGAACAGCACAAACCGTCCAGCGTCATACATCTTGCGGCGGAAAGCCATGTAGACCGCTCGATTGATGGCCCGGAAGATTTCATGACAACCAACATTGGCGGCACGTTTAACCTGCTAACAGCGGCGCGGCGGCATTATGAAAACCTCGGCAAGCCAGCCCAAGACAGTTTTCGTTTCGTGCATGTCTCAACGGATGAAGTGTACGGCGATTTAACAGCAGATGCACCGGCCTTTGCGGAAACCCATGCTTACAACCCCAGTTCGCCCTACTCGGCGTCAAAAGCCTCCAGCGATCATTTGGTACGCGCGTGGGACCGGACCTACGGGCTCCCGGTTATAATCACCAATTGCTCTAATAATTACGGGCCATATCAATTTCCGGAAAAGCTTATTCCTGTGGTGATTTTAAAATGCCTTTCGGGGGATCCTATCCCGGTTTACGGACAGGGCGAAAACATCCGGGATTGGCTATACGTGGAAGATCACGCCGAAGCCCTACTCACAGTGTTGAAAACCGGCAAACCGGGCGAGACTTATAATGTTGGGGGAAATAATGAGCGCCGCAATATCGATATTGTGCGCACAATTTGCGCCCTGATGGACAAGATTACTCCGCGAAAATCCGGCTCATATGAGGCACTTATATCGTTTGTCGCCGACAGGCCCGGCCACGACCAGCGTTACGCAGTCAACGCTTCGAAAATCGAGAACGAATTGGGCTGGATGCCTTCTATCGCTTTTGACGAGGGTTTTGAGAAAACAGTGAGATGGTATGCGGAAAACCGCGCATGGTGGGAGCCTTTATTAGAGCGCCGCGAAGCCAAAGATCGGCAGGGCCTTAAAA
>CAYGRF010000200.1:0-3156 GCA_964352275.1 uncultured Caulobacterales bacterium
CTAGGCTTAGGAAAACTATACCAAATGATTTTCCTTTGACGCTCAAAAAATACGCCCGCCCCTAATAAACCCGTTTCTTCGGCTTAATATAATCAATGTCTTCGCTCATTGTGTAATCGTGGACGGGGCGATAATCGATTTTGACTTTGCCTGTGTCCATATCGCACCATGATAATGTGTGCTTCATCCAGGTTTTATCGTTGCGGTCAGGATAGTCTTCGTGGGCGTGCGCGCCGCGCGATTCCTTGCGGTTGGAGGCTGAATTGATGGTTGCCAGCGCGTTGGCCATAAGGTTTTCAAGCTCTAGGGTTTCCATCAGATCTGTGTTCCAAACCATGGTGCGGTCGGTGACAGAAATATCTTTCATATCCTCGAAAACGCCTGCAATTTTTTTCACGCCCTCGGACAGGCTGTCTTCTGTGCGGAACACGGCGCAATGCTCTTGCATCGCGCGCTGTAATTTCAAGCGAATATCAGCCGTTTTCGTCCCGCCGTTCGCGCCGCGGTACCGCTCGAGCCGCGCCAAAGCTTTATCGCCGGCCCCTTTAGGCAGTTCGGGCTGTTTTGCATTCGCCGTTAAAGTCTCGCCAAGGCGCAACCCAGCCGCGCGGCCAAACACCACAAGGTCGATCAGGGAGTTTGATCCCAAACGGTTCGCCCCGTGAACAGACACACACGCCGCCTCACCCACAGCCATCAGGCCGGGCACAACCGCGTCCGGGTTTTTGCCTTTTTTCGTGAGCACTTCGCCGTGATAATTGGTTTGGATACCGCCCATATTGTAATGGCAGGTCGGCAGAACCGGGATCGGTTCTTTGGTCACGTCAACGCCCGCAAACACCTTTGCGGTCTCGGAGATACCCGGCAAACGCTCGGCCAGAACATTCGGGTCCAGATGATCGAGATGCAAGAAAATATGATCTTTATTAGGGCCAACGCCGCGCCCTTCGCGGATTTCAATCGTCATGGCGCGCGAGACCACATCGCGCGACGCGAGATCTTTTGCTGATGGGGCGTAACGCTCCATAAAGCGCTCGCCTTCGGAATTGGTCAGATAGCCGCCCTCGCCGCGAGAGCCTTCGGTAATCAGGCACCCCGCCCCGTAAATGCCGGTCGGGTGGAACTGAATAAATTCCATGTCTTGCACCGGAAGCCCGGCACGCAGAACCATAGCATTACCGTCGCCAGTACAGGTGTGCGCCGACGTTGCCGAGAAAAACACGCGGCCATAGCCGCCTGTCGCTAGAACAACAGTTTGCGCGCGGAAGCGGTGCAGCGTCCCATCGTCGAGTTTCCATGCCGTCAAGCCAACGCATTTATCGCCGTCCATGATCAAATCAAGCGCGAAATATTCAATAAAGAACTCGGCGTCATAGCGCAAAGACTGTCCGTAAAGCGTGTGCAGCATAGCGTGGCCTGTCCGGTCGGCCGCCGCGCATGTGCGCTGGGCTTCCGGGCCCTCGCCCATATTTTGCATCATGCCGCCAAACGGGCGCTGATAAATTTTTCCGTCTTCCGTGCGCGAAAACGGCATGCCCCAATGTTCAAGCTCGTAAACCGCCTTGGGGGCTTCTTTGCAAAGATATTCGATCGAGTCTTGGTCGCCGAGCCAGTCAGAGCCCTTGACCGTATCATACATGTGCCACTTCCAATTATCCGGGCTCATATTGCCCAGCGATGCCGCGATGCCGCCTTGGGCCGCAACCGTATGCGAGCGCGTCGGGAAGACTTTGGTCACGCAGGCGGTCTTCAGGCCTTCTTGCGCTGCACCGAGTGTTGCCCGTAGGCCGGAGCCGCCAGCCCCGACAACAACAACATCAAATGTATGATCAATCCATTGGCTCATTTTAGGCTCCCAGCACGGCGCTGATAATAACATAGACCGCAATAGCCCATACGATGAAAGCGGCCAAACGGTTCGCCATCAGGGCAAAAGACCGCAATCCGCCAGAGGCGTAATCCATGATGACTTCGTCAAATTCAAGTTTGCAATACCAAAACGCCGCCGTCAAAAACACCAAAAGCGGCCACGCGCCCAGCGGCGCTTTCATCCAGTTCTCAAACCCGGTCGCCCCGTTCGGCACAGCGGCCCACAGACCATAAACAGCCAGCGGCATCGATAAAACCATGACAAGGCCCGCCCAGCTGCGAACGCGGTGATGTGTTGTTCCTTTACCGGCCATTATACGCCTCCCATCATAACCGCAGACACAGTCAATATCGCCGCCGCCACAAGCGCCGCGATAATCATGACCCAAGAGATCATATTATTCGTATCCGGGTCAAAAAACTTGCCTTGGTCCCACACCAAATGCCGAAGCTGCGCCAGCGCCATAAATATCAGCGCGAACAGCCCGATGAACAATCCTATGACGCCCAGCGGCGAATAGAGCAGCCCTTCCATCGGTAGCGAACCTGTCTTTTTCAGGTAAAGCAGCCCCAGCCCGAACTTAATCAATGCGGCATATGATATAATCGTACACGCACGGTGCAAAATCGACGAGAGCATCGCCGGATGCCACCGCCAAATTTGCAAATGCGGCGCCATCGGGCGTTTGTCATTCCATTGACTGGCCATAATGATTTCCCTTTTCTATGCTCTGTAACCTAAAGCGGACCGCGCACGAGTCAATCAATCACTCACAAGAAATAAAGCGCAATATGTCTCATGGGGTGGGCGTCGCTCTAAATGGCAGCCCTTGAGCAATACCGCTGTGTCCACACTGCTCCTCCCTCGCACAGCGGGGGAGGTGGCTGGAGCAAAACGAAAGCCAGAAGGGGGTAGGCTTTACGCGCAAGATGCTCTCCGGCTTTCGTTTGTTAGCATTCCCCATCGATCTTTGGGCGAAAGCCAAAAGCGGCGATTATAAAATATAGCGTCAATTCGCCTTTGGGGGGATAGTGTTGAAAAACTCCGTGTTCAGTCTGGCATTTTGCGTGTCGTAAATCTAGCCGAGCGCTCTGGTTCGCTACGCGGTGCTCATTTTGCGTCCATTGATGTAGAGTTTGGCCATTTTGCGAAGGTTTTGGGCGGTAGCGGCTAGGAGGAACTCGTCATTGGCCCCAGTGGGGCCACGCAGTCGGAGTCGCCCCATGTTTAAGATTGCTTTGAGATGGGCGAAGCTCATCTCAACCTTCTTTCGCTCATGGCGCATA
>CAYGRF010000201.1:0-2998 GCA_964352275.1 uncultured Caulobacterales bacterium
TGACCTCTTGCATGCCATGCAAGCGCTCTACCAACTGAGCTAAGGCCCCATTTTATTTTGCCGCTCCTGATGGGTTCAGAGCGCGGCGAACTTAGTGCGGGGCCTGATGGTAATCAAGCCCCAACCGTATGGTTTTATCGTAAATTAGACTAAATTTCGACCTCTTCGACATCGTCATCATCGTCGTCATCCGGCGGAGGTAACTCATTGTCATCATCGTCGTCAACAAGGGCTGCGTCTTCGTCTTCATCCTCATCCGGGGAGTATTCATTATACCCTTTGGAGTCTTCTTCGTCATCATCCGCACCGCCGCCGATAATGGCCGCATCGTCGCCGTCAAGCTCTAGCTCTTTGGCTTCTTCTTCTTCCTCGTCAATGTCTTCTTCATCGACTTCTGTCTCGGCGTCATCATCCTCATCGTCGTCATCACGTTTCGGCTTGAGGGGTTTGACAGGGATCGGCAGGGCCGCCGGGTCCAGATCTTCAGGATTAAAGCTGTGGCTACATTTCGGGCAAACGGCCGGACGCTTGAGTAAGTCGTAAAACTTAATACTGCATTCGGGACAGACCCGTTTTTCTCCAAGATCTACTTTTGCCATGTTCAAACCTTTAAATAATCACCGAGTCGTTTATGCGGCTTGCACTGCGCGTTCGTCAATGTAAAAGCATGGGCGAACACTCGTAACGCCCGCGTCTTAGCGGCTTGAAAATCCAAGTCAACAATCAATATGCCCAATATTCCCGTTCCAGAGACAATCATGCCCATGCAGTCCCGCGCCAGCGGCGCTTTGGCGGGGCAGGTGCTCGCGCCGGGGGACAAGTCAATATCTCACCGCTCTATCATATTCGGCGCGCTGGCCAGCGGGACAACGAGCGTGAGCGGTCTTTTGGAGGGCGCGGATATTCTCTCCACCGTCTCGGCCATGCGGGCTTTGGGCGCGTCTATCGAAAAGACAGATGGGATTTGGTATGTGACAGGCTGCGGGACGGGCGGGCTTAAACGTCCGGACGGCGTGATTGATTGCGGTAATGCCGGAACCGGCGTGCGCCTGATCATGGGCGCGGCGGCGGGCTACCCGTTTGACGTGACCTATACAGGCGACGCCTCCCTACGCAGCCGCCCGATGGGCCGTATAACGCGTCCGCTAGCTATGATGGGGATTAAAAGTCAATCCAGCGAAGGCGGCAGGCTCCCGGTGACAATTCATGGCGGAACGCCCGCTCCGATTGACTATGTGTCTGAGCAAGCCTCGGCGCAGGTCAAATCAGCGATATTGCTTGCAGGGCTGCGCGCGCGCGGCGAGACGATTGTGCGCGAGCCGCGCTTGTCCCGTGACCATACCGAAAACATGCTGCGCGCTTTTGGCGTGCCTGTCGCCTCAACTCCGACCGGAGCGGGGCAGACCGTGCGCATAACCGGCCCTGCGGCGCTCACGGCTGTGCATGTGGACGTTCCGGGCGATCCGTCCTCGGCGGCGTTTCCCGTTGTCGCTGCGCTCATTACGCCGGGTTCGGATATTATTGTGGCCAATGTCATGATGAACCCAACACGGACAGGGCTGTTTGATACGCTCAAAGATATGGGCGCCGATATAGAGTTTGCAAATAAGCGGACATCCGGCGGCGAATCTATCGCCGATATTCACATCCGGCACTCGGCCCTCAAAGGCATCACCGTGCCGCCCGAGCGCGCACCGTCAATGATTGATGAATATCCTATATTAACCATCGCCGCTGCCTATGCTAGCGGCACCACCCACATGCCCGGCATTCACGAATTGCGCGTTAAAGAAAGCGACCGCATTGCCGCCACCGCCGCGCTTCTGTCGCAAAACGGCGTTACTGTATCGGAAACCCAAGACAGCCTCACGGTTACAGGCGGGGTTGTCGCCGGAGGCGGGCACTGCGCTACCCATCACGATCACCGCATTGCGATGTCTGCGTTGATTTTGGGGCTGAACGCCGCCGCGCCAATTTCCATTGATGACGGGTCGATGATTGCCACGAGTTTCCCGGACTTTTTCGCGCTTATGTCAAGCCTTGGCGCTATCATAGAGCCGCGCGCGTGACTGTGATTGCCATTGACGGCACGTTTGCCAGCGGGAAGGGTACGCTCGCCAAACGGCTGGCCGCGCATTTCGGCCTCGCCTATCTTGATACAGGCAAGCTCTACCGCGCTGTGGCTCATGCTGTCCTCCTATCAGGCGGCGACCCGGATGATGCGCAAACCTGCGCCGCTGCGGCGCAGGCGCTCGATACAAGCGCGCTGGATGATCCCATACTGAAAAGCGGCGGCGTCGGCGCTGCGGCGTCCAAAGTCGCTGTCCACAAGGCCGTTCGCGCCGCTCTGTTTGATTTCCAGCGTGCCTTTGCCGCACGCGGGGCTGTGCTTGACGGTCGTGATATTGGCACTGTGATTTGCCCGGATGCCGACGTGAAGCTCTATGTTGACGCAGCGCCCGAAGAACGCGCCCGCCGCCGCCATATGGAGCTGATCGGATACGGCGAAGATATAAGCTATGAGACGGTGCTTATGCAGCTCAAAGAACGCGATGCCCGCGACGCGGGACGCATTGAGGCCCCGCTCAAACCGGCCGCGGACGCGCATCTGCTCGACACAACCGATCTGTCCATCGACGCGGCTTTTGATGCTGCCGTGAGGGTGTGCAGCGCTGTGCTGGGTGAGATTGAGGCCGGTTAAAACAAGGCGGTCGAGTTTATGCATGTGCGGCGTTAAAGTCGGTCTATCAACTCATCATACGTGCGAAAGCATTGCCCATCACTCCTAATCGCCACGAGACTCAATGGTGGAAGCGCAAGAGATGGTGCCCATGAATCTACAACCCCGTATCCCTGACGAAAGTCAGGGTCTCTTTGAGATTATGTGCCATATTGCACGAGACCCTGAAACGAGTTCAGGGATGCGGGCGCGGTGAGGTTTTAGCTATATTCCTCGATTATATCTGCACTTTCGCCCGTTCCAGCGGCGTTTTGAGAA
>CAYGRF010000202.1:0-2995 GCA_964352275.1 uncultured Caulobacterales bacterium
ATTGGGGCGTATCCCGGCAGCGCTATTGGGGATGCCCCATTCCGGTGATCCATTGTGAAGATTGCGGCGTATTGCCTGTGCCGGAATCTGACCTTCCTGTATCCCTGCCCTATGACCATATCGATCTGACCATTCCCGGTAATCCGCTTGACCGTCACCCGGCGTTTAAGCATGTGAACTGTCCCAAATGCGCCAAGCCCGCCCGTCGTGAAACCGATACGCTCGACACATTTGCCGACAGTTCATGGTATTTCGCGCGTTTTGCCGGCGGGCATGGCAATGGCCAGCCGGATGATAAGCCCTTTGATAAAGTCGCCGCCAGCGACTGGCTCCCTGTTGATCAATATGTCGGCGGCGTCGAGCATGCGGTTTTGCATTTGCTTTATGCCCGCTTCTTTACGCGCGGACTGCGCGATTGCGGATTGCTCGACCTGCCATCCGGCGAGCCGTTTGCAGGCCTGTTTACCCAAGGCATGGTCACACATGCTGTGTTTACAGACCCGGACGGTCATTACGTCATGCCCGCGGATGTTGACGAAAAAGACGGCAAACTCGTCCATATGGAAACAGGCGCAACCATTACCCAGGGCGACGTTGTCAAAATGTCCAAATCCAAGAAAAATGTTGTTGACCCCAATGATATTATCGAAGGGTACGGCGCAGACGTGGCCCGCTGGTTTGTTCTGTCCGATAGTCCGCCCGAGCGGGACGTGGAATGGACCGAATCCGGCGTCATCGGCGCGTGGCGCTTTGCCAAAAAAGTCTGGAACATTGTCACCGCAACATCCGGTGATCACGGCCCGCTGGCGGTTGCTAATGACGCGTCCGGCGGCGCGCTTGAGCTTCGGCGCAAAGCCCATAAAGCGCTGGAGAAAATCACGCAGGGCATAGAGGCGTTCCGGTTTAACACATCTGTGGCGCAGATTTACGAACTCACCAATGCGCTCACGAAATATAAGGGCCAAGACGCGGCGCGGCTCGAAGCCCTTGGCATTTTGATCCGCGCCATTGCCCCGTTCATGCCGCATCTGGCCGAAGAATGCTGGCACGCTGTTGGCGGGGACGGCCTCGTCTATCATGCCCCGTGGCCGGAGCCAGATCCGGCTATGCTGGTTGAAGATCAGGTTACGCTGCCCGTACAGGTCAACGGCAAACGCCGCGCGGAAATCACTGGTCCCAAGGATATGTCCAAAGACGCGGCGCAGGCCGCCGCTTTGGCCGAGTCCGGGACCCAGCGCGCGCTTGAAGGCCTGACAATTCGCAAAGTGATTGTTGTTCCGGGGCGGATTATCAATATAGTGGCGTCATGATCAAAAAGATTCTTTTATCCTGCGCTCTACTGGCTCTGTCCGCCTGCGGGTTTACGCCCATGCACGCGCCGATGAGCGCCAGCGGAGACTTGGCGATTAAAAACATTCAGGTGGATCTGATCGAGCCGGAAAAAATCACAGATGATGAAGGCGCGTTCTGGGTACAACAAGCGCTCTATGACCGTCTCGGTACAAGCGGCAGGACGCATATTTTGTCCATCCGCCCCGAATTTGTTCGGCGCGGCCTCGGTATCAGCGCGCAAGACGTTGCCACGCGCTATGATATGCGCGTTAATCTTGGCTATACGCTCACGGACGCGAAAACCGGCGACGTACTCGACACTGGCAATGTGGTCGCGACCTCAACATTCGGCGCGCCCATTGACCCTTATGGCCGCGCATCATCCGAGCAAACGGCCACCAAAAATGTTGCCAGCGAAGCCGCTGACCGGCTCATCACGCGTCTCGCCGCCTATTATGCCAATGCCGAAAAATCCCAATAAACCTACGCTATGAAGATTACAGGCGGACGCATTGCGCGGTTTTTGAGCGCCCCGCCGGACGATATTATCGGCATCTTGTTTTTTGGCCCTGATAGAGGCCTCGCCAAAGAACGGTCTGATGTTTTTATCAAAACCGTTCTTGATAATCCCGATGATGCGTTTGCCGCCACCGTCTTAACCGCCGATGATTTATCCTCTGACCCTGCGCGCCTAGCCGACGAAATGTCGGCGCTCTCGCTTCTGGGTGATGACCGTTTAGTCCGCGTCCGTCTTGACCATGAACGCTCCGGGGCAGCGATTGCCAAAATCATCAAGGCCTTGGACACAGACCCGTCCCGCGCCGCCGCCAAGCTGGTGATTGAGGCCGGAGACATGACGCCGCGTTCAGCCGTTCGAAAAGCCTTTGAAGCCGCCGGACATTTTGCAGCTGTTGGGTGTTACAAAGACAGCGCCTCTGATCTCGCCAATCTTGTCCGCAAGGAACTCAATGCCCATAACATCGCCATTGCGCCCGAAGCTTTGGATATTTGGGTGCCGCTGCTGGACGGTGACCGCGCGCTCTCCCGTAATGAAATCGACAAAATGGTCCTCTATAAAGGTTACGGAAAAACACCCGGCGCGATTGTCTCCATTGACGATATTCACAATGTCGCCTCCGGCGCGCAGGCAGCCTCAATCGATGACATCATCATGTCGGCCATGAGCGGCAAGCCCGCCGCCTGTGATGATGCGTTTCGCCGCGCGGTTGCGAGTAAAGTCAATACCGCCGTTATTTTGCGCTCCCTCCAGCGCCATGTTGGACGTCTGCTGGAAGCCAGCGCGCATATGCAAGCGGGGGAGCGGCCCGAAGGCGCGATAAAGTCTCTGCGCCCGCCCGTCTTTCGTATGCAGGAAAGCGCATTTTTAGCCCAACTGCGCATTTGGCCTGCGCGCGCACTCAGTAGCGCATTGTCGCAATCTTTAAGCATAGAAGAACAGCTTAAATCCGCAGGCGCACCCGGCGAAGCGTTGGTCGGTGATATGCTAATCAAGCTCGCCACTTTCGCTGCGAAACGCGCTTAAATTAGCCCCGTAATCCCGTCTCAAGGGTTGAGAGATGGGGGAAATCCGTATAGGGGCCGGGGATATTTAACTCCCAAAGAGATCACCGTCATGGAACAACTATTCGAACACTGGGCACAA
>CAYGRF010000203.1:0-2978 GCA_964352275.1 uncultured Caulobacterales bacterium
TTTGGAGAGAGTGTGAAAAACCAGTTTGACAGGTTTGCGCAAGGCTGGGCGCGGTGTCTTGTGGCCGTTATGGCCTTAAGCATTGCTGCGTGTAGCCATATGCAATCTGCGGGAGAATTATCGCCGCTAGTCAAAGCAGCACGGGGCGCTCCTATGCAGGCCGCGCTGCAATCCGTGGATGCGGCTTTGTTTCTGGAGCCGGAATTGATGCAAAGCCCGTATCACCGGGTTTTGCCCCGCGCGGGCTCTGATGGGTATAGGCTAACATATATTATTGAGACGCCCTATGCGCGCATGATGGTGACGGGTACGCAGCAGGCCAAAATCCGCATTTATGAAATAGCGGCTACAGAGGCTTTGCGCAGGCGCTCGACAGGCGGCGCGGTATTGGGGTCGGCCAGAGACCGAACGCTCAATCTTGTGGAGACGCCGTACAGGGCGGTGAAAACACTCGCAGTTCGTGCGGGCGATATTAGCTCTGTTCAAGACGCGGCGCTTTTCGTGCCCGAGCAAGCTGGGCACGCCGCAGGGCTATTGCTAAATGGGGTAGGTGAGCTGACCGTGACAGGGGCGCGGATTGCCAAAGGGGCCGCTGGAACCCAGTGCTCGGGCTGGGACTGCGCCGCCAAAGCGGGCTCGGATATATGGTCGGGCTTTAATTCGCTCGCCGGAAAGCATAATGCAGCGCGGCGTTTGCATGCCGAATTTGGCACAGACCCCGAAACGCAAAACATATTTTACCGCCGGGAAATTGACCGGCTCGCCTATGCTAATGCCTATACAGGCACGGCTATCAAAATTGGAGGCGGCCAAGCGGGGATTGAATATTTAAGCCCCGCGTTCACCGCTGTGGGCTATTATAATAATGCTGAATTTGTCGGCGGCTATGAAGACGCGCACCGCCAAAGAAACCGCGAAAAGCGGGCTCTGGTCGCGCGGGGCGTAGGCCCTTCGGTAGTCGATGATTTTTATGCCAATAAGGTCTTCACCAAGGCCTATCGCCGCCGTGTGTTTGCGGCCTTAAGCGCGGTCACGGATCAGGCTTTCGCGGCTGAACTGCTCTATGCTGCAGCTCAGATGCAATACCGCTATGGTGCGGAGCGCCAGATGGTAGTCTGTGAATATATCGCTGCGCTTACGGCCGCCGGGGATGTCGCCGGCTATGCGGGCGGCGGGGAAAAGCCTTATATAATTACGCGCGGCGGCACGGCCGTCCTGCCGGTCTATGCCGATTATCTGCGCTGGACGCCTGAGCTTTCCGCGGATCTGAACCGTCTCTCCAGCGAGGGCTTACTGCCTGTAATCCATGTGCTGGGCACCGCGTCCCAAGAGGCCAAGGGCAAAGCCCAAGCGGTGGGTATTCAGCTTATAGAGATCCCCAAGAGTGCTCGTTAGCCACGGTCGGCCTGCATAACGAGCTTCTTATAATCACGAAGATCACCGTCATAGCGCTTGGCGCGGCCTTTATTGACAAGCCATAGGCGGTCCGCTGTGGCCTCGGCGAGATAAACATCATGGGTGATCAGCAGCACCGCGCCGGGGAAGTCATTCAGGGCATAGATTAGCGCTTCGCGGCTATCAATATCCAGGTGTGATGTCGGCTCATCGAGGATAAGCACATGGGGTTTGTCGATCGACATCAATCCGAGCAAGAGCCGGACTTTTTCGCCGCCGGAGAGTTTCTCGACTTTGGTTTCGACCTTTTCATAGGAAAATCCCATTTGGGCCGCCGCGCCGCGCGCTTTGCTTTGCGGGGTGCCAAAGGGCAGTTTTTGCTGCACATGATCCAGAACCGTTTCGCCCTCTGTCAGCTCGTCCAGCTGGTCTTGGGAGAAATAGCCGATGCGCAGGCTGGCGGAGGCTTTGCGCTGCCCGGTCATGAGCGGCAAGCGCTGGGCGATGGATTTGACAAGCGTTGTTTTCCCCTGTCCGTTTGCGCCGACAATGGCTACGCGGTCATCGGGGTCGAGCCGCAGGTTCACGCCGGACAGAATTTTCGCGCCCTCGCCATAACCCAAATCCGCGTCTTCGAGTTGGAGCATGGGCGGAGCGAGTTTGCCCTTGGGCGCAGGGAAGGAAAACGGCGTTGTGCGCTCGGATATAGGGATGGCAATATCTTGCATCTTTTCGAGCATCTTAACCCGTGATTGCGCTTGGCGGGCTTTGGAGGCTTTGGCTTTGAACCGGTCTACAAAGGCTTGAAGGTGCTCTTTTTCGGCGTCTTGTTTGGCCTTTTGCGCGGTAAGCTGCGCCGTCTTGGCGGCTTGCAACGTCATCCAGTCATCGTAACCGCCCGGCGTGATGGTGAGCTGTTGATGTTCTAGCGCCAGCGTATGGGTGACAGACCGGTTGAGCAGTTCGCGGTCATGGCTGACCATAATCACCGTATGCGGATAGCGCTGAATATAGCCTTCGAGCCACGCCGCGCCCTCAAGGTCGAGATAGTTGGTTGGCTCATCCAGCAAAAGCACATCCGGTTCAGACACCAGAACGCCTGCGATGGCGGCGCGCATACGCCAGCCGCCGGAGAACTCTTTGGTGGCCCGGTGGAAATCTTCCGGCGTGAAGCCAAGGCCCATGAGGACAATCGCCGCCCGCGTATCCGCGTTCCACGCATCCATATCCGTCAGGCGTTCATAAATCTCGCCGAGCCTGTCCGGGTCAGTCTCGGTCTCGGATTGTTTCATCAAACGGTCGCGCTCCACGTCGGCGGCCAGAACGACTTCCATGATGGTCTCATCTGTGGCCGCGACTTCCTGCGCGACCCAGCCGAGGCGGGCGTTTTTGTTCAGGCGGATCGATGCGTCGCTGGCCGGGTGTTCGACTTCTTCGCGGATGAGCCTGAGCAAAGTCGATTTCCCCGTTCCGTTGCGTCCAATCAGCCCAACTTTCCAGCCCGCAGCGATTTGCGCGCTCGCATTTTTGAACAAAGGCCGTCCCTGTACGGCGTAATCAAGATCAGTAATCGTTAACATGCG
>CAYGRF010000204.1:0-2913 GCA_964352275.1 uncultured Caulobacterales bacterium
AATGAAAACCACAATCTCGCTCAAAGTCGCAAGAGTGCAAGAACTGGACGCTTACAGTGCAAGAACTGGACGCTTACGCTCAAAGTCGCAAGAGTGCAAGAACTGGACGCTTACTTTTTAAGGGAAATTTGAGAAAATTTCAGTGTTTTCAAGAGGTTGTGGACAGTGAAATTAGGGAAACCTGCGTTGAAACCTAAAAATTCCCTGTAAATTCCCTGTTTATCAGGGTATTTGACCCTGATACGGTTTCGGTGATGACTGCGACCACCGCCACTTTCCTGTGGCACAAACCTACCGACATTTTTCACTCAAAATTAGTCCCCTACTAACGGGGGGTTTAGCGGTATATGGGCGCCCAAAGGTGCACCGGAGACGTCTCTGATAGGCCATTTTTTCAAAATGTCTCTGAAGGCGGTTTTGGAGCTCCGTTTTTGGCGATGCACGATGCAGTATAGTTGCCGTTAGGCGGGCTTATTCCCCTGCTTGCCTGACCACATCATCCAGAAGCCGACATAGGTGGTAAATAGAGATTTTCATTTTATGAAATTAAGGCAAAAACCAGAAAGGACGCGTTACTGTGACAACGCTCTTAATCCCAATCGCGGCGTTGTAAGTCGAGTAGGAGCCTTCCGTTTTCATCATATATAGCAAGCGTTAAATGTGTGGCTTCTATGCGGCGGGCATTTTGCAAAGCGGACAAAAAGGCCCGCTCCTCGGGCATACCGCTGGCGCACATCTTCTTTGTTGAGGCCAGCGGGCCGATGGTCAGTGCGTGGCCGTCAAGCGCGTAGGTTCCAAAGAAATTGTTACAACCGCCCGATCCGGAAAGATCGCCGCCGCTGCGAAATTGAACAAATTGCCCAGGCATGCCGGAGAGGCCCCATTCGGATCCAGCCAGAGACGATAGAGGGCGTTCAGCTTTCGGCGTGGTTACGGCGTTTGCGCAGGCTGCGAGCGTCAAGCCCGCAATAAGGAGCGGAAGAAACGGAAAGGCCATTATTCCCGCTCTCGGTACGGGTCGCCGAGCATGCTCGCAATATGGCGGCCATTTTCGGCTAGCGCTGCGGCATCGACAGCAACGGCTTCGCTGCAAGCATCAAACCGTTTTTCTTCGAGGTAGAACCCCGCGTTAAAGGCCCCGACCAATTCCCGCCTGCGCGCGGCGTCATTACCGGATTCCATCGTCATCATTTTACTGGCGAGATCACGCCATGTCTGGTCACCATCCCCAAAGCAAAGCGTGCGTAGATAATGAAGCTGTCCTAGGTTTCGCGCCATCGCATCGACAAGATTATCCATTTTGACCATGTCGCGTTCAACCCGCAGTTCAGCGGCTTCGCGCGCTTTCAAGGCCGCCTCGCGCGCCGCATCATCTACGGCTTCCGTCTGTGCATGAGCACCCAAAGGGAAAGCCGCCAAACAGGCGCATATGAGCAAAAACCGCCGCATATTCTTTTTTATCGCTAAACCCCTTAAAATAACATCACTTTTTACAGGTTAGCTGAATATGTGCCCGCGCTTGCTCAATGACCGCGCGGGTTTTCGGCCACATGCCCAAATCACCGAGCGCGGCTGGCCTTATAAAGGCAGCATGCGCGGCGTCATCCCCTGCGCGTGGTTCGCCGGATATCCAAAGCGCGGCATAATCATGAAGATTATAATCTTCTTCTTCAAAATGCGCCGGAATCATGGCTACTTTTTCTATCAACTTTGCCTTAACCCCTGTTTCTTCGAAAAGCTCCCGCAGCGCCGCGCATTGTTCGCTCTCTCCCGCTTCAATGCGTCCGCCGGGAATTGACCACTCGCCGATGCGCGGCGGTGTTCCCCGCTTGATGAGAAGGACATCCTGCCTTCGAAAGCAAATGACGCCCACGCAATCAATGGGGCTTTTATTCTCTTGGGTCATAGATTAGCCTCTGTCTCATGTGTGGACGTTACGCTATATATAGGAGTTTGGCCGAAATTGCGGCTTATTTTAAGGCCAAAGAGGGGCATGACGGACTATGGGATTGGGAGCCGAAATATAATGTTGCGCCGGGGACCACGGTTCCCGTTATTGCGTGGGATGGCCGGAGAACTCGCAAAATTGTCCCGATGCGGTGGGGGCTTCACCCGCATTGGAAAAAAGAACCGCCAGAGGGTCGCCCTTTGTTTAATGCGCGGGGTGAGACAGCGGCTGAAAAACCGAGCTTCCGCACGCCTTTTCGCCGCCGCCGGGCGCTTATTCCGGCAAACGGGTGGTATGAATGGGAAGGTGTGGATCGCCCGAAAACGCCAAATTATATATATGGACGTGGTGATGATATATCAGCGTTTGCCGGGCTTTGGGATCAATGGCGTGTGGATGAAGGCATTACGCTTCTATCCGTGACGATTTTAACAATGCCAGCAATAGGCCCTATAAAACATTTGCATCATCGTATGCCCGTGCGCTTGCCACAAGACCTATGGGAGGCGTGGCTGGATTGGGAATCTAAACCGGATAGGCTCTTAGAACAGATGCTTGGCAGTGACGATCTGGACTTTTATCCTGTCGATAAGGCTGTGAATTCCGGCCGCGCAGAAGGCGCGGAATTGATCAGAAGGATTTAGGAACTGTATTTCGCCTTGGCAATATCTATGACGTATTGCTCAAAAGCGCGGATTATGTGGGCCGGACAAATGCCCATATGAACTTCGCTAAAACCTGTTCACTCCGGTGATGGGTCCCCGCTTTCGCGGGGATGATGAGGTAAGCGGGGTGAAGGCGGCAAGGCTATCGCGGCTTATCATGAGCTCAGTTTGCTCACGTTCTCTCGTCTTGCGTCATGACCGCCCTTGTGGCGGTTATCTACCACTAACATCAAGAAATCACTTTCAAACATCGCGCCGGGTGAAGCGGGTAGATTGCCGGTATAAAACCGGCAATGACGG
>CAYGRF010000205.1:0-2820 GCA_964352275.1 uncultured Caulobacterales bacterium
GGGTTATCATGAAAGCATTACTGGCCAGCACTGCCGTTTGCACATTGATCATAACGGGGTGCGCGAGCACCGCAAAAAAGGCCGGAGATACTGATACTTCCGCGGTTGCCACCACAGCGCCAACAACACAATATAAGAGACTCGTCTACGGCGAAGAAAAACCGCTTATATGCTCCAAGCCCTATTATGCGGCAGGTGAGCTTAAAGGCCGTCCGAACATGCAGGTAATGTGGGAAAATTATCTCTATGACCGTCCCGAAGGTATTTGGGGCGAGATTGGCGGTCTTGTTGAGGTCAATGGTAACCTGCCATTTGACCAAGGGCGCTGGACCAATGCCTGTACGGTACGCCTGTCGCACATGCTGAATAAGGCCGGGCATAAGATTCCACGCGAGCGCAGAAAAACTGTCAGCGGCGGTGATAAATCGCAATATTATTACCGCGTGGCCGATATGGAAGCCTATCTTGTCAGGACGTTTGGTGAGCCTGATCTGAATATTGATGATGGCACCGCCAACAGTTTCGATCTGCCGGATCACCCCGGCATTGTGCTGATGGACTTTCCCGACAGTTCTTTTACCGGCCATACAACGGTTTGGAACGGGGCAGGGACAGTCGACGGCGCGGAAATTGGCGGTTATCGTGTCATGTTTTGGAAATTGCCCTGTTATGTACCGCCGGGGCGGGCCAATAGTTCACAGCCAGTCGCAAGCGTGAGCACGCCGGACGCATCGCCTGCGCCCTAAGACTAAGACGGCGTTGCCGAGGCTTCAAGAACGGGCGTATCTGCCATATTCGCGGCTTCGGGCCGGAACCGGAAATGCCCGTTAATGTCGGTGTTGAAAAGCAGATCATCTTCAACAGGGCCTTGGCCAATATTATGAATGATCAGCGGCGTGCCCCATGCGGACTTTCTATCTGACACAATCCCGATGTGAGCGATGCGCCCGCCAAGCCGCCAGCTAACAATATCGCCGGGTAAGTAATTTTCAGCCTTTTTGGTGATCGGCAATGACGCGCCTTGGCGCTTGAGAAAAACTTCGAGGTTGGGCACGCGGCGGTGGTCGATATTTCTATCAGGACGCTTGAGGCCCCAGCTTTTCGGATATTTTGAAAAATTAGCGCGCATATCTTCGTGGACGGCTTTTTGGAAATCAAATCGGAACGCGTTACGATAAGTACGAATGATCACATCCGTACAGACACCCGTATCCGCAGATACATCGCCGCCCGGATAAGTCAGCCGCACATATTTTGGATCATAGCGGACATCAACGAGCGTTCGCGCGCGCGCGGCTTGCACGATTTCAGGCTCACCCTCACTCGCAAAACTCACGGCAGGCCAAAGTATTAGCAAAATGAGTGTCGATACAAAAATACGCATAGTGCGAATTAAATAGCCTGTGAGCGTTAATCAAGCCCTAAAACCAATAGGTAGAAGGTTATAAAACTTCACAATCTGTGAGGCGAATTTCATGGCGTATATCGCACGTCGCAGCCGCTTGAAACGCTCAATCATACCAGCGCCAATTTTATAGCGCTTGGCCCGCCGCAACCCCGCTCGCCCACGCCCATTGGAAATTATGCCCGCCTAAATGCCCGGTGACGTCCACAACTTCGCCAATAAAATAAAGTCCGGGAGCTGTTTTAGTTTCAAAGGTTTTCGATGACAGCGCATCGGTATCAACCCCGCCGCGCGCGACCTCTGCCGTGCGAAAGCCTTCTGTCCCGGCGGGCCTTATGTACCATTCATTAACCTGTAGCGCGATATTTTTCAAAGCTTGGTCCCCCATATCCGCGAGGCGCTCATATGAGAACTGCCCGGCTATATGCTCGGCAAGCCTTTGCGGCAGATAGTGCCCTAAAAATGTTTTCGGGTGCTGGCGCGGATGCTCTGTGCGAGCGGACTTTAAGGCGCTAAACATATCAACGGCCGGAGCCATATTGACCGTAATCGCGTCTCCCGGAGACCAATAGGAACTGATTTGCAATATGGCGGGCCCCGACAGGCCGCGGTGGGTAAATAATAAGGCTTCGTCAAAACTGGCTTTGTCGTGGCTGACCAGCGTATCTACACTGACGCCTGAGAGCGCTTTGAGCGGCTCTTTTAAGCCATCTGTAAATGTCAGCGGAACAAGCGCCGGTTCAGGCTCAATCACAGAGAGGCCAAACTGCCGCGCGATTTTATAGCCGTAGCCGCTCGCGCCCATTTTCGGAATAGACGGCCCGCCGCAAGCAATCACCACCGCATCAGCGCGGATTGATTGCCGGTTTGTCGTGACAATAAATCCGGCGTCAAACCGTTTAATATCAAGAACCTCTACGCCCAGCCACAGATCATTGCCCGCATTACTGCATTCCGCCAGCAACATGTCGATAATCTCTTGTGAGCGCCCATCACAAAAAAGCTGTCCTTTGGTTTTTTCATGCCAAGCAATGCCGTAGCGCTCGACAAGGTCAATAAAATCATAGGGTCCGTACCGGGAGAGCGCCGATTTACAGAAATGCGGGTTTTGCGAGATGAAATTATCCGGCCCGCAATGAATATTGGTAAAATTACACCGTCCGCCGCCGGATATCCGAATTTTCTCGCCCGGTTTTTTCGCATGATCCAGCATAAGAACGCTACGGCCGCGCTGTCCAGCCACTGCGCCGCACATCATACCCGCAGCGCCAGCGCCAATAATAATGACGTTGTAGTGATCAGGCATGGAAGGCTTTCTTTAAAGGCTCTGCTTCGCTCAGCAAACCTATCGTTGGTACGGGTGGTCGGAATCGAACCGACACTCCAAAGGAACGGGATTTTGAATCCCGCGCGTC
>CAYGRF010000206.1:0-2755 GCA_964352275.1 uncultured Caulobacterales bacterium
CCGCTATGGGCGTGATCTGTATTGAGCGGCTTTGGTTTCATATTATATCTCTAGGGCCATGGACAATTAGGGCGGCGCGTCAGGCGGGAAGGTCTGCTGATATTTTTAATGTCAAGACGGCGAGAACAACCAACAAGACCAGCCATAAGCCTATATTGAGTTTGCGCGATACGGCTGCCGTTTTTTTCGCTTTCCATGTCTCTGGCCGTGTACCTTTGATAAAGAATGCAAGCTGAGCCGATAGCATCACGCAAATCACGTTGAGCGCAAGAAGCAGGCTCGCTTGGCTGGCCTGTTTAAGCTCTCCGGCGCCCAAAAACAAAGCCGATGCAGCGGCGGGCGGCAAAAGCGCCACGGCCACCATCACGCCAACCAAAGCTGATGAAACCCCGGACGATAGCGACAAGGCTGCGGCCGCGCCGGACGCCAGCGCCAAAAGGATAATCTCAGGGCTTAGGGTTGCGCGGTCGAGCAATTCCGGGCTTTGCAGGTTCACATCCATCATCAATGACATAATCAAGGCAACCGTAAACCCTGTCACGAGCCCGGTTATTGCGGTTTTACTCGCTTTGACCATCAGGGCCAGGTCCCCCAAAGCGCCTCCATAGCCAAAGGCTAAAATCGGCCCCAAAAGCGGCGCAATCACCATCGCCCCGATAATCACAGCAACATTGCTGGCGTTTAGGCCGAGGGTGGCAACAATTGTCGACAAAACCGTCAGGGCAATAAAATCAAGGTTGAGTAGCGTTCCGCGCGATATGGTCTGGTACAGTTCTTCCTGAAGGGTCACCGTGTGCTTGGCTGCCGCCTCGCCCTCCACGCCGCTCTCAATACGGGGCAATGTCGCCTCTACGTTCATGACGGTAAGCCGCCAATCCTCTGATGATGCGAGCGTATCTTCAAGCGCTTTAATGAGGTTTTGTCCTGACCCGGTGCCAATGAGAATCTCGATCGATTTTTGATCCGGCCCGTTACCAAGGCCGAGCGTTGCGTCAATCGGGCTGTACTGATTGACCTGCCAGAGTACTTCATTGACTCGGGCTGCGGGGAAAACCACTTTTAATAATCGCATGAATGATCCTTACGTCATGAAAACAGCCTAATAGCCCCCTTGGTCCGGAAGAAAGATTTCCCGCTTTCCGCCGGGACCGCTGGGGCCAATCATGCCTTCGCGTTCCATGCGCTCGACCAAGTTGGCCGCGCGGTTATACCCAATAGAAAGACGGCGCTGAATATAGGATGTACTGGCTTTCCTGTCAGATGCCACAATCGCCACTGCCTGATCAAACAGCGAATTGGTCTCGCCGTCCTCACACTCGTCGCTGCCGAGCACCTCTTCCGGCTCGCTTGTAATATCATCGAGATAACTCGGCGCGCCTTGTGCTTTGACGAAGGCCGCGATTTTTTCGACTTCCGCATCCGACACAAAGGGCCCGTGCAGGCGGCGCGGACGGCCCGTACCCATAAACAGCATATCGCCATTGCCGAGCAAATGCTCTGCGCCTGTTTCGCCTAAAATTGTCCGGCTATCAATGGATGAGCCGACGCGGAAGGACACACGGGTTGGGAAGTTGGCTTTAATTGTGCCGGTGATAACGTCGACGCTGGGGCGTTGCGTCGCCATAATCATATGAATGCCGGCGGCCCGCGCCATTTGCGCAAGGCGCTGCACCGCGCCTTCAATATCTTTGCCCGCCACCATCATCAGGTCGGCCATCTCGTCGATAATCACAACAATAAACGGCATCACTTCAAAATTGAGCTCTTCGGTCTCATAGACCGGATCGCCGGATTCTTTGTCATATCCCGTCATCACCGTGCGACTCATAATCTCGCCGCGCGCTTTCGCGTCTTCGACTTTTTCATTATAGCCCGCCATATTACGCACGCCCATTTTAGACATTTTACGGTAACGGTCTTCCATTTCGCGCACCGCCCATTTCAGGGCAACCACGGCTTTTTTCGGCTCGGTCACAACGGGTGCCAACAAATGCGGGATACCGTCATAGACCGACAGTTCCAGCATTTTCGGGTCAATCATAATGAACTTACACTCATCCGGCGTTAGGCGGTACATGAGCGAGAGGATCATAGCGTTAATGGCGACGGATTTACCCGACCCGGTTGTCCCGGCAACCAATAAGTGCGGCATTTTCGACAGATCTGCAATATAGGCGCTGCCGCCAATATCTTCGCCCATAATCAGCGGCAATCCGGCTTCGGAATTCAGGTACGCTTCGCTGGCCAGCATGTCGCGCAGCCACACGGTTTCGCGGCGGCGGTTCGGCAGCTCTACGCCCATGGCATTGCGGCCGGGCACAACGGCAATCCGTGCAGATTCGGCGCTCATATTGCGAGCAATATCCGGCCCGAGATTGATCACGCGTTGGGATTTTACGCCCGGCGCAGGTTCAAATTCAAACAGGGTGACGACTGGGCCTGGCCGCACTGTGCCCATTTCACCTTTGACGCCATATTCATCCATAACGCGGTGCAAGTTTTCGGCCGCGCGACGCAGCGCGCCTTCATCCGTCAGGACTTTACGCGGCGGCGGTGTTTTCAAAAGCTTGAGCTCCGGCAAAACAAAATCCGAGCCATCTGGAAAATGAAATTCTTCTTTCTTAGGTTTAGCTTTGCGCCGGGTGGCGGGAGGGGTTGTCGTGCGGGGTTTTTCTACAGGGGCGGCAATAACAGGTATTGGGGCATGGGTATGAGCCGGGCCGGGGTTCGGGGCAGCATAGGCGGCATCCTCCCC
>CAYGRF010000207.1:0-2753 GCA_964352275.1 uncultured Caulobacterales bacterium
GCCGGACAGCGAGGTCGCGCATGATTTCCTCAGAACCGCCGCCAATAGCGATGACTTTGACCTCGCGGTAAACATTTTCGATACGGTTACCGCGCAAATATCCTGCGCCGCCCAGAATTTGCATGGATTCTGAGGCAACAAATTCCAGCGCCTTGGTGGCAAAAAACTTAGCCTTGCAAATCTCTGCAACGGGCATCTCACCCTGGCCTTTAATATGCGCCTCAATGGCGGCGCAGATCATCCAAAGATAGCTTTCAACCGCATCAATTTTGGCAGACATATCGGCGATTTTATGCCGGATAACCTGATGCTGGATAAGTTTCTTACCAAACGTCTCCCGGTCCTGCGCCCATTCTACCGCGTCTTCATAACAGGCTTTCATCATCCCGAGCGCGCAGCCAATAAGGCCGAGGCGCTCATAGTTGAAATTATGCATGATCTGGATAAAGCCTTTATCCTCAATACCCATTATGTTCTCGGCAGGAACGCGGCAATCATCAAAATAGATTGTGGCTTGGCTTGACGCCCACCACCCCATTTTCTTAGCGAGCGGCGTGCGGGAGAAACCCGGCGTATCCGCCTCGACAAAGAACAAGGAAATTCCGGCGAGACCCGGTCCGCCTGTTCGCGCCCCGACAACAAAATAATCCGACTCCATGCCGCCTGTAATAAATGTCTTTGACCCGTTGAGTTTCCAGTGATTACCGTCGCGTTTGGCCGAGGTTTTAAGCCGCGCCACATCCGATCCCCCGCCCGGCTCTGTGATCGCCAGTGAGCTTTGCACCCGGCCTTCGATAATGTCTTTCAGGCAGCGGTCTTTGATCTCTTTGCTGGCCAGTTTATAGATCGGGTCGATCGATATGCCGCGCCCGCCCAGAGCCGCCGGAACGCCGCCAGCCCCGCACATCGCCATCGCCACAGCAAAGTCCGCGCGCATAAACGGGTCATCAAAACCCAGGCCGCCATACTCTTCATCAATGCCCAGGCCCCAGACGCCAAGCGCGCCAACCTTTTCGTGAAGTTCCGCCGGGATAGCGCCCGCCTCGTCCCACTCATGAGCAAAGGGCCGAATTTCGGTTTGAACAAAGCCTGTAATCATTTCGCGAAATGCGGCGCGCTCCGGTGTATCAAAAGGATTTTTCATGGCATGGCTCTCATAATGAATTTTATTCATTTATATTAAATTATACTCATAACGCAAGCTGCGTTCTCTTCTTCCAGACTGACAGCCGAGCATTATCATCAATATTTATAGACACTCTTGCACATAAAACGGCAGTGCCCATCTATCGGTTATGACCACACAATCCTTATTATCCACGCAGCCCGTGAAATGGCGTGTCAGCTCCGCCTTGGAGCCGTACCCCGACGCCGCAGACTTCATGGCAAGCCGCGCGGCTAGCATAGCCGCAGGCGAAGCGAGCGAGATTGTTTGGCTGCTCGAGCACCCGCCTTTATATACGGCGGGCACGAGCGCCAATGAAAGCGACCTTGTTGACCCCAGCCGGTTTGACGTCTTTTCCACGGGGCGCGGCGGGCAATATACCTATCACGGCCCGGGACAGCGCGTGGCCTATGTTATGCTTGATTTGCGAACGCGCGGACGCGATGTCTCGGCTTTCGTGCGCGGATTGGAGCAATGGATTATCGATACGCTGGCAGATTTTTATATCACAGCCGAGCGCCGATGCGGCCGCGTCGGCGTTTGGGTGACGCATGATGACGGACGGGAAGAAAAAATCGCTGCGATTGGCGTGCGGCTGAAAAAATGGGTGAGCTTTCACGGCATTGCCATCAATGTCAGCCCGGATCTGTCACATTTTTCCGGCATCGTACCGTGCGGAATAACTGAGCACGGCGTCACCAGCTTGGCTGCGCTGGGTAAGGACACGTCAATAGACGCGCTAGACGCACGGCTTAAATATCATTTCGAGGCTATTTTCGGGCCCGTGCAGGATTAGGGGCTGGCTCATCCCGAATTAAAATCGGGGCAGCTTATTGGGTGCTTACCCAAATGGGTCATCAAGGCTTTTACTCGGCTGGGTGAACCAGACGGGGCCGTCAGCGGCCATATAAAAGTGATCTTCAAGCCGAACGCCAAACTCGCCATAGATACAAATCATCGGCTCATTCGAAAAACACATGCCGGGCGCGAGCGGCGTGTTATCTCCCCAATTGAGATAAGGCCATTCGTGAATATCAAGGCCGATACCGTGCCCCGTGCGGTGCGGCAGGCCGGGCGTTGCGTATCCGGGGCCAAAGCCGCGCCGCTCCAGCTCTGCGCGGGCCGCCAAATCCACATCCCCGCAACGCACCCCGATTTGCGCAGCGTCAAAGGCCGCAGCCTGCGCGGCCTTTTCCGCCTCCCACACCTCATATTGGCGGGCGCTCGGCGTGCCAAAAACATATGAGCGCGTAATATCGGAAATATATCCGTGGAGCTTACAGCCCGTATCGATCAGGACCATATCGCCGTCTTCAAGCGGCTTATGCTCTTTAACACCGTGAGGATAGGAGCTGTCTGGCCCAAACAAAACAATTTTAAAATAGGAGCCCGCGGGCGCGCCGACTTTGCGGTGCGCCGCGTCAATAAATTCGCCGACCTCAGCCGCCGTGATCCCAGCGTGCAGCATAGAGGAGGCCGCTTTGTGCACAGCGAGCGTCATATTTTTCGCCCGTTGCATTAGCGCCAGTTCGGTTTCGGATTTCATCATCCGGCAGCCTGCGGTGACGGCTGTTGCGCTTTCAAACGC
>CAYGRF010000208.1:0-1437 GCA_964352275.1 uncultured Caulobacterales bacterium
GCGAGAACATCACAATCCCGTCGCCGTAACTTTGATGTTTGGCCGCGATAATCACTGGCCCGTCTTTAGGCACATTCTCATGACCCGTCACGGTGACTTTAATGCCCGCAATATGGCGCATCCCCCATTGCATGGCGCGGGTATAGCGCCGCAAACTGCCCATCATCAACCAGCGCCCCGGCACAAGCGAGAATATCACAGCGGCGAGCGCGTAAACAAACGTCCCAATGTAGAAATATAGATTAAATAAAAGCGAGCGCATATTAGTCTCCTTCGCTGATGTTCAAAACCGCAAAAACGGCGCGGGTGAACCGGTCGATATGACCGGACAGCGGCCCGTCTATATAGCCAAAAACTTTGGCTTGGGCGGCTTGCAACACAACACCGAGCGCCATCGCCGCCAGCATATACGGCTCTGATTTCTGTAGCTCGCCGCGCACCATAGCGCCGCTTAATAACTCCGCCGACGCGCCGATGGGGCTATCTACACGACTACCCTCGGCACCCTCCGACAGGCGCGGAAAATGATGAAGGTGCAGAATATGATATTGAAATAAGACCCAATCATCATCAGCAATGCGGCAATAATGACGCACGATAAAGCGGACCTGATCGGCCAGCGTATCATGATCGACGCTGGCCGCGCGGATCATCTCCGTGAGGCGGTCATGGATTGTTTGTATCAAAGAGCGCGCGAGTTCTTCCTTGCCCGAAAAATGCCGGTAAATCGCCCCTTCCGAGACACCAGCCTCGGCTGCAATCTGTTTCGTCGAAACCCCGTCAACGCCGTGATCCGCGAATAACGTCACCGCCGCCCGCTCAATCTTAGCCTTGGTCGAGCCATCAACGGCAGAGACGCCGCGCAAATGCAAAGCTGCATATCCCATATGTAAGCCTCCTATCGCGCGTTAGAATGTGAGCGATCACTTACATATAGATGAGGTAGATTCAAATTGCAAGTGATTACTCACTGCGGCGGTGAATAATGCGTAAATATTTGTTTTGGGAAGCTCTCTGAGATGCTCCCCAATATACATCCGGTCACGCCACATAAGACGGGCATTTTGCAAACTTGAACCAATAAGTCCAAACCATCATGTTGCCGCCTTAAAGTGCTGTCCAAATCACGTCATTGATTATCACATAAATTAACAGCATGCTCCTTCTGCGGCATGAACGACACCCAACGCCTCACACATGAAATTTCCGACATTTTCTGTTAATCAGGCTTTGTAATCGGGCGGGTAGCGCCTACATATTGGCCATGAAAAAATTTGCTTTATCTTTCCTTGGTAGTTTTCTGGCGCTCAATTTGATTGGCTGCGGTCCGGCGAGTGCCGATGACCCGCTTTTGCCTGTGCCTGCTGAGGGCATAACCGAGCCTATGGTTGACACAATGGCCGGTGATATGCGGGTTGTCCCCGAATCCCGCGCGCA
>CAYGRF010000208.1:1537-2620 GCA_964352275.1 uncultured Caulobacterales bacterium
AAAGTCGTGCTCAATGACCGCCGCGAATATGTTGCCGAAGTCATCGCCGAAGATGCCGAGATCGACATTGCGGTGTTGAAAATCGACACGAATGGCGAGAGCCTGCCGTCCCTGATCATCCAAGACGATAACGATCTTGAAATCGGCGATATTGTCCTTGCCATCGGCAACCCGTTTGGCGTCGGGCAAACGGTGACCAGCGGGATTATCTCGGCGCTGGGCCGCACAAACGTAACTGATGTATCCTCCTTTATTCAGACCGACGCAGCGGTTAATCCCGGCAATTCCGGCGGCGCGCTGGTTAATCTCTCCGGAGAGCTTATTGGCGTGAACACCGCGATATTCTCCCGCTCCGGCGGCTCTAACGGGATCGGCTTTGCCATTCCGGCAGAGCTCGTCGCCCGCGCCGTTGATAGCGCGCTGAGCGAAGGACGGATTGTACGGCCATGGATGGGCGCGCGCACCAATGCGGTGGACTCTGCGCTGGCGGCAACGCTCGGCCTTGACCGGGCGCGCGGCGCAATTATCAGCGAAATTTATCCCGGCGGCCCAGCGGCCCTTGCCGGACTCGAGGCCCGCGATGTGGTTTTGAGCGTTGACGATACGCAGATCAATGACGGTAGCGGATTGCGGTTCAAGCTCGCTACCCTGAAACGCGGCGAGCGCGCCGATGTTACCGTTTGGCGCGATGGGCGTGAGCGCAATTTTAAAATCCGCGCAGAAGTCCCGCAGGAGATTCCGGCGCGCGACGAAACTTTTCTTGACGGGTTTAACCCGCTTGACGGCGCAACGGTGGTCAACATGTCCCCGGCGCTCGGCGAAGAGATCGGCGTTGACCCTTATACCCAAGGCGTCCTTGTGATGTCTGTCGCCCGCCGCAGCGCCGCGCAATATAATGGCCTGCGCCCCGGTGACCTAGTGGTGTCTGTCAACCGCAAAGAGATCGATTCCGCGCGCGCTCTGGGCGATTATTTAAAATCCTCCGGGGAACGCGAAGAGTGGGCCTTATCCATCGATCGCGGCGGCCGTATTTACGACGTCCCGGTCAGGTATCTGCCCCGGCGGCGATAGCGCCAAACTCTT
>CAYGRF010000209.1:0-2586 GCA_964352275.1 uncultured Caulobacterales bacterium
AGTCTACACAATAGACGGCAAAGCCATCAATGGGGATGTCTTTGTCGTACGCGCGATTAATCCTGTTTCCCAAAACACAGCCTATATTTTAAAAGCCCGCATTGACGCCGCCGGCGATGACGCCAAAAAAACCGTGCTATATAAAGCCTATGACAGCCACCCTAACGCCGAGCAAGTTTTCAATGATTACATCGCATTTCATAATCAATCGATGGCCCCTGTCGGGCATGTGAGTTATAATGAGAACGGCGACGTTAATGTGAACATCACCAAGGCAAGCACGGAGGAAAACCCATGAAATATTGTATGCTTATCGCGGCTTTTATACTGACCGCCTGTACGTCATACGGGCCGCCGCGCGGGCCGGTTTATCCGCAGCCCGTGCCGCCGGTTAGCGTGGTTGATACGGGCGGTTATTGCGGCGGCATGCTCGGCGTTGTCTGCGGACAGCCGCAGGATTTTTGCCGCATAGACGTCTCAGGACAATGCGGCGCAGCCGACCAGATGGGTGTTTGCAGTCCGCGTCCGCAAATCTGCACGCGTGATTACCGTCCTGTTTGCGGCTGTGACGGGCAGACCTATTCCAATCAATGCACCGCCAATAGCGCGGGCGTGAGCGCCGCTTATATGGGCGAATGCTAACGCTAAAAAGGTTTACGACGCGCCGCGCATCCACGGCCAGAACGGCTTTTCGCGGCACCACAATGTCATCAGCCATTTCTCGCCGGACGTAACGGGCGCGCCCGCATGCAGGGATGTCTCAAACGGTTTGCCGCGCCCATCCGTATTTTCAAACCAGAGCGCGTCTCCGGGGCTGCCTTTAAAGGTAATGTCCAAATCCGGAAACGCCGTCTCCCCGCCCGCATAGCCGCCGTTTAAATATGTCAGCAGCGTCGAGCGTCTTTGCCCGCAGGCTTTGACGCGGGAATAATCCGCTGCGTCCGGCAATAAATAATCATGGTGCGGGCGGTATTCCTGTCCGGGCCGGTATCGCAGCAGCGATAGAAACTCGCCCTGCTCCGGCGCAATCCCGGCATGAGCGGACAGTCTTCGCAACAGGCAAACAGCCGGAAAATCCATGTGAGCGGGGAGCAGCACAGCTCCATCAGACGTACGGTACCCGGCAGCCACAGCGCCCGCCTCATCCGCGTCGACGACTTTCGAGGGCTGCATAAGCGGCGCTGATACTGCAATAAGGTAGTCACACTCCAGAGGCGCCAAGGCGCCCGGCATCGCGGCAATATTGGGACTCTTGTGCAATGATCGGCGGTTGACTTCGGGGTTTGCCTCCATCGCCTTTATCAAAGCGCTCCGGCATATATCTTCGCGAAAAGGCGTAGGCGGCATCGGTGCAATATCGGCGGGGAGCGCATGGACCGCTTGGGTCATCGATGGCAGAAACGGAACGCTGGGCGGGAGGCGCGCCGCCATTTGCGTAAGACCCTCTTTGCCCGCATAAACGCGGCCCCGCATAGCCTCGCGTAAAATCAGAAAACTCGCAGCCCAATCGCCAGTTTGTGCCGCCCGGCGTAAAAGCCCCGCGCCCATGGGACGGGTTTCTTCGCCGCTCAGCAGTAAAACAGCCAGACCACGAACAGCAGGCGGGAAACCGCTTTTGGCCGCGCGTAAAAACCATTCGCAAGCCGCGCTGTCATCGCGCAGACCTTGGGGCGCAACAAGTTCCAACACGGCAAGCTTGGCCATGGCGGGCGGAAATGATGCGGATTGCGACAGCAAATCATGCGCGCGCTTCATATCCGCAGTCCCCGGTTCCCCCGTCTGCCCGGCCATGATAGTCATCGCTTTTTGATACGTGTCTCGCATATCTAATCCTAGCGGAAGCGCCCGTGGTTTGATAGAGCGGGATGATGAAACAATCGCACATATCACATCAAGCCCAAGATTACGCAGCCAAAGGGCGAACGCTGATTACCGGGCTGATTTCACCGGATATGGCGTCTAATATGACGTTTGAGATTCAAAAAATCATCCAGCAAGTCGGCCCGCGCCTCTTGGCTGACCCGCGCGTTGGGGAAAAGCCCGCCTATGAGCTTTACGGGTATAAATGGTGGCCCATGGCAACCTTCCATATGGGGCTGACCGCTCATATGGAGGCTCTGACGGGTACGGCGCTTTTGCCGACTTATGCCTTCTTTCGCTCATACCAAGCGGGCGATATTTGCCGCATTCACGCCGACCGCGCAGCCTGTGAGCATTCCCTGTCACTCACGCTGGCTTACGCAGACGGGCGTCCGTGGGCGCTCTCCGTCGAAGACGAAGCCCTTCCAACAAATCTATATTTTAAAGCCGGGCAAGCCCCGGATTACGGCGAAAACGCCTACACGGATTTTACGATGCAGCCCGGTGATGCTGTGCTTTACAAAGGCATAGAGCATCGCCACGGGCGGCTCGTCCCCAACCCCAACCGCTGGTCCGCGCATATGTTCCTCCACTGGGTCGAAAAAAACGGCCCCCACGCCGCAGAAAGCTATGACGGCAACCGATTACCTAGCCATGGGGACTTTGTGTTTCCGGGTTAGAAGCTATAGTATTGCATGCGCCGCGAAGACTCTTCTTAGAATATAG
>CAYGRF010000210.1:0-1788 GCA_964352275.1 uncultured Caulobacterales bacterium
CTCCGGTTACTTCCCCCCATAAATGGGGAGAAGGAGGAAGGTGGGGAATCTAGAGTTTTGGGCCATCTCGTTTTCATACTAGACAGGTGTTAAAAACGGAAAATAATATTGACTGTGACCACCAAAGCTTGAAGTAGTCAGTGCCTTAGTTGAAATATTCAAAAAGCGATTGTAATGCCTACGAAATTTTGTTCACCGGAATTGGATGAACTTCAGGAAACCTTTCACCCTCTAGCGGTGAATACAATTCAGCTAGGTATCGTTCTATTCCGTCAAGTTGGTTTGCTGGTGCGGAAGCCCATGTAACCATTAGCTTCCCGCCAGAAGCATGCTGAAGAATAGAATTATTTTGTCTATGTTCAGATAAGCGGGCTCTTATGTCTCCTTGGCTAACTCGAACAACCTTTGCGCCACCTTGCCATATCACATAAATTCCAATCGAATTTACATTCGACAAATTTACGTTTGATAAGCTTAACCATTCATTGGCTCTACTTTTAACCCATTGCAACTGCATAAACGAATCACCTATTTTCAGTATTTGATTCTTTCTGCAGTAAAAACTAAAATGTTGCTATAAAATTCAATATTTGTACTTTTAATGTTCTGCTCACCCATCCGTCCCTTCCGAAATATGCTCGCCTAGCGCATCGGCGATCGTGAACACGTCTTTATCACCGCGGCCGCACATATTCATAATAATCAGGCCGTCATTACCGAGTTCTTTAGCCAGATCGATGGTGCGCGGGATGGCGTGGGAGGGTTCCAGCGCCGGGAGGATGCCCTCTAATCGTGCGCAGAGCTGAAAGGCTTCTAAGGCCTCGTCATCTGTGGCGCTGACATATTCTGCTCGGCCGCTATCGTGTAAAAATGCGTGCTCTGGTCCAATGCCGGGGTAGTCTAGTCCGGCGGATATGGAGTGGGCATCATTGATTTGGCCGTGTTCGTCTTGCAGCAAATATGTGCGGTTGCCGTGCAAAACGCCGGGGGTGCCGCCGGTCAGGCTCGCCGCGTGTTTTCCGGTCTCGACGCCGTGCCCAGCGGCTTCGACGCCGATCAGGCGCACAGACGCGTCCGGCACAAATTCATGGAAAAGCCCCATGGCGTTCGACCCGCCGCCTATACAGGCCACCGCCGCATCGGGCAATCGCCCTTCACGCTCTAAAATCTGCGCTTTGGCTTCGCGGCCAATAACCGCTTGGAAATCCCGCACCATAGCGGGGTAGGGGTGCGGACCTGCGACTGTGCCGATGCAGTAAAACGTATCGCCCACGTTGGTGACCCAATCGCGCAGGGCTTCGTTCATGGCGTCTTTGAGGGTTGCCGTGCCGGAATGTACGGCGCGGACTTCGGCCCCTAAAAGCCGCATGCGAAACACGTTGGGTTTTTGCCGGACAATGTCGGTTGCGCCCATATAGACTATACATTTCAGGCCAAACCGCGCGGCAACCGTGGCGGTGGCAACGCCGTGTTGCCCGGCGCCTGTCTCGGCGATGATACGGGTTTTGCCCATGCGGCGGGCCAGCAATATCTGCCCCATACAATTATTGATTTTATGCGCGCCTGTATGGTTAAGCTCATCACGCTTGAAATAAATTTTCGCGCCATTGCCGCCGTTTTCTTCGCGGACATGTTCAGTCAGGCGTTCGGCGTAGTAAAGCGGGCTTGGACGGCCGACATAATGCTCTAGAAAATCATCAAATTCAGCTTGAAATGCCGGGTCGGCTTTGGCGTCCTCATAGGCGGCTTCCAGATCCAAAATCGGCGGCATGAGCGTTTCAGCGACAA
>CAYGRF010000210.1:1798-2550 GCA_964352275.1 uncultured Caulobacterales bacterium
TAGCGCCCGCCAAAACTGCCAAAGCGTCCATTTTCGTCCGGGTAAGTGATGTTGTCAATTTTGCCCATTATGAATTCTCAAATGTTTTATTGTTTTATGCTGGTGTGTTTAAATTTGGTGTCCGTAGAAAGAAACACGATTTGTATGGGAGTCATAAATCAAAGCTTCAAAACCGTATAACTCGTAATTTGAATCGGAATGATATGACCGACCTACGTTAGCGCTGAGTAAAAAAATAGGTAATTCAAGTATCTCATGATAATCTTTTTCAAAACACTCTACCGCAGCATCCGAAAAGTCTGTTTTCAAAATATGCTGTACTACAGAATGGGCAAGTTTTCCAGATTGCCATTGTTCTTCAAAGATATCGGTGACGTCAAATTTTTCTAGCTGAACGCACCAACTTTTTTGATAGTCATCCATATACGGATGATAACGAGCGGAACCATAAAGGATGTCGATGGTTTGATCGATATTTATGCCGCTTCTCGCAAGCTCGCCTTTAACTTGCCGAGGTGATTTAATATTTTCGTTTGTCCATGGCATGGACAGAAAAATATAAGAAACCACGCAAACCAGCGCTATGAATATGACCCCTAAGACTTGCAAAACTAGGCTTATAGTTTTTTTCATTGACCCGAGTATGCCTGTGTTTGAATAAAATATAATAACTTAATGGACGTATCGTGGACGGGAACATTTTGCCAGTGAAAATGTCGTCAAGATTGCCGCGCCTTTTATGTGGGGTAAGA
>CAYGRF010000211.1:0-2545 GCA_964352275.1 uncultured Caulobacterales bacterium
CAGTTCAATGGCGCGCAGGCCGACTTTCAGGTGCTGACTCACCCGTTCCTGATAAAACGCATCGGCCATGCCCGGAAGTTTTAATTCTCCGTGCAGCGGGCGATCTGAGACACACAAAAGAGTGCCATAGGGTATGCGGTAGCGGTAACCATTGGCGGCAATGGTCGCGGACTCCATATCAATGGCAATAGCGCGGGCCTTGTTGAGGGCAACGGCATTGGCTTCGAACCGGAGTTCCCAATTGCGGTCACTGGTGGTTACAACTGTGCCGGTGCGCAGGTGATCTTTGACGTGATCTTCGTCCACATTGGAGACTTCGGACACGGCTTTCATCATGGCGACTTGCACCTCGGCAATTGTCGGGAGCGGGACGCTGATCGGGAGCACATCATCGAGAACGCCGTCATCGCGGACATAGGCATGGGCGAGGACATAGTCCCCTAGACGCTGGGTTAAGCGCAGGCCGCCGCAATGCCCGATCATGAGCCAGACATGAGGGCGCAACACGGCAAGGTGATCGGTGATGGTTTTGGCGTTGGACGGGCCAACACCAATATTGATCAATGTCACACCTTTATTGTCATCATTACACAAGTGATAGGCAGGCATTTGCGGCATTTTTGCCAGCTCCGGCGTCTCGCACGGCTGCCCCGGCACAGAGATGCGGTTTCCCGGCTCCACAAAGGCATTGGCTTTGCCCTCTGCGACTTGCGCGAGGCCGTACTCCCGAAACTCATCCACATAACGCTGGTAATTTGTAAACAGGATAAATTTTTGAAAATGCTCCGCAGACGTGGCGGAATAATGACGCAGACGTTGCAAGGAATAATCCACGCGCTCTGCGGTAAATAGAGAGAGCGGGACGGGGCCTTCGCGCCGCAGGAGCAGGTTGCCATCAACAATATCATCATTCGTCGTCAGCAGGTTCGGCGCATGGAAATGACGTTTGAGATCCGCTTTTCGGTCCTCGGTCAGGTTCGCGTGGATTGTTTCCATCGCAAACGGCAGCGGAATAGGGCTGCGCGATTGACCGATGAAAATACGCGCGTCAAAGCGGTCTTTGACACGCTGTAATTGGCCTTCGATATAATCATCAAAGATACGCGGATGGGTGATGGTCACCCCGCTAATGGACGGCGTATTGGCGCGGCCCATGGTGAGCTTGCTGGTCTGGGCAGCATGGGCCGGCGGGATCAGAACGCAAACATAAGGATAAACCGGGGCCGGGGCTGTATCCGAGACATCGCCGTGCTCGCAAAATGCGGCAAACCTGGCGGCTATGCGGTCTACGGCTGCGTCATATAAATAGATGAGCTGCGCAACGGCGGCTTTGGGGTCTTCGAATTGTTTTAAATTATCGGCGGGGACATCTTTGAGAATAGGGTCGGTAATGGGAAACTCCTTTTAGCCGGGCAAATTATCGAAATATGGCCCCGGCGCAAGGTTGTAATTTATCACAATGCGGAAACGATGTGTAACAGGAGAGCTTGACGCATGATAAATACGTCCGTCAAACATGACGCCGGAGCCCTTTTTCGGTGATACGGTCTTGATCACCTCGCCGCGCTCATAAAAATGCGTGTCGCCGTCACTATCATTGACATAGTAAATAAAAACAATGTGCGGTTTGGCGTCGTCCGTATGCGGCGGGTGGGTAAACGGCTCCGGCTCGCGGGCAAGCAAGTTCGCTTTGGCCCGAATAATATTGGTATTGGCAATCCCCATTTGATCGAGAATGATGCGCGGAACGTGCTGAAACGCCGAGTTGGCATTATCATCCCTGATAAAGCCGTGGGTGAATTGCGGCACGTCATCAGCGCGCGTTGTATGCTCAGCGTAGTTGGTATTGGCGTAATGATACCACGGGAAATTCCATCCGAGTAAAAGCTGTTCAAGCTCGTCCTGGGCGGGCTTTGCGATGACATCATGAAGCACTTTAATCATACTGTTTTATAGCGCGATATGGCGGCTGGCCAAGCGGAAAGAAAAAATGAGAATTGTCGCAAAAGAGCGTTGACGGATATAGGGCTTGCGGCTACACAGCGCCTTCGCTTCGAGCAATCGATTTGCGGGTGTAGCTCAGTTGGTTAGAGCGCCGGCCTGTCACGCCGGAGGCCGCGGGTTCGAGTCCCGTCACTCGCGCCATTTCCTTTTGGATTTGGCCGTTGGCTTCTCTTAATTATTCTGCAAATTATCAAACGCTGTATTCATGGCCATAATTTCAGATGATTTACACCTAATCTTAAACATGTTTACTTAATCATTACCCTGTGTTCGTGCGTTTTTCGGAGAAAAAATCGCGATTGGTGAATATAGGGAGCCTTCATGATTGATGGTTTTTCAGTTGGCGGTTTTGGGCCGCATACATCTGGCCGTGGCAGCGCCGGGATGTCGGAAGCGCAATTTGTCGGGCTGGAAACCGTTTTATCTCATTACGATCCCAAAGATCTCTCAAAATCCGATGCCAAAGAAATCGTGCAGCATGTCAAAGATTTAGAGCATCGTGATTTTATGTAAGAACATATCCTGCGGCTTTGAGGTAGTT
>CAYGRF010000212.1:0-2320 GCA_964352275.1 uncultured Caulobacterales bacterium
CATAAAATCAAGCTGTTTTTGGATTATGCGGATAATGTTCACACCCAAGAGGTTCCCGATCCCTATTATGGCGGGGTGGACGGATTTGAGACGGTGATTGATCTGATAGAGCAAGCTAGTAACGGCCTGATCTGCGCGTTAAAGCTTAACGACTAAACCGCGCGAAAAAATCTGCGTGCAATCGAAACGCTTCATCAGCGCATATGCCGACGACTGTATCGATACCGGCCTCTTGGAGCCGCGCCGCGCCGCGCCAGTGCACGCGCGGATCCGGGTCAATACAGGCAATGACGCAGCGGATGATCCCGGCCTCTATCAGCGCGTTAGAGCAAGGCGGAGTTTGGCCGAAATGCGAGCATGGCTCCAGCGTCACATAGGCGCAAGAACCAGCGGCAGCTTGGCCAGCCTCTTTGAGCGCGTTGGTTTCCGCATGGGGACGCCCGCCGATTGATGTCACGCCGCGCCCGGCAATAGCGCCGTTTTTGACAATCACGCAGCCAACAGACGGGTTTTCTCCGGTTTTGCCGTGATGCGTCCATGCAAGATCAATAGCCGCGTGCATGAAATCTTCATCGGTCATAGCGGCTAAAAGGGCGGCAGGGCTTTGGCGCGGTCTTGGTCTAAATAGGCCGCCGATTGGATATTCAGCGTTCCGTCCTCAAGCTCGATCAAGAGAGGGTTGCCCGTAGGAAATTCAAATCCGGGAATATCTGCGTCCGCAACATGAAACAAAGATTTCATTAAAGCCCGCAGGGAGTTTCCATGAGCCGAAATGATCAGGTTTTGTCCCGCTAGAATCTGCGGCACAATCTCGGCCTCAAAATAGGGTAGAACCCGCTCGGTCGTCATTTTCAGGCTTTCGCCGCACGGCAGCTCGCTGACCGGAATATGCGCATAACGCGGGTCGTGGGACGGATGATAGTCATGATCGGCGCTAATTTGGGGCGGGGGAATATCAAAACTGCGGCGCCATATATGGACTTGCTCATCGCCGTGTTTCTCGCGCGTCTCTTGTTTGTTCAGCCCCGTGAGCGCGCCGTAATGACGCTCATTGAGGTGCCAATCTTTGATGACTGGAATATACATTTGCTGAAGGCCTGAAAGGGTCAGCCATAACGTGCGAATGGCGCGGGTTTGAAACGATGTGTAGGCCGCGTCAAACCGTATGTCTTTCTCCGCCAGCAGCACCGCGGCTTTTTCCGCTTCGGCTATGCCGGTCTCGGTCAGATCAACATCGACCCAGCCGGTGAAGCGGTTTTGCAGGTTCCATTCGCTTTGGCCGTGTCGGACAAGCACTAATGTGGTCATGGGAGGCTCCGTTATGGGCAAGAGGTCAGCTTATCTAATACACGGCAGAGGGTTTGAACAGACGGGTTTTGCGGAAAGTCTATCCCGGACGTGTATTCAGTCTCTATATAATCAGGAGACGCGAGACGGCGTAGATGAAAATCCGCCAAAGCTATGAGTGAGCGCGTATTATCTGTGGCTAACAGCGCCGGGTCATTTTCTATAGCGCTCAGCATAAAGGCCAGACGGTTCATACGGCCCTCCGCCGCGTCCAAATCCCAGCTATGGGGCGTGACGCGCCGCCCGGTTTGGTGAAAGCGTTGCCAATCCAGCATGAAAAACGCGGCTTGCCGAAACGCGGCCTTATCGCCGGTCTCATCAAAGGCTTTTAGAAACGGATCCGCCATAGCCAGCCGCTGCACAACTCGGCGCGTCTCAAGGCCGTCCGGTGGCTTGCCCCAATCAATCGGAATGGTGAACGTCCAGGCAATATCGCCTTCGCGGTATTGAAACCGCCCATCCAGAATAGCGTCCAGCGTCGAATAAACTGTATGAAGCTTGACCGTTTCCAAAGGCAGCGGCGGGCTGATAACGCCGAAAGCGCTCATATCGTCGGTGATACCGGCCGGAGCTAACGTGTCTGGCGTGGACGCGTCTTCGCTGGGCCAGAAAAGCCCAAGCACAATCACGCCGATAATGGCGGCAAAGAACAATATGGCTTTCAGGACTTGTTGCATGGGGCTTGTTCACGGTGACGCTATTCTTGCACGTCATATAACGAAACGCCCAATCTGTCACGCCAAAGCCCTCACAAGCGGGATTGAGCGCAATCCTTTAAACGCGGACTGCCTGCCGGCTAGCGCGCAACACCTTCACTTGTTTGTAATATTATGCTATTTTGCGCTATATTGAGGTAAAATTATGATCCGCAAAACTATATCTTTTACTGAAAATCACGAAGCGTGGATGAAAATGCAATGAGGTGTCCCCCAATATTCGGACAGTGACTTAAGCTATAGATTTGTGTTGTTTG
>CAYGRF010000213.1:0-2202 GCA_964352275.1 uncultured Caulobacterales bacterium
AAGGAAAAATCATGAGCCTTGAAGGACAGTACGATCCCGACAATATTTTCGCTAAAATTCTGCGCGGAGACATCCCGTGCGCGAAAGTCTATGAGGACGAGCATATCCTGTCATTCATGGATGCCTTTCCGCAAACGCGGGGACATTGCCTTGTCATCCCTAAAGCCGCGTCGCGGAACTTGCTGGATGCGTCCGGGAAAACCCTTGGCCGTATGATCGGGCGCACACAGACCATTGCGGCGGCTGTGAAAACCGCGCTGGAGCCGGACGGGATTATCATTACCCAGTTTAACGGCGCGCCCGCCGGACAAACTGTTTTTCATCTGCACTTTCATATCATTCCGCGCTATATAGGCGGGGATATGAACGCCCATGCTGCCGGAAACATGGCCGATATGGACGATTTAAATGGCCTTGCGGCGCAAATCCGCGCCGCTATTGAGACTTAAAGGATATTATTATGCGCTTTCTTATGACGACAATTGCCGCCGCAGCTTTGATTACAGGCTGCTCGAACCCTGCCAGCGAAACCGGGCCGGTGGACATGCCGCAAACCGTAACTTCAGCCTATGACCTAGCCGGGCAATATACTAAATTTGCGCCCGTCCAGATGGAGGTCGACACCGCGTTTCTCTCTGCGTCTGAACGCGCCGTTGTCAATAAGCTCATGGAATTAGAGCCATTGATGAACGCCATATATCTGCGCCAGCTTGCCGCCAATTATCCAGAATTGCGCGAAGAGATTGCAAGCTCTGACCGTCCTGACCGCGACCTACTGCTCAAGATGTTTGATCAGCATTACGGTGTTTGCGACGGGCTGGAAGCCAATGCGGTCTTTTACGGGGATACGCCGTGCCCGGTTGGCGGCGGGTTTTATCCCGCGGATATGACGAAGGATGAATTTGAAGGCTGGATTGCGGCGCACCCCGCTGACGAAGATGCGTTTCGCTCAGGCTATACGGTCATTCGCCGGTCTGGCGATGATCTGGTCGCCGTCCCCTATCATGAATATTACGCCGAGTGGGTCGAGCCAGCCGCGCAAATTATGCGCGATGCAGCCGCGCTGTCCGAAGAACTCACGCTGAAAAATTTCCTGAATATGCGCGCCGACGCGTTCCTAAGCGATGATTATTATGAAAGCGAAATGGCGTGGATGGACCTGAAAGGTAATATTGAAATCGCCGTCGGGCCTTATGAAGTTTATGATGATGGATTATACGGATATAAAACCGCCTATGAAATGTTCCTGACCATCAAGAACCCGGAAGAATCGGCCGCGCTGGCTAAATATAAAGATTTCCTCCGTGATATGGAGGCCAACCTTCCGGTCGAGGATGAATATAAGAACTTTAAACGCGGATTTGAAAGTCCGATTGCTGTGACCTATCAGGTCAAAGGCGGCGGCGATAATGTGCCCGGCGTACAGACGATTGCCTTTAACCTGCCCAATGATGAGCGCGTACGCGAAGCCAAGGGCGCTAAAAAAGTGATTCTCAACAATGTTCTGGGGGCCAAATATGACCGGATACTCGCGCCTATCGGCGAACGTGTTCTCGTCCCGGAGCAGGCCGGGTTGACGGCGAAAAAATGGATGGGCAATAATACGCTGTTTCACGAACTGTCTCATTCATTGGGGCCGGGCACGATTATGGTGGACGGCGCCGAGACCACCGTCAACGCGCAGCTTAAAGACCTCGCCTCAGGCCTTGAGGAAGGCAAAGCGGATGTCATGGGCGCCTATAATATCCTCTATATGATGGAACGCGGCGAACTGCCAAAAAGCGAGCGCGATGCTTATCTGGCCACATATTTTACCGGAAAGTTTCGCTCCATGCGCTTTGGCACAGCCGCTGCCCATGCCAAAGGCGCGGCCTATCAGTACCGGTTTTTCCGGGAAGCGGGCGCGGCCGAGTGGCTGGAGACTGAACAGCATTACCGCTTAGATTTTGATAAATTGGCGCAAGCGATTTCGGACCTGACGGGCAAAATTGTTCGCTTGCAGGCCAGCGGTGATTACGAGGCGGCCAAAGCTTTCTTAGATGAGTACACGCAGCTTGATGATGCGGCGAAAACCGTCCTCGGTAGTTTGGATGATATTCCTTACGACATCAAACCGAGTTATCCGGACAAAATATAGACCGGTGCACTATATTCCAACTTTATAATTTCATAAAACCCATAGCGTTCAATGGCTTGCGCCTG
>CAYGRF010000214.1:0-2103 GCA_964352275.1 uncultured Caulobacterales bacterium
ATGGAGCCTGTCAGGAAATTCCGGCGCTCTGCGCGGATCAAGACCTTGATCCGGCTCGCATCAAAGTACGCACTTTTCCCGCCCGCGAAGACGGGCATCTCGTGTGGGTTTATATCGCAACCGATAAACGGTTTTCAGGAACCCCGCCGATTGATCCGCCCGCCTTTGCGTTTGCCAACCGCAAACCTATTATGGATGATCAGCTTCTGCTTAACTGCCACGTTGACCATGCGGTGGTCGGCCTAATGGATCCGGCGCACGGCCCCTATGTCCACCGCCAGTGGTGGTGGCGGTCCGAGAAAAGCATGCACGAAAAAGCCAAAGCGTTTGAGCCGCGCACGCGCGGGTTCGCCATGGCCGCGCACAGCCCGTCATCCAACAGCTTTGCCTATAAACTCCTCGGCGGTAAACCGGTCACAGAGATTAGCTTCCGTCTGCCCGGCATTCGCACCGAAGAGATAAAGGTCGGCGAAAAAACGCTTTTATCATTCACCGCTGTGACGCCTGTTGATGCGGGCACAACGATTATCCGCCAAATATTTTTCACCGATATGGCGCTCATCCGCCTACTCTCCCCGGTGCTCAGACGCGGAGCCAAAGCCTTCCTGCGCCAAGACGGGCATATGGTCGACCTCCAGCAAATGGGGCTTCACTATGATCCGTCCCTCATGTTGATTGACGATGCGGACACCCAAGCCAAATGGTATTACGCCATCAAAAAAGAGTGGGCGGCATCACGCAGCGAAGGCCGGGATTTTGTTAATCCGGTCAAAGCCAGAACCCTGCGCTGGAAGTCTTAGATTGGTACCATACCCGCAAGTCCTGCCCATTTATAAATGAGGCGGACGGCCACATAGAGAATCAGCACGGCTGTCATCCGTTTTAAATATTTGGGGTTAAGCCCTCCTGCTGCTAGCCATGAACCGATTTGGCCGCCAATAAAAACGGCGGGCAGCAGCGGCCAATAGGGCAAGGCCAGCGCCAGAAGCGATGTATCCGAGAGCTTCATAATCTGCCCTGATAGTCCCGACAGGGAATTGGCGAGAATGAACAGGCTACAGGCGGCGGCGATTTTGCGCGGGCTATCCCAGCGCAGCGCGTACAGCACAGGCGCTAGGAATATCCCGCCGCCAATCCCGACCACGCCGGACAAAAGCCCGATAGCTCCGCCAACACCAAGCGCCAAACTTATGGGCGGCTTGCGAGCGGCGAGTCCAGCGCCTCCGTTCTCCGTATGCACCAAAAGCCGTAGACCGCTCAGCAGCAGCGCGCCGCCAAGAAGCCCGACAAATAAAGTTTCCGAGACGGGCAAACGTCCGCCAATGAGCGCCGCGGGCACAGAGGCAACGAGGAATGGCAGCATAGCCCTTACGGGCAAAAGCCCCGCTTTATAGAACCGCCACACGCCGCCGGTCACCACAATAATATTACAGGCCAGCGCCACAGCCGGAAGAATCCGGTAATCCGCGCCGCTAATCACCAGCAAAGCATTATAGGTCGAGCCACCGCCAAACCCCACCGCCGCATAAAGCGCCGCCGTGACAAAGAAGAGTATGATCAGATAGATCGGCATATCGGACTCATGTATAGCTCGATCGCACTTGGCAATGATTTATTTCCGCCCACGCGGAAATGCTCCGCTAAGACGCACCTGCGGGTGAAAAACATTCTCGATGCAATTGCCTCTCCTTGGGGAGAGGCCCGCACTGCGAAGCCGTTGCGGGGTGAGGGGAAATCATCACAAAATTTAAAATTTTGTATTGCGTTGCATATCTTTTCCCCTCACCGGCTACTCCGCCGCAATGCGGCGGGCCTGCCTCTCCCCGAGGAGAGGCGAAGGTTAGCAAACTCAGGATTCCAGTTTTACAGCCTAATTCGGAACGGCATGAACATCCCAAACGCCTGAGTTCATTAGCGATGTTACGGGCATGGCCATCACGCTAAACGCCGTCGGAGCAAGCGTGGCTTTGCTAAGCGGGAGCAATTTATACCCGCGCATACCGTAGAGATAAATCCGGCCATAGGCGGACACGCGGCTCATCTTTTCATTAAAGTCGCGCTTGCTTTTCGTATCATTGAGTAGCGTGAAAAACGGAACATAAT
>CAYGRF010000215.1:0-1946 GCA_964352275.1 uncultured Caulobacterales bacterium
TAAGCCTGCCGCCAGCGTTCGTTCTGAGCCAGAATCAAACTCTCAGGTTGAAAGTAATTCCGACTGTTATTGTCACTGGCTTTAAAAAATTCAAAAAGAATTTTCATAAAGCATTTTGTTGCGTTTCAAAGAAATAACGAGATCCACTTTAGACTTACAAGTAAGCCCAAGCGATATCATTATTCTATTAAAGAGAAACGTCAATAACAGTCGTTACAACTTGAGATGCAGCTTGTTACCAAGTCTGCGTCACAGCGCAACGCCGTCTACGTCTCTCTTCCCAATATTCACAATGTCAAACAGCTAAAAACTAAAAAAGTGTTTAGTTCTCAATATTTAGGCCTCGAAAGAGGCCCGCCCCGCAAGCCGCGTTGGCCGCCGAGGAGCGCTATATAGGGAAACGAATTTTCAGAGTCAAACACCTTTTTGAAAAAAAGAGATAAAAATGTGTTTTTTTTCTGGTAGAATAAATTCATTCCGATAAAGTCTTTAAATTCAAAGACTTAAGGCAAATGGAGGATTTCATGCCAAACACATCACCGTCATTCCGGCGCTTTTTAGCTCTATCAACCTGTTGCCTGTCGGCTCTTATAGCAAATGGTTGCGCAAATAGCAAGGTTTTCGATTCTCAAAGCGCAGTTGAAGCCTCAGGCAAGACCATGGCGGCGGCCCCGGCGAACAATGTTATCCTCTTTATCGGCGACGGCATGGGCATTTCGACGATTACAGCCGCGCGAATTTTTGACGGCCAAAGCCAAGGCAAACTCGGCGAAGAGCATGCGCTGGCCTTTGAGGCCTTTGACAATCTCGCCCTTATCAAAACCTACAACGCAGATTCGCAAGTGCCGGACAGCGCAGGCACAGCTACCGCCATTATGTCGGGTTATAAAGCCAATATCGGCACCCTGAATGTTAGGCCTAACAACCTGTTTGCTGGGTGCGGCGGATCGGACGCTCCGCCGACACTCTCAGGCATCGCCTCAAAGGCCGGAAAATCTGTTGGCATTATTTCAACCGCCCGCCTGACCCATGCCACCCCGGCGGCTATGTATTCTCATTCAGCGTCCCGGAACTGGGAAGCTGACAAAGACATCAAGGACGAGGCCAAGGAGGCAGGATGCGAGAGCATTGCCGCGCAACTTGTCAAACCTGAGACACCGATCAATCTGGCCCTCGGCGGCGGCGCAAAAGAGTTTTCAGGCGCGCAAACCGCGCAATGGACAGCGCAAGGCGATGATCATGTCCTTGTCACAACCGGCTCAGAGCTTATGTCCCTTAAAGCAAAGAGCGGCCAAGATGTGTTTGGACTGTTCGGCGCGTCGCATATGGAATATGAAGCCGACCGCGCAGAAAGCGGTCAACCCTCGCTGGCCGAAATGACCAGCTTTGCCATTGATAACCTGTCCGCGCGCGGCACGGGTTATGTTCTTATGGTCGAGGCCGGACGCGTTGACCACGCCCATCACGGCACGAACGCCTACCGTGCCATGCGCGATATGCAGGCCCTCAATGAAGCCGTGAAAACCGCCATCGCCAAAGCCAGCGACGATACACTAATTTTGGTCACGGCCGATCATTCTCATGTGTTTACCATTGCGGGTTATCCCGCGCGCGGCAATCCAATCATGGGCCTCGTGCATTATATAGACCGGGAGACAGGTATGCCGAACACCGAACCTGCGCTCGCCAAAGACGGCCGGCCTTACACCACGCTTGGATACCATAATGGCATGAATATACGCACCGTCGACGGCCCCGCGCTCACCGATGAAGTTGTCCAAGATAGAGACTACCGCCAAGAAGCAGCGGTTCCCATGGGCAGTGAAACCCACGCGGGCGAGGATGTGCCTTTATATGCCACAGGCCCCGGCGCAAACCAAGTGCGCGGCGTAATGGAGCAAAACGAAATCCATGATGTTATTGTTGGCGCGCTTGGGATTAAGTGA
>CAYGRF010000216.1:0-1882 GCA_964352275.1 uncultured Caulobacterales bacterium
TTTGTCCACATGCCGGGCGAGCGCGCCGAGTATGTCTTCGAGCGGCACCATATCGTTGGCGTCATAATCGCGGTACGCATGAAACCCAAAGCCGGGGAGCCCCCGATCCGGCCAGTGGAGTTGATACAGATCCAGATAATCCGTCTTAAGACGTTTCAGGGACGCCTCAACCGCCTCATCAATTTGCGCGGGCGTATGGCGGGTCACGTCGCCTTTTTCGCGCACCCACGACATGTCGGAACGGCCAGTGATTTTGGACGCTAGAATAAAGTCATCGCGGCGGCCGCGCGCCTTGATCCATGTGCCGATATACTCTTCCGTGCGTCCCTGCGTCTCGGGGCGTCCCGGCACGGGATACATTTCAGCAGCGTCGATAAAGGTGACGCCGGCTCCAAGTGCGTAATCAAGCTGTGCGTGGGCCTCGCTTTCTGTATTTTGCTCGCCCCATGTCATGGTGCCGAGGCACACAGAGGAAACGGTGATGTCTGTACGGCCAAGCGTTCGGTAATCCATAGTTTGTTCCTAAGTTAAATTTTGGAGAGATAGATTTGCATTGTTGAAAAACTCTCTTATATTGTGGATACCAATCTTCAAACGGTCAACACATCTTAAGGGAGTTTTTATGACCAACGGTTCTCCACATTCAGTAGGCAATTACGCAAGCACTGATGTCGGCCTCAAGAATTTTATGCTGGGCACATACCGCTACATGGCAGCCGCCATGGCGGTAACGGCAACAGTTGCTTATTTTGGCGGTCAATTTCTTGTTGCTAATCAAGGCGGTCTTGGCATCCTCCGCAGCCCATTTATTCTACTGGCTTTTGTAATTGCCATTCCATTATTGTTTGGTGCAGTCGGACGCAAACTTCCATCTATGAGTTTGGGTGGGGTTTTAACATTTTTGTTCGGTTTTGCTGCGTTTTTAGGCGTTTTCATGTCTGTGATAACGATTTTCTATCCAGCAGAAGTAATCGCAAAAATATTCTTCATGACTGTTGCCTTGTTTGCGGCACTCAGCTTCTTCGGGCACACGACTGAACGTAACTTAAGTGCTTATATAAAATATGCTGTTGCAGCCGTAATCGCTTATATCGCAATCATGCTCTTGGGTGCGTTTGTTCCTGCGCTTCAACTCAGTGGTCCGTTTGAGATGGCTGTATCTGGTATAGCGCTGCTCGCGTTCGCATTTATCACAGCGTGGGAAACGCAGATGCTCAAGCGTGTCTATTACAGCATTCAGGGCAATGCCGCTATGGAAAGCAAAATGTCGGCTTATGGCGCAGCGAGCCTGCTGCTTGTATTCGTCAACATGTTTCAGATTTTGCTGAGCCTGTTTGGCCGCGAATAATCAGGTCATCATGAACTAAACAAAGCCCGCCTCATTCAGGCGGGCTTTTTTGTTTTGGGTGTTTATGTGACTTTAAAGCGCTGCCGATCAAACACCCGCAGAACTGCGGCCAAGTCATGGCCGCGCTTTAAGATAAGCCCGCCCGGCGCAATGACGCAAAATTGGCCTTGTTTATTTTTAAGCGCGGGAATTTTCTCGATCCGGTAAAGCGGATGTTCGCTAGCCCGGCGGTAAACGCTAAACACGGCACGGGCCGGAAGGAAGTCGATAGCGTAGTCTTTCCAATGACCATGGCTGACCATCTGTCCATACACAGATAGGATTTGCGAGAGTTCCTTACGGTTAAAGGCTGTTTGGATGTCCGGGCGTTTCTGTGATGAAGTCAGGCGCGGCGGCAGTGAAATAATCTTTGAATTCATAGGCTTAGTGTAACGCCGCGATCATAATGCGCAAGCCCTGCCTTAAGCTTTCATTAGTAAAATGCCCTAAACTTGCCTTATTTCCGTCTTTTTGTGGCCTTACGCGTCCCTATAT